>NZ_KB897928.1:0-235173 GCF_000377285.1 Thioalkalivibrio sp. ALE25 | reverse complement strand
CACAAGCACATGAAGAGCACCAACATGCTCGAGCGGCTGAACGAGGAGATCCGCCGCCGGACCCGGGTGGTCCGGATCTTCCCCAACACCCACAGCTGTCTACGCCTGGTACGGGCCCTGGCCGTCGAAATCCACGAAGGCTGGCTGGAGGACAACCGCTACCTGAACATGGATCTGCTCAAAGAGCACAAGAAAATCCTGCTGAGGCAGGCCGAGGCCGCCTGAGCCATACCGACCAACCGAACATGGCTGACTCACTTCTGCACAACTTGACGCACACAACCGGAGATTGCTTCGCTTCGCTCGCAATTACGGGGTTTCTTTGGCGCGGCAGGTCTGGGGGGCATGCCTTTTTGAGGCGGTTTTCCTGCGGCGGGCTCAAGTTTTGGGCTAGGCTGTCGTAAATAGATATATCGCACGTGCAAAGGGTCCGGGACGCCGGGCGCCGAGGAGCAGAAAGACCATGGCCATTAGTTCACTGGGTGTCGGTTCGGGGCTGGATCTGAATCAGATCGTGGGCGACCTGATCAATGCCGAACGCGTCCCGAAGGAGCAGCGGTTCGATCGCCGGGAAGGTCGGATCGAGGCGCAGATCTCGGCATTCGGCAATCTTACGAACGGCGTGGAGCAGCTGGGTGGGAGTCTGGGCCAGCTGGCTGGATTCGAGTTGTCCCAGTCCGCAGAGGTGTCGGATTCCAGTGTGGCCAGCGTGACGTCCGATGGCACGGCGGCGAATGGCAATTTCTCGCTGCAGGTGGATCAGCTGGCGCAGGCGCAAAGTGTGGCGACCGCGGCGGGGCAGTTCGCCGACGGGGATGCCGAGGTAGGTGCCGGTCAGTTGGAGATCAGCGTGGGCGGCGGGAACGCCATCACAATCGACGTGGAGGAAGGCGATACCCTGCGGGACGTTCGCAACGCGATCAACGAGGCCGGGGGCGGTGTAACGGCCTCCATCGTGAATGACGGCAGTGGCGCGCGCCTGGTCCTGAACGCGACGGAGACGGGTGCCGATAACACGATCTCGGTCGCGGTGAACGGTGATACGGCGGCGACCAACGAGGGGCTTGGCCGCCTGGCCAGCGATAACCTGGAAACGACGCAAGAGGCCCGCGATGCGGTGGCCGTGATCAACGGGCTGACCGTGACCAGCTCGACGAACACGCTGGACGACACGATCGAGGGCCTGAGCATCGAACTGCGGGGGACGTCCGCGTCGCCGGTGACCGTTTCGGTGCGCGAAGACCAGGACCAGCTGCGCGAGGCCTTGCAGGGTTTTGTCGAATCGTATAACGCCCTGGTTGGCCAGACCCGTGAGCTGACCTCGTTCAATCCGGACTCGGAAGAGGGTTCGGTCCTGACGGGGGACAGCACGGTACGGGGGATTCGGAGCCGCCTCGGTAATGCGCTCATTCAGCCGGCTCAGGTGCCGGACGCCAATGCCCAGACCCTCGCGGAGCTGGGGATCGTCTCCAACCGCGACGGGACGCTCTCGTTCGACGGCGCGCGTTTCGACCGCGCGATGGAGACGGATGGTTTCGACCGCGTCACCGAGATCGTGCGCGAGGTTGGTGGCCGGATGCAGGAGGTCACCAACAGCTTTATTGGGCCGGAAGGTTTGATCAATGCGCGTACGGACGGGCTGCGCAATGACCTGGAGCGGATTGGGCAGCAGCGTGAGGACCTCGAGGTCCGTCTCGAACGTATGGAGCAGCGCCTGATCGGGCAGTTCTCGCGGATGGACAGTGCCGTGGCGCAGATGCAGAGCACGGGTGATTTCCTGATGGGGCAGCTGGCGAATATGCCGCTGGCCCAGAACAATTCTCGTCGATAGTCGCGCCGCTGGGGCGAACGGATAACGGAGAGCAACGCATGTACGGACCGGGCATGAATCGAGCGGTGAACCAGTACCGGCAGTCGGGCGCGCTGGCCGAGGCGCAGGTAGCGGACCCGTACCGGCTGATCCAGATGCTTTTCGAGGGCGCACTGGAGCGGATTGCCGTGGCCAAGGGTGCGATGCAGCAGGGTAACGTGGGCCTGAAGGGCGAGAAGATCGGCAAGGCGATCGATATCGTCGAATCGCTGCGCGCCGTGCTGGACCACAAGCACAATGCCGAACTGGCCGGAAATCTGGATGCCCTGTACGAATACATGAGCCGTCGTTTGCTGGAGGCGAACGCACAGAATGACCCCGCGGCCCTGGACGAGGTGGCCAAGCTGCTGCGCGAGATCAAGGCGGGCTGGGACGAGATCCCGGCTGACCAGCGCCGCGCCGGTTAGCGGAAGGCCTTGCATGGCTCTTTGCGCGGTTTTTGAGTCCGGCCTTTACCCATGAGCGGTCCCGCCACTTCGAACAGTGGGGCCGGTTCGCAAGCCACGCTCGAAGATGCCGTCGAGGCGATCCGCGCCCATATGGCGCGCGCGGTGGCTGAAGAGGACTGGGAAGAGCTCCAGGAGCTGGATCGGCAGGCGCGCAGCCTGGTTGAACGGGCCTTCGGCCCGGAGCCGGTGCCGCTTCGCGATGACTCCGGGGCGGCACTGCGCGCCGCGCTCGAGGAGCTTGGCCGCTTCTATGAAAGTTCGGTGCAGGAGCTGGATCAGCGCCGCACCGAGGTCGCGCAGCAGATCCGCGAACTGAAATCCGGTCGCAAGGGCACCAACGCCTACGAGACCACCCGCCGACATTCCATGCGCACCGGTCGGGGGCAGCCCGAGGGTTAGGCCCCAGCCCGTTTCGCATCTCCTGTAGGAGCCTGCTTGCAGGCGAATGCCCCTGCCCGCGTCGGACTCTGGCGGGGGCTTCGCCGCCAAGGCGGCTCCTACGGGGCTACGCGTTGGTGGGGGCAGCGGGCGGGAGGCGGCGGACGGTCTGGACGCTGCTGAGGGACTGGAGGCGGTCGAAGAGGTTGCTGAGTTCGCCGAGGTCGCTGTATTCCGCCTCCAGTTCCATGCGGACGCTGCGGTCTTCGCGGTTGGTCTGGGTGTTCACGCGCAGGAGGTTGATGCCGCATTCGGAGAAGGCGTTGCCGACCTCGCCGAGCAGGCCGGGGCGGTCATGGGCGTCCACCTCCAGGGTGATGGCCTCGCGTTCCGGTTCTTCGCCCCAGGAGACCGGGATCAGGCGGCCGCGCTTTTCCTCCGGCATGCGCAGGATGTTCACGCAGTCGCTGCGGTGGACGGAGACGCCGGCACCGCGGGTGATGAAGCCGATGATGGGGTCTCCGGGCTGCGGGTTGCAGCAGCGCGCCCGGGTGGTCAGCAGGCCGCCGACGCCGCGGATCTTGATGTCGTCCTCTTTTGCCTCGCCGTCATGGCGCCGCGGGCGCTGGGGCGCGGGCGGCGCGGCGGGCTTTTCCCGACCGCGCGTCTCGCGCATCTGCTGGGAGATGCGCCCGGCGATCTGGGCCGTGGTGATGTCGCCGGCACCCAGCGCGACCAGCAGCTCGTCGAAGGTCTGGTATTTCATGGCCTCGGCCAGGGCGCTGCGGTTGAGGTCCTGGCCGCAGCCCAGGCGCTGGCATTCGCGGTCGAGCAGGTGCTTGCCGGTGGCCAGGTGTTCCTCCTGGTGCTGCTGCCGGAACCAGGTGCGGACCTTGGAGCGCGCGCGGGCGGTGTTGAGATAGCCAAGATTGGGATTCAGCCAGTCGCGGCTGGGGCCGCCTTCCCGGGTGGTCAGGACCTCGACCCGCTCGCCGGACTTCAGCTTGTAGGTGAGCGGGACGATGTGGCCGTCGACCTTGGCCCCGCGGCAGCGGTGGCCGACTTCGGTATGCACTGCGTAGGCGAAATCCAGCGGGGTGGCGCCCTGGGAGAGGTCCAGCACCTCGCCCTGGGGCGTGAGGACGAAGACACGCTGGTGCAGGGGCTCGCTCTGGATCTCGTCGAGCAGGTTCTGGTCGTTGTTGTCGGCGGCCTCCAGCAGTTGGCGCAGGTTGTTGATCGCGCGGTTGAGGGCCTGATCCTCGCGCCCCCCTTCCTTGTAGCGCCAGTGGGCGGCGACCCCCAGTTCGGCGAAGTCATCCATCTCGCGGGTGCGGATCTGCACCTCCACGACCTTGCCCTCCGGTCCGACCACGGCCGTGTGCAGTGACTGGTAGCCGTTGTCCTTGGGGTTGGCGATGTAGTCGTCGAATTCGCTGGGCAGGTGGCGCCAGTCGTTGTGGACGATGCCAAGTACGGTGTAGCAGGTGGCCAGCTGGTCGACGATCACGCGGGTGGCGCGCAGATCGTACAACTCGGACAGCGAGGTCCGCTTGCGCTGCATCTTCTTCCAGATGCTGTAGATGTGCTTGGGCCGCCCGAAGACCCGTGCCTCGATGCCCTCGGCGCGCAGGCGGTCCTTAAGAGTCTGCGCAAACGCTTCCACATAGGTCTCTCTTTCCGTGCGGTTTTCTTCCAGGCCTCTGGCGATCTCGCGATAGGTCTCCGGTTCCAGGATGCGCAGGGCGAGGTCTTCCATCTCCCACTTGAGCTGGCCGACGCCCAGGCGGTTGGCCAGGGGCGCGATGACGTCCAGGGTCTCTTGCGCGAGGGCGCGGGCGCTGTCATCCGGCTCGCGTACCAGCAGGCGCAGGTGCTGCACGCGGAACGCCAGTTTGATCAGCACGGCGCGTACGTCGTCGACCATCGCCATCAGCATGCGGCGCAGGCGCTCGGCCTGTTCCGGCCGGCCCGCCGGCGCCTCGAAACGGCGCCGCACCAGGGCCGCGACATTGGTGGTGAGACGCGCGATGGCCGCACCAAAGTCCGTCTCGATCCGAGCCGGGGTGATCCGGGACGCCAGATAGACCGGTACCAGCAGGGTTGCGATCAGCGTCTGGCGGTCCACGTTGAGGTGGCGCAGGATCTCGGCCACGTCCAGCGGGTGGGATTCGAGCCCGGCGGCCTCGACCGCCTCCAGCGCCAGGTCCAGTGCCTCGGCCAGTTGCTGGCCGGTGGAATCGTCCAGCGGCTGGCTGCCCGCGAAGTGGCGCAGCAGCGCATCGCGGTCGAGGCCCTGCAGATCCGTATTGGTAAGCAGCGAATGGCGCATGGGGTAGGGTCGTTTCAGCCAGATCGTTCGCGGGCATTGTACCGGTCCGGGCGCACGGGCGAGAGCGCTTCACACGCTCGGTGTTTGCCTTGCACAGGGGCGACTGGGCGGTCAGGATCGGGATATGGCCAATCTGTTCAAGATCCTGGGACTCGCGGGGCTCGGATACGCCCTGATGACCGGGTTGATCTTCGTGACCCAAGACCGTCTGGTCTACATGCCTTCCAGCAACCTGACCGGCACGCCGGAACGCATTGGACTGGACTACGAAGACGTCGAATTGGTGACTGCCGACGGGGTGCGGCTGCATGGCTGGTTCGTGCCGTCGCCGCAGGGCGAGGAGTCGCCGGTCTTGCTGTTTCTGCATGGCAATGCCGGCAATATCAGCCACCGACTGCACTCCCTGCAGCTCTTCCATGAACTGGGACTGGCCGTCCTGATCATCGACTACCGTGGCTATGGCCGCAGCGCGGGCCGCCCGGACGAGGCGGGCACCTACGCGGATGCCCGCGCCGCCTGGGAGTACCTGACGGAAGCGCGCTCGATCGCCCCCGACTCGGTCGTGGTGTTCGGGCGTTCCCTGGGGGCGGCGGTGGCGGCGGATCTGGCCACCGGGGTGGAGCCGGGCGCGGTGATCCTGGAATCGGCCTTTACCTCGGCCGCGGATCTCGGAGCGCGCCACTATCCGTGGCTGCCGGTGCGGGCCCTGTTGCGCCACGAATACGACACCCTGAGCCGCATCGAGGCCATCACCGCGCCGCTGCTGCTGGCCCACAGCGTGGACGACGAGATCGTGCCGTTTGCCCACACCGAACGGCTGTACGCGGCCGCCGGGCAGGCTCGACTGCTGGAGATGGAAGGCGGCCATAACGAGGCCTTTCTGGCCACCGGGGATGCCTACCTCGAAGGCCTGCGGGGATTTCTGACCGACGCGGGTATCGAGCTTGACGAGCCCTGACGGAAGCCCAGCGACATTCTGGCGGGCCCCGGCCCGCCAGGAGACCGTGTCTCCAGCGCGGGAGATTGGTAGACTGCGCCGCTGTTCTGGCCGGAATGGATGCCGATAGAGAGGCGATGCGCCTCCCGCTCCCACCGAATGATGGAATCCGCTGACAAAGCCCCGCTGACGGTCACCTACCGTCGAGCACAGGATCCGGACGGCGCCTCGGCGTCCGTGGTGATTCGTTTTGGTCGCACCTGTGGTGTCGAGCGCAAGCCCGGACGCCTGGAGATCCACGTGGGGCTGGAGCCGCTGGGCCGCGATACGGACTGGGTGGAGTGCTGGTCGCTGCCGGACGGCGTACGCGGGGAGACAGGGGCAGACGGCTCGCTGACCTACCTGCGCGGCCGCGACTGCCTGGTGGGCTGCTGGCACGCGCCGCTGGATGCCCGCGCGGACCCGGAACCGCTGACGGAACGCGCCTACCGCGAGATCCTGTCCGGTTGTCGGGCGCTGGGCTTTGACCACCTGGTGCGGGTCTGGAACTACCTCCCGGCCATCAATGATCCGGTCGACGGGCAGGAGCGCTATCGCGGGTTCTGCAGCGGGCGTGCGCAGGTCTTCGAGGCCTTGCCGGAGTACGAGCGCATCCTGCCGGCGGCCACGGCGATCGGCACGCACTCCGACGGCCTGCTGATCTACTTCATTGCGACGCGCGAGCCCGCGGCGCGCATCGAGAATCCGCGCCAGGTCAGTGCCTACCGCTACCCCCGGCAGTACGGGCCGCGCAGCCCCTCGTTTGCCCGCGCCAGCCTCTGGCAGCCGGGCCCGCAGGCCGCCGAGCTGTTCATTTCGGGCACGGCCAGCATCGTGGGCCATGAAAGCCGCCATGTGGGGGATCTCGAGGCGCAGATTGACGAGAGCCTGCACAATATCGGGGCTTTGCTGGAGCAGGCCTCCACCCACCACCCGGTGCGAGCGGAAACGCCGCAGGCGCTCTCGCTGCTCAAGGTCTATCTGCGCCACGCCGAGGATGCGCCCGCCGCCGAGAACCACCTGCGTGCGCGCCTGGGTCACCACATCCCCTGGCTTCTGCTGCATGGCGACATCTGTCGCGAGGAATTGCTGGTGGAGATCGAGGGACAGTACTCGGAGCGCCTGTGCGAGGCGCTCGCAATGCCATGACGAACTGACGCCGGATCGGGTCGGCCGCCGTGTCTGGTCGGCCCCTGGTCCCCTGCCTGGGAGAATACGCAATGCAGCCAACGACCAAGAAGCCGCACCCGGTCCTGAAGGACTACTACGGGGACGAGGGCAGCCGCCGCGCCTACGTCGACGACCTGTTCGACCGGACGGCCCCGTACTATGACCGCATCCTGCGGGTCGGTTTTTTCGGGACGGGGCAGGCCTATCGCCGCTTCGTGCTGAAGAAGTCCGGCCTGAAGGCCGGGATGAACGTCCTGGATGTGGCGACCGGGACGGGGCCGGTCGCGCAGGAGATCCGGAAGGTGGTGGGCGACGACCATCTGACCTGCGTGGATCCGAGCCGGGGCATGATGGACATCGCCCGCACCAAGATGGACGCGACCTTCGTCCAGAGCCTCGGCGAGCAGATGCCGCTGCCGGACCGCCAGTTCGACCGCCTGTACATGGGTTACGGGCTGCGCCATGTGCGGGATCTGCATGAACTGTTCAGCGAGTATTTCCGCGTGCTCAAGCCGGGCGGTCGCTGCACCATCCTGGAGGTCTCGCGGCCACGGACCCGGCGCCAGTTCGCGTTGGCGCGTTTCTATTTCCGGGACTTCGTGCCGTTCGTCGGCAAGGTGTTGACCCGCGATCCCGACGGCCACCTGTTGATGCGCTATTTCTGGGACACCATCGACCAGTGCGTGCCGCCGGAAGAGATCCAGGACACCCTGCGCGCGGTCGGGTTCGAGGACGTGCAGCGGGATGTGCAGTTGGGCGTGTTCAGTGCCTACATGGCGACGCGGCCCGCCGAGTAGAGCGTATACATGGCTCAGTGTTTCGCATGGCGCGGCTGAAGGTGAAGGTCGCTCCGGGCAGCAAGCGCAACGCGGTGGCCGGCTGGATGGGGGAGGCCCTCAAGCTGCAGGTCCAGGCGCCTCCGGAGAAGGGCCGCGCCAATGCGGCCGTGATCGAGCTGCTGGAAGCGAAACTGGCATGCCCGAAGTCGGCTGTGCGGGTGGTGGCAGGCGCGAACTCGCGTAACAAGACGTTACTGGTGGAGGGCTGGTCCGAGACCGACTTGCGCTCCGCGCTATCCTGATAACTGATGACTGTGACGGGCCCGTACCGTGCGGGCCCCTGCGAAGGGAACTACGGATGAACCGCCTGACCCTGACCCGACCGGACGACTGGCACCTGCACCTGCGGGATGGCGATGTGCTGGCGTCGGTGCTGCCGGATACCGCGCGCCGCTTCCGGCGCGCGATCATCATGCCCAACCTGAAGCCGCCGGTGACCACGCTGGAGGCCGCGGCGGAGTACCGCGACCGCATCCTGGCGGCGTTGCCGGAGGAGGCCGATTTCGAGCCCCTGATGACGCTCTATCTGACCGAGGGCACGACCCCGGGCATGATCGACGCGGCAAAGGCCTCCGGCTTTGTGCACGGGGTGAAGCTGTACCCGGCCGGGGCCACGACCAACGCGGCCAGCGGGGTGACGGATATCCGCCGCTGCTACCCGGTGTTCGAGGCCATGCAGCGGGTGGATCTGCCGCTGTTGATCCACGGCGAGGTGACGGATCCGGACGTGGACATCTTCGATCGCGAGGCGGTGTTCATCGAGCGCCACCTGGAGCCCTTGATCCGCGACTTTCCGGAGCTGCGGGTGGTGCTGGAGCACATCACGACCGAGTCGGCCGTGCAGTTCATCCAGGACGGGCCGGCCAATGTCGCGTCCACCATCACGCCGCAACATCTGCTCTACAACCGCAATGCGCTGTTTGCCGGTGGGATGCGCCCGCATCACTTCTGCCTGCCGATCCTGAAGCGCGAGCGCCATCGCAAGGCACTGGTGGAGGCCGCGACCAGCGGCCATCCGCGCTTTTTCCTGGGCACGGACAGCGCGCCGCATCCGCGCCACGCGAAGGAGTCGGCCTGTGGCTGCGCCGGAATCTATTCCGCGCATGCGGCCATCGAGCTGTATGCGGAGGCCTTTGCCGCCGCGGATGCGCTGGATCGTCTGGAGGGATTCGCCAGCCATTTCGGGCCCGATTTCTACAAACTGCCGCGCAACACCGACACCCTGACGCTGGAACGCTCACCCTGGACCGTGCCCGAGGCAGTACTCTTCGGCCATGACCCGGGCGTACCGCTGCGCGCGGGCGAGACCATTGCCTGGCAGCTGGCCCGGTAATCAGGGGCCGGGCCGTAACCAGGGTGCGATCGGACAACGCGAACCCTGAAGGACGCGCGCGGTCAGCAGGTCAGGCAGCCACCGACAGGACGAGGACCAGGATATGACGGAACCGAATGTGCAACGCGGAACCCTGTGGTTCTGGCTGGCCATCAGCCTGGGGGTGGCGCTGCTGATCATTGCGCTGGGGGTCGGGCTGGAACCGGCCGGGGCGGCCATCCTGCGGGCCCCGCTCAGTTCGCCCGCGGCGGGTGCGCTCGGCTTCGGCCTGCTGATGGTCTGGGCCGCGTACGCCTATGCCCTGTCCGCCGGACGGGCGGCGGGGAGCCAGGAGATGGGGGTCGTGATCCTGAATCTCGGGCTGCCGGTGGCGCTCATCCTGCTGTGGCGCGCGGAGCTCAACGCCCTGGCGTTCTTTGTCGCGATCGGGTGGACGCTGACGCTGGGCGGGATGGCCGTGCGCCTGTTTCGGCGCGAGGCGCTGGCCGGGGTGATGATGCTGCCGATCATCGGGGTAAGCCTGACGGCGATCCTGCTGTCGCTCACGCTCTGGGTGGTGCCGGCCGCGACCGGCGGCGCCTGATCCCGGGCCGCTACCCTCCGGTCGACGGTGCCACCGCACGGCTCGGTGCCGGGATTCCCTGGCAATAGTCGAGAAAGGCGCCGGCCTCCATGGGGCGGGCGAACAGGTAGCCCTGGAAGCGCAGGTTCCCGTGCGTGGCCAGCCACTGGTACTGGGCCTCGGTCTCGACCCCCTCCGCGACGACTTCCAGCTCGAACTGCCGGGCGATGTCGCAGATGGTCCGCACCATCGCCTGATCACCGGGGTCGTGGTCGACCTGGCGCACGAAGCTGCGATCGATCTTGAGTTCGTCGAAGGGCAGGCGCTTCAGGTAGCTCAGTGACGAGAACCCGGTGCCGAAGTCGTCCATCGAGAAGCGCAGGCCCATGTCGCGCAGGGCTTGCATGATGTACACGACGCGGTCGGTATCCTCGGCGACGACGTGTTCGGTAATCTCCAGTGTGATGCGATGCGCGTGTTCACGGCCCAGGTGGCGCGCGATCAGCTCCTGCATGCGCTGCACGAAATTCAGGTGAACCAGCTGGCGCGGGCTGATGTTGATCGCGAGCTGTTCCAGGTGGAAGCCGGCGCGATCCCAGTTGCGCAGGGTCTGGAAGGCCCGAGCGATCACGGTGTCGCCCAGTTCGCTGATGAAGCCGGTCTGCTCGGCGATCGGGATGAATTCCGCGGGGGAAACCGGGCCCAGTTCGGCGCTGTTCCAGCGGATCAGGCTTTCGGCGCTGCGGATGCGGCCGTCGCGGTCGAGCTGCGGCTGGAAGAGCACCTCGATCTCCCGGTTCTGCAGCGCGAAATGCAGGCAGCGCTCGATCTGCAGGTGCCGTTCCACCGCCCGCGACAGTTCGTCGCTGAACACCACCACGCCGTCGCGCCCGCGGTCCTTCACCTCGTACATGGCGATGTCGGCCTCGCGAACCAGCTGGTGCGAGTCGATCCCCGGGTGCGGCTCGATCAGGCGGATGCCGATACTGGCGCTGACATGCAGGTGATGATTGCGGATGATGTAGGGCGTCTTGACCACCCGCAGCAGCGAGTGCGCCAGGCGCCGGGCCGCCCGTTCGCAGGTATGCCGGTCTTCCTTTCCGGGGGCGACGATCACGAACTCGTCGCCGCCCAGACGGGCGAGATGGTGGCCCGGCGGCAGGGTGTTGGCGAAGTCGCGGGTCACGGCTTTCAGCAACTCGTCGCCGATGTCGTGGCCCAGGAGGTCGTTGACCGTCTTGAAATGATCCAGGTCGATCAGCAGCAGAAACGAATGCTGGCGATGATGCTGCAGCACCTCGAGGCTCTGCTCGAGGTGCTCGATGAAGGCGGCGCGGTTGTTGAGCCCGGTGAGGGCGTCGTGCGAGGCCTGGTACAGGCTGTCGCGCAGCAGCCCGAAGCTGCTGCTGGCGGCGTAGTACAGCACCAGGGCCAGGGTCGCGGAGAAGGCGGCCAGCACGTAGCCATACCAGTCACCGATCAGCAGGAAGTAGCCGGCCAGCGGCACCATCATGGCCGGGATCAACGGGCGGAAGACCCACGGGGCCGGGTAGAGCAGGGCCGCGACGACCGTGGTGGCGCCGATCTGCGTGAAGATGGCGATGTAGTGCAGGTTCTGCGCGTCGAGGCGCACGAAGACCAGAAAGATCCAGGTCCACAGCGCCAGGTAGAGATAAAGAAAGAGCGTCAGCCGCAGGCGCCAGCGGCTGCGCTGCTCCGGTGACAGCGGCGATCGGTGGTACCGCCAGAAAAGCTGGACTCCCCAGAGCGAGGCGGCAAACATCACCGCGTACCAGGAGGCGGCCGCGACAAGCGCATCGTGCAGGGCGCCCAGCAGGATATACCCGAGCCCGGGCAGCAGCGATAATGCCACCAGCACCGGGATCTGCCGAGTCAGGTAGGTGTCGAAGCGCGGGTCCGCGCGCAGGGCCTCGCGGGCCGGCGCGAGGGAACGCACGGCGGACGCCGACGGGTTGTCTCGCGAAGTGGCTGCCATCGGGGTCCGTGCGCTGGTCGTGTTGTGCGGGTGCAGCGGACCTTACGGTAAACCCGTTCGGTCCTCAACAGGGCGGGTTCGGCCGGCATAACGGACGCGGTTGACGGGGCGAGCGATGCTGCTTAATGAGGCACAAATCGAGGCGAAACTGGCGGATGCGGCGCGTCGCGGGGCGTTCGACGACCTCCCGGGGGCTGGCCGGCCGCTGGAGCTGGACGATGACCGCGCGGTGCCGGAAGAGCTGCGCATGGCCTATCGCGTGCTGAAGAATGCCGACTATGTGCCGGAGGCGGTGCGGATCCGGGGCGAGATCGCATCGGCGGAGGCCCTGCTGCAGGCGGCGGATGACGAGGCCTCCCGGCAGCACGCCGCGCGGCGCCTGCGGCTCCTGCTGGACCGGCTGAACCAGAGCGGCGAAGGCCGGGCGATGGTGTCGGAGTCCGGCTACTTTCGCCAGCTGTGCGAGCGCATGGACGGGTCGGCCCGATGACCGAGCGCTGCGGTCCCACGAGGGGGCTTGCACGGGGGCGCGGGGCGACTCTGGACCCGTATGCCCGCTTCGAGCCCACCCGGAGCGAACCCTTCGATGATGGCTGGGAAGGCGATGGCGAGGCGCCGCCGCCCCTGCGTACGGAGGTGACCGTCGAGCATCCACGCCGCGTGCTGTCATGGAACCAGTCGCCGGATGTGCCCTTCGAGCTTTCGCTGAACCCGTATCGGGGCTGTGAACACGGCTGTGCCTACTGCTTCGCCCGCCCGGCGCATGCCTACGTCGGGTTGTCCCCGGGCCTCGACTTCGAGAGCCGGCTGTTTGCCAAGGTGGGCGCGGCCGAATGCCTGCGGCGCGAGCTGGCCCGCCCGTCCCACCGTGTGACGCCCCTTGCGCTGGGCATCAACACCGATGCCTATCAACCCGTGGAACGGGATTGGCGGATTACGCGGCAGCTGCTGGAGGTCCTGGCGGAGACCGGGCATCCGGTGTCGATCGTGACCAAGTCGGCCCTGGTGGAGCGCGATCTGGATCTGCTGGGCCCGATGGCCGAGCGCGGGCTGGTCCAGGTCGCCGTATCGGTGACGACGCTGGACCGCAACCTGTCGCGCCACCTGGAGCCGCGCGCCGCGGCTCCGCAACGGCGTTTCCGGACCATCCAACGGCTGAGCGCGGCGGGCGTGCCCGTGAGCCTTCTGGTGGCGCCCCTGATCCCGGTGCTGACGGATGGCGAGGTGGAGTCTTTGCTGGAGGCGGGTGCGACCGCCGGGGCGGTGGCCGCCGGATATGTGCTGCTGCGTCTGCCACGCGAGGTGGCGCCGCTGTTCGAGGACTGGTTGCGCCATCACCACCCGCTCAAGGCAGACCATGTGCTGCAGCGCCTGCGTGAGGCCCATGGTGGCAAGCTCTATGACGCGACCTTCGGGCACCGCATGCGCGGGGCGGGGGCGTATGCCGAGCTGCTGCGCCAGCGCTTCCGGCTGGCCCGGCGGCGGGCGGGCCTGGGTGGCCGCTTGGTGGAACTGGACTGCAGCCAGTTCGTGCCGCCGGCGCGCCCGCGGCAGAGACGCGAGGAGGGGCAGCTGGACCTTTTCTGAGCGGGGAACGCGCGGCGCCGTCTCCCGGGCGTCCGTTTCTGGTTTACAGTGAGGCGGTGCATGGCAAGGACGGGATGATGGCGGAGACCTCGACAACGCGAACCGATCCCGCGACCTGGTGGGGGCGCCGGCCGCTGGCCTCGGGCGCGCACGGTCGCTGGTCCATCGGTCCGCTGGACCTGTGGCTCCTGCATGGGGCGCAGGAATGGCAGATGGTGATGGAACGACCGCGCGACGCGGCGGACGCGACCCTGGCGATCGACGTCCCCTGCACTGAACCCTTTCCCGCCGGTGCCCGGGACCTGCTGCGGTTTGCCGGGGCCCCGGCCGATGCCGAGCCGGAACTGCGCGTGGCCCTGGCCGATCGTCCGATGGTGAGCCGCCCGCAGAATCCGTTCTACGTGCCGGCCCATGGGCAGGTCACCCTGTACCTCAGTTCGCCGGCCTGGGTGCAGCTGCACCTGGGGGCGGCGCGGGTGCAGGAATTCCCGGTGTATACGCCTTCCGATACCTGGTTCGGCCCCAACACCGTGAATGGCGAGCTGTGCTACGCGACCCGGACCCAGGCGCGCCTGGACCTGGCGGATGTGCCGGAACGGCCGCATCGTGTGGTGACGCCGCTGACCATCGCCAACAAGGCGGACGATGCCCTGTTCCTGGAGCGCGTGAACCTGCCGGTGCCGCGACTGCCGGTGTATGCCGATCGCCACCATCGGCTGTGGACCCCGGCCGTGCGCATGGAGCGCGAGGAGGACCGTGACATGGCGGCGATGAAGATCGACCCGGGGCCGCCCGGGGCCGCGACGGGGGCGCAGCGTATCGCCGAGCCCCGCGAGGCCGGCGGACGGCATTTGATGGTGCGGGCGTTCAGCGCCCTGTTTCAGTAGGGGGCGACGCACACGATGAACGAATGGCTACAGGCCGCGCAGGCCTTCGTCACCAGCGAGGCGTTCCTCGCGGCCGTCCGCGCGGCGGTTTATCTGCTGGTGGGTCTGCTGGTCGCGCGTCTGGTGTCGCGCGGGCTGGCGCGGGTGCTGGAAGACAAGCTCGATGCCCAGCAGGTGATGCTGACCCGGCGCATCAGCTTCTATGTAATCGTGCTCCTGGTGCTGGCCTCGGCCCTGCGCGAGCTGGGCTTCGACCTGACCGTGCTGCTGGGTGCGGCCGGGATCCTCACGGTGGCGCTGGGCTTTGCCTCGCAGACCTCCGCCTCCAACCTGATCTCCGGGCTGTTCCTGATCGGTGAGCGGCCGTTCTCTGTCGGGGATGTGATCAAGGTGGGGGATGCCACCGGCGAGGTGCTGTCCATCGATCCGCTCTCGGTGAAGCTGCGGACCTTCGACAACCTGATGGTCCGGGTGCCCAACGAGAGCCTGGTGAAGTCCCAGCTGACCAACCTCAGTCGGTTCCCGATCCGTCGGCTCGACATGCAGATCGGGGTCGCCTATCACACCGATCTCAAGCAGTTGCGCGACGTGCTGATGGGGGTCGCCGAGGGCAACCCGGTCTGTCTGGAGGAGCCCAAGCCGTTGTTCATCTTCCTCGAGTACGGCGACTCCGCGTTGAAGATCCAGCTCTCGGTCTGGGCGCGGCGGGAGAAATTCCTGGACCTGCGTAACTCCATGCACGAGGGGGTGAAGGCGGCACTGGACGAGGCCGGTATCGACATCCCGTTTCCGCAGAGGACCCTGGGCAGCCTGGGTGGGCCGTTGCCGGTACGGATTGTCGACAACGTGTCGGCGGCCGAGGCGGAGGCCGCCGTGCCTGCGGAACCGGACGCCCGCGACTGAGTGGCCGCAGTCACCGACTAGTCCAGGTACAGGTCGGCCCAGACCGGATCGTGATCCGAGGCGCGCCAGGGCCCGTCGGCGGGGGCGCGGCCATCAAATCCGAGGAATTCCGGCTCGTCGGCGTTGACGGGCCAGGTGGCGCCGTCCCGGACCCGTTCACGCAGCGTGTCGGGCCCCAGCAGGTAGTCCAGCTGCCCGGCCTGGCCGCGAAAGACGTAGGTATGGGCGGTACTTGGGTCGTCGTGCACGAGATCGTGTTTTCCTGCGGCATGGAGGACGCGCAGGGGGTCCTCGGCGGCATAGGCGTTGAGATCGCCCAGGACCACGACGGGAGCATCCGCGAACTCGCCGGTTTGCTGTTCGCGTATCCAGGCGACGAGACGCTCGGCCTGCGCGGTACGGCGCTGGTTCCAGCAGCCCTGGCCCCGGTCGATATCGCCACTGTCGGGGCAGCCGCTCTTGGCCTTGAAGTGGACGACCACGGCACCGAAACGCTCGCCGGCTCCGACCGATTCGAACCATCCCAGCAGCGGGGGGCGGTGATGGACGGTATCGCGGTCGGCGGCTGTGCCGACCAGACGCAGGCGCTCCGGCCGGTAGAGCAGGCCCACCTTGATCGCATCGTCCCCCGACGCCGGGTGCGCGATGGCCGAGTATTCGCCGCGCTCCCCGGGGCGGGCGTTCAGGCGCGCCACCAGGGTCTCGCGCGCGGACGCGGCATTTTCCAGCTCGACCGCGCCCAGCAGATCCGCATCCAGACCTTGCAGCAGCGCATCCAGCTTGGCGGTCTGGCGTCGACGCTCGGCCGGGGTTTGGGCACCACGCTCGCCCAGCGTGACGAAGTCATTCTCCATGTTCGCGGTGGCAATGCGCAGGTGATCTGCATCCGCGGCCGGCACCGGGCCGGGACGCTCGCCGCCGGTCCAGGCAACGGGCTCGATGGGGTGGACCCGGTAGGTGCCAAAGGCGTGGGTGAGGATGCCGGTGAGCCCTTCCACCGAGCTTCCCGCGCGGCGGGTCCCCTGATCGTCGAGGTAGGGGATCGGGTCGGGGTTCGCGCGATAGCTCCCGTCGTCCAGTTCGATCCGGCGGTCTGCACCCTGGTGCCCTGGACTGTCCGCGGGGTCGGTCTGGCCCGGGTGCATCAGGCGCCCGTCGGCGGCCAGCGTCAGGCTTCCGTAGCGCCCGAGGTCCCGGTTGTCCGTGACCGTCAGGCGCTGCGGGAAACGGATCGGCTGGTCGATATGGTCGCCCAGCCGGTCGGCATGGTCGGGCAGGCGCAGGTCGACGGGGGCGGGCGGTTCGCCGTCGGCGCAGGTGACCACCGTGTCCAGTTGCGAGAGTTGGGGGCGGCCCCGATGGCGGGTAAAGGTGCCGTGCACCTGCAGGCGCTGGCCGACCGCGACCGGGTCCCTTCTCGGGGCGTAGACGAACAGGCCTGTGGCCGCGGCGCCCGAGCCCTGTTGCAGGTAGAAGCCCCCCAGCTGGTCCGAGTCCATGAAGACGCCGGTTACGGTGCCTTCCGCGACCACCTCCGTTCCTTCGGGTACGGTCCCCGTGCGCAGTTCGGCGAGGGGGGTGGGTGTGGACCCGGGATCGGGACAGGCCTGGCGTGCGTCGGCGCTTGCGAGCGCCAGCAGGCACGGCACGGCCACGGCCAGCCAGCGGGCCCCGGCGCGCGCGTGCAGGGCGGTTCGTTTACGGGGTGCCGGATCGGGCCGTTCCATGGCCGAAGGATACCGGCGTTCAGGCACTCTTGCCGGGGTGGAGGAGCTCGTAGAGGTAGTCGGGCGCCTGGGTCACATCGGCAATGGTGTAGCGGTCGAGCACGGCGAGGAAGGCGTCGCGTGCGTCGTTGAGCACGCCGCGCAACTGGCAGCCGGGCAGGATCGGGCAGACGGGGTTCTCGCAGTCGACCACGTTCAGGTTCGGCTCCATGTCGCGGATCACGCTGCCGACGTTGATCTCCGCGGGTTCGCAGGCGAGGGAGATTCCACCCCCCTTGCCGCGCCGGGTGATGATGTACCCCTTCTGGCCGAGCTGGTGCACGATCTTGACCAGGTGGTTGCGGGGGATGGCGAACTGCTCGGAGATGTCGCTGACGGTTACGCGCTGCTCGCGCGGCTGCACGGTGAGGTACATCAGGACGCGAAGGGAAAAATCGGTATAGCGGGTGAGCTGCATAGGAGGGTTTCGTCGGTTCGCGGTGATCGAGGATATGCTTGAACGTATATTTCAGAGAACCTTAATTGGTCCGGACCTGCGTCACAAGCGCATGCGTTGCGTTCGCGTGAAGCACAGGTGCGCCACGGCCTATAGTTTCGGGCCGGTGGGTCGTTACAGCGATAACAAAAGCCGGAGTGTACCGGCATCAGGGGGCAGCAATGGAGCAGGAGAGTGGGTGGCTGAGTCGCCTTTCGCTGGCGGGACGTTTCTCGCTCGCATTGAGCGCGATTGTCGGGGTGTTTTTCCTGATCGCCGCGGCAGCGGTGTTCTGGCACACGGCCACGCTGAAGGGCGGGATGGAGGCGACCCTGGAGCAGGTGATGCAGGAGCACGAGACCACGCCGGCCCTGGAGACCGAAGTGGCCGCCGCGGTGGATCGGCTGCTGGATGTCGCGGCCTGGCAGGTCAACGCGATGATGCTGGGTGTGGCGATTGGCGTGATCGTGGTGGTGTACTTCCTGTTCGTGTTCATGATCCGTCGCCGCCTGGCTGGACTGGCCGGGCGCTTCCGTGCGGTCTCGGAGGGTGAGGGGGACCTGCGCCAGCGCATCGAGGCCCCGCGCAACGACGGCATCGACCGCCTGGCTCGTCTGTTCAACGCCTTCATCGAGCGTCTGCAGCGCATGGTCTCCGAGATGGTGGAGCATGCACGGGAGCTGGGGGAGTCGGTTGGCACCCTGCACCGCGTGGCGGAGGAGACGAATCAGGAGGTGCAGCAGCAACAGGCGCGGCTGGGCCAGGTGGCGACGGCCATGAACCAGATGACGGCCTCGGCCGAGGAGATCGCCCGCAACGCGCGCACGGCCTCCGAGGCGGCCGACCAGGCCGAGACCGAGACCCGGACCGGCTCCGGCGTGGTCGACACAACCGTGCGCACCATGCGCGAGCTGGCGAGCGAGATCGGCACCGCCAACGAACAGGTGGCGCGTCTTCAGGCCGAGTCGGACCAGATCGGGTCGGTTCTCGATGTGATACGCGGGATCGCCGAGCAGACCAACCTGCTGGCACTGAATGCGGCCATCGAGGCGGCCCGCGCGGGCGAGCAGGGTCGGGGGTTTGCCGTGGTCGCCGACGAGGTCCGGACGCTCGCGACCCGGACGCAGGAGTCCACGACCGAGATCCAGGCCATGATCGAGCGGCTGCAGGCGGGTGCGCGCTCGGCGGCCGGTGCGATGGAGCGCAGTCGGGAGAAGGGCGAAACGGGCGTGGACGAGGCCGCCGGTGCCGGCGAGGCCCTGCAGTCGATCCGCTCGGCGGTCGAGCGGATCCGGCATCTCAACAACGAGATCTCCGGTGCCGTGTCACAGCAGGCGGAGGTCGCGCGCGAGGTCGATGGCACCCTCACGGAGGTCAGTCAGGGGGCCCAGGTGACAGCGGCCAATGCCGAGGCCACCGCCAGCGAGACCGATACCCTGGTGGCGCGCATCGAGCAGTTGCGAGGTCTGACGACGCAGTTCCGAGTGTAGCCGGGCTTTTGCCGGCGGTGCGACGCCGGTACCGACGCCTGGTGGGTGGTTTGCGTATACTGCGGCCCGCCTCGGGATCACGGAGTCGCACCTGTCATGACAGTCTGGGTCGCCACCCTGCTCGGGATCGTGCAGGGCATCTTCATGTTTCTTCCGGTCAGCTCGACCGCCCACCTGGTTCTGACCCAGCACTGGCTGATTCGTCAGGGTGAGCCACTGCCGCCCCCGGAAAGCCCGGAGATGATCCTGTTCGATCTGGTGGTGCACGTCGGCACGCTGGTATCGATTGTCTTTGTCTTCCGCAAGAGCCTGCTGCGGCTGAGCGGCGGGATCGCCCGCGAGAGCTGGCAGTGGGCCTCCGCCCGGGGCTCCGCGGGGCGCGAGATGCTGTTCCTGCGCCTGGCGCTGCTGTGCGGGCTGTCGGTGTTCGCGACCGCCGTCGTGGGTTTTACCCTGAAGGCCGGGTTCGAGCAGGTGTTTGCCCACCCGACGCTGATCGCCGGGACGCTCAGCCTCACCGGCGTGCTGCTGTGGTGGACGGACCGGTTGCAGCGGCGCCCGCTGGGCCTGCGCCAATTGAGCCCGAAGATCGCGGCGATCATCGGCGTGGCGCAGGGTTTCGCGCTGATTCCCGGGCTCTCGCGCAGCGGTATGACGATCGTCTTCGCGCTCTTCACCGGGCTCAAGCGGCGCTGGGCGGCGGAGTACAGCTTTTTCCTCGCGATTCCCACGATCCTGGCGGCGACCGCCGTGCAGTCGCTGGACGTCCTGAACGGCAACGGCCTTGGGGACCTGAACTGGACGGCCCTGGCGGTGGGCTTTGTGGTATCCGCGCTGGTCGGGATTGTGTCGCTGAAGATGGTGTTGTTCTTCCTGTACCGCGCCAACCTGAAGGTCTTCTCCTTCTACCTCTGGGCGCTGGCGCTACTGGTCCTGTTCGGTTTCCTCGACGTGGACATCATGTACGGCCACTGATCGGGGCACGCGAGTACCCCGGCTCGGCTTATTCCGGGCCGCGCAGCACCGCCAGCGGGGCCTGGTCCAGCACCCGGCGCGTCCCCAGCCAGCCGGCCAGGGCGATCCCCAGCGTACCGCCCCCGATCCCGTAGACGAAGGTCAGGGGATTGACGCTGTAGTCGAACTCGAACACCTGCCAGGCGAGCAGGGCGCCCACTGCCGTGGCGATCACGGCCGCGAGCAGCCCGGCCAGCAGGCCCAGGGTCCCGAATTCCGCCAGCAAGCCGTTGCGAATGTGGTCGCGACGTGCCCCGAGGGTGCGCAGCAGGGCGGCCTCCCGTCGTCGGACGTCGCGGGTGGCCTGGACCGCGGCGTAGAGCACGGTCAGCCCGGCGATCAGGGTGAACAGGAAGACGTATTCGACCGCCCGCGTGGCCTGGTCCATCACATCGCGGACCTGCGCGAGGATGGCGCTCACGTCGATGGCCGATACCGCGGGGAACTCTCGCAGCCACTGGTTCTGGGCGCTGCGCTGGTCTTCGGGCACGTGCATGGCCGTGATGAAGGTCCGGGGCTGCTGGTCCAGCAGCGGAGGCGGGCCGATGACGAAGAAATTCACCTGGAAGCTGTCCCAGTCGACCTCGCGGACGCTGGTGATCGGACTGCGGATGGGCTGCCCCCCGACCCGGAACGTCAGGTAGTCGCCCAGTGCCAGGTCGAAGCGTTCCATGAGTCCGGCCTCCACCGACCAGCCCCGGTCGGGATCCTGCCCGGCCTCGCCGAACCAGTGTCCGTCGGCGATGCGATTGTGCGCCGGCGGGGTGTGCGCATACGACAGGTTGAATTCGCGATCCACCAGTCTTCGGTCGCGATCATCGTCAAAATCCTGCGGATGAACGCGTTCGTCGTTGATCTCGATCAGGCGGCCGCGGATCATCGGGTCGAGTTGCGGGCGTTCGAGGCCGGCCGCCTCGACCCGGTCGGCGAAGGCCTGCTCCTGGCCCGGCTGGATGTTGATGAAGAACTGGTTGGGGGCGTCCTCCGGGATGCTGGCATCCCAGGCCTCCAGCAGGTCGACGCGCACGATCGCCAGCAGCAGCAGGGCCAGGATCCCGACACTGAAGGCCACCAGTTGCACCGCGCTGAGGCCGCCGCGCCGGGACAGGTTGGCCAGCCCGAAGCGCAGGGCCATGCCGCCGCGGTTGCGCAGAGGCCTCAGGGCGAGCACCAGCCCCATCCCGAGGACGGCCAGCAACGCGATGGCCACCGCGGTGCCGATCAGGACCCAGGCGGCGAGTTGCGGGTCGGCGGCCTGCCAGTAGAGTAGGCCGCCGAAGGCGAGCAGTGCGAGGGCGCCGGAGAGCCATACCGAGGTGGGCGGCAGGCCCAGATCGCGGCGCAGGACGCGCAGCGGCGAGACCTGGCCAATGCGCAACAGCGCGGGGAGGGCGAAGCCAACGGCGGTAATCAGTCCCACGCCCAGGCCGGCGACCAGTGGCCGCGCCCCCGGAGGAGGGAGATCCCCGTCAAGCCAGCCGCCGAGCAGGGACGCGAGGACGAACTGCGCGGCGAAGCCGATGGCGAGCCCGACAGCGCTGGCCAGCAGGGCGACCAGCACCACCCGGCCGAAGTAGGTCAGCAGGACCCGGCGGCCCCTGGCGCCCAGGGCGCGCATCACGGCCGCCGGATCGGCGCGGCGCTGGGCGAAGTGATGGGCCGCCACGGCAATCGCGGCCCCGGCCAGTAGCACCGCCATCAGCGAAGCGAGCCCGAGGAAGCGCTCGGCGCGCTCGATGGCCGTGCGCAGCTCCGGGTTCGCATCGTCCAGGCCCAGGAGGCGTTCCCCGGCCTCCAGTTCGTCCCCCAGCCAGGCGCGGAAGGCGGCAACCTCCGCACTCGGTCCGGCGGCAAAGAACTCGTAGCGCACCCGGCTGCCGGGGCCGATCAGTCCACTGGCGTCCAGGTCGTCGAAGGCGAGCATCAGGCGCGGCGCGATGTCCAGCAGGTTGCTGCCACGGTCGGGTTCGTGCGCGAGGATGCCGGTGACCTCCAGATCCAGGTCACCGACCTCGACCCGGTCGCCGACCTGCAGTCCCAGCGCCTCGAGCAGGGTGGATTCCAGCCAGGCAGTACCGGGTTGCGGCCCGCGTTCGCGCGGTTGCTCCTCCCCGTCCGGTCCCGAGCGGGTGCGGGCCTCGCCCTTCAACGGCCAGCTGGGCTCGACTGCGCGCAGGGCCGCCAGGCGCGACTGGTCGTCCTTGCCAAAGACCACGCTGGGCAGCGAGGCGGTGCGCGCCGTGTCCAGCCCGCGGTTCGCGGCTTCGTCGGGCCAGCCCGCCGGCAGCGGGTTGTCACTGACCACCGCAAGATCACCGCCGAGGAGGGCGGTGGCCTGCTGGGCCATCCCGCGATCCACGCGATCGGTAAAGAAGCCGACGGCGGCGACCGCGGCGACCGCGACGACCAGCGCCGCGGCCAGTACCCGCAGTTCGGCGGAGCGCCATTCCCGCCAGGTGCCGCGCAGCAGCGCGCGCAGGGGATTGCGGCCCTGACCCCGGGTATGGATGTGGCTTGCCGTCATGCCAGCACGCCATCCTGAATGGAGATGATGCGGTCGCACTGCGCCGCCAGTTCCGGATCATGGGTCACCAGCACCAGTGCGGTGGCGGGCCCGTCGCCGTCCGGATGCCGGGCCAGGCCGAACAGCAGCTCGATGATGCGCTGCCCGGTCTTGCCGTCGAGATTCCCGGTGGGCTCGTCGGCGAACAGGACCGCCGGGTGGTCGACAATGGCGCGGGCAATGGCCACCCGTTGCTGCTCGCCCCCCGAAAGCTGGTGCGGGTAATGCGCGGCGCGTTCGCCAAGGCCCACGCGCTCCAGGGCCTGGCTGGCCCAGCGGTTCAGGGTGGCCTGATCTTCGCCGGCATGGGCCGGGTTCAGCTCCAGCGGCAGCAGGGCGTTCTCCAGGGCCGTCAGCGCCGGGAGCAACTGGAAGGACTGGAACACGAACCCGACCCGTCCGGCGCGCAACGCGGCGCGGCCATCCTCGTCCAGTTCGCTGATGGTCCGGCCCAGCAGGCGAACTTCTCCCGCGCTCGGGGCGTCCAGACCTGCAAGGAGCCCGAGCAGGGTGGACTTGCCCGATCCGGAGGCGCCGAGGATCGCGACCGTCTCGCCGGCCTGGACCGCCAGCGATATGCCGCGCAGGATGTCCAGCGGCCCGCTGGGTCCGCTGATCCGCTGTTCGATGTCCCGGGCCTCCAGTACATATGACGAGGATGCATCCATGTTGCGTATTCCGTTGGTCGTGATGGGCTTGATCGCGTTGCTATGGAGTCCCGTCGCGCCCGGGAATTCCCCGGAAGACGAAAATCGCTCCGCCGAGGCGCTGCGAATCCTGGTGTTCGGGGATTCGTTGAGTGCGGCCTATGGCATGCCGGAGTCTGCCGGGTGGCCGGCCCTTCTGGAAGAGCGCCTGGCCGAGCGCGAGCGGGAATGGGTGGTGGAAAACGTCTCCATCAGCGGTGACACGACAGCCGGCGGCCGGGCGCGTCTGCCAGAGGTACTGGAGCGCATGGACCCCGCCCTGGTGATCCTGGCCCTCGGGGGCAATGACGGCCTGCGGGGCCTGGCACCGTCGGCCATGCGCGAGAACCTCGAGGCGATGGTGGACGCGATCGACGCCGCAGGGGCCGAGACCCTGCTGCTGGGCATCCGCATCCCGCCGAATTACGGGCGGCGCTACACCGAACGCTTCGAGGCGGTCTTTGCCGACCTGGCGGCCGCGCGGGATCTGGCCTTCGAGCCATTCTTTCTCGAGGACGTGCTGCTGGAGGACGGCATGCTGATGGATGACGGCATTCACCCCAGCGAGGCGGCGCAGCCGCACCTGCTGGATGCCGTGTGGCCACGCCTGGAACCCATGGTGGAGGACGCCGAGGCGCGCAAGCCGCCACGCGGTGACCGCGCGGCCGGGTAAAGCCCGCGATTCGCCTCAGTCGGCCAGCAGCGCCCGCAACTCCGCCACAACGTTGTCCGGAAGCAGTTGCCGCAGGACGGGATGCAGGTCGCGCTCGACCTCGGACAGCAGGGACAGGGTGCGGACCTCCGAGTGCCGGCAGAGCGGATTGCCGTACTGGTTGGCCTGGATGCTGCGCCGGGAGCCCATGCTCATCAGGGCCACGCCGGGCAGCCCGCGCGGGCCTTCGTCGAGGACCTCGACCAGTTCCACCATGCAGCCATCCACTTCGCCCTGGATCCCGATCAGCGGGGCGAGGCGATCGATCATGCGGCTGGACTGTTCGGTCGTCAGCATGGCCATTGGCCTACCTTACGACCGTTGCGGTCGCGGCGCTAGGGGGAATCCCGACGGCCTGCGAGAGAAAATGGTGTCCCCGGCAGGATTCGAACCTGCGACCTGCCCCTTAGGAGGGGGCTGCTCTGTCCAGCTGAGCTACGGAGACCTGGCAACCTGTCGGACTGGGCTTCGCGATCCCGCCACGCTCGTGACGATCACCCTAACCCGACTTACGCCTGGCGCGAGAGTATAAGCGCCGGGTAGGTAGAGGCCCAAACGCACTTACTCGTCCGGGCCGTATTCCGGCTCCAGCCGGTGATGGGCCCAGGCGAGGAAGTCGTCCAGATTGGCGCGGTCTTCACCCGGGGCCTCGGGGCCCGCCAGGTGGCGGTAGATCACCTGCGCCCCGTCGCGCCGGAGCACGCGGCGAACCGCCCAGTCGGCGTCTGTTCCGCCGTTGCTGAAGCAGGCCCCGGGCTGGATGGCCTCCGGGGTGATCGGGTCGGGGTGCTGGTGATGGCGGCGGGCCAGCAGGTACAGGCGTGCCAGATCGTCCTCGGTCAGATCCAGATACAGGTTCATCTCGCGCATGGCGTGCTCGAGATCCTCGCGGCCGAGACCGGCCCGCTCCAGGGCCGCCAGCGGGCTGTGTTCCGGGCTTTCGGGGGACGGGGTCAGGCTCGCGGGATAGCGGCGCCAGGGGAACGGGTAGTTGATGATGACGGCCACCATCAGCATGACCCCGACACTGGTCAGCACAGGGTGCAGCAGGAACCACGGTCCCAGGGCCGTGACCGAGTCGCCGCCCACGACCGCATAGAGCGCCGTGGCGCCGCCAGGGGGATGCAGGCAGCGCAGGTAGTGCATCAGCCAGATGGCGAGGCCCACGGCGACGGCGGCGGCCAGCAGGGGGTGGGGCAGCAGGTCGCGTATCAGTATCCCTACGATGGCGGCAACGCCATGACCACCGAGCACGTTCCAGGGTTGCGAGAGGGCGGCATGCGGCGCGGCGAACAGCAGGACGGCGGTGGCGCCGAGGGAGGCGAGGATCAGACCGTTGATGCCGTTGTCGGTTACCGAGGCGGCGACCTCCAGCGACAGGTAAAGGCCGATCATCCCGCCCATCAGGGCAATGAGCTTGTCCCAGTGATTGGTGGTGTCGAGGAAGTCGCCCAGCAGGGACCCGCGTCCGGTACGCACACCAGCCTCCTTAAAGTGCAAGTGTTGCGCATCTTCTATGGGGGTCGCGCGGGCGTCAAGTGGCCCTGCGGGCTCGCGGAATGCGGGTGGGGCGTCGGGTATCAGTTCGCTTCGGCCTCCAGGATCAGTGACACGCGACGATTCTCGGCGCGCCCACCCGGTGTCTCGTTGCCGGCTACCGGCAGCGTGTCGGCGCGCCCGACCGCGCGCAGCCGCGAGGGCTCCAGCCCCTGCGCGACCAGGTGCCGCACGACGCTGCTGGCGCGCGCCGCGGACAGTTCCCAGTTGGAGGGGAAGCGCTCGGTCGCGATGGGGACGTTGTCGGTGTGCCCCTCTACGGTGATGAGGCCCGGGTGGTCCGCCAGGATGGTCAGCAGTCCTTCCAGGAGCGTTGCGCCGTCCGAACGCAGATCGGCCTGGGCGGTGGCGAACAGGATCTCGTCGCGGATGCGCAGTTCCAGACGGCCGGGTTGCTCGACGATATCGACCCCCTCCGGGGCCCGATCCCGCAGTTGATCGGCATCGGCGCCGGTTCCGGTTGTTTCGGCGGACGTTTCGGGGGGCGCCGGGTCCTCGGCGACGCTGTCGTCGAGGTCGGCAAGACCGAGCAGCGTGGGGTGGACCAGGGGCTCGACCAGCGCGCTGCGGTCGGGATGGGCCAGCGCGACGGGGCTGGCGGACACCGCGCGGGGATCGTCGTCGCGCGGGTCCATGAAGGTCAGCAGGATGACGAAGACGACGATGACCAGGGTCAGCACGTCGAGGTAGGTGAGGATCCAGGCGTGTTCGTCGTCGCGCTGGCGTTCGCCGGGGTAGGAGGCGAGAAATGCCTGTTCCGGGCGGGTCGCCGCGTGGGCGTCCATTTCGGCCTGCAGCGCGGCGCGCTCCGAGGTGGAGTAGGCGGGGCCGGGCATGGTTCAGCGACGCTCGTTCGACGGGTCCGGGTCCCGTGGGTCCGCGGCGGGTTCTTCGTCCCCGTTGGTGGGGGCGGCCTGGCGGATTTCGTCGCTGTGGTTCTCCATGAACGAGCGCAGGGTCTCGCGGATGTATCCGGGCGAACGGCCCTTGCGCATGAGCATGATGCCTTCCAGCACCATGGTCATGAGGACCACGCGTTCCTCGGTCCGTCGCTCCAGCTTGATGGCGATGGGGCGAAACACCAGGTTGGCCAGGAGGATGCCGTAGAAGGTGGTGATCAGCGCGATGCCGAGGTTGACCGCGATCACGGTAAAATCGTCGCTCTCGGTCGTCAGGAGCAGGTTGATCAGCCCGATCAGGGTGCCGAGCATGCCAAAGGCCGGGGCATAGGTGGCCATGGTCCGGAACATCTGGGCGTCGGCCTGTTCGCGGGCGCGCAGGCGGGCCATGCGCCAGTTCAGCAGGTCGGAGACGTCGTCCATCGGGGTGTCGTCGATGACCAGCTGGATGCCGGTGCGCAGGAATGGGTTGCGGATCTGGTCCAGGCGGTCCTGGATGCGCTGCAGGTTCTGGGAGAACCAGTAGCGCGAGACCTGCACGATCTCCTCGAGGTCCTGGCTGGCGTCGTAGCGTTCCTCGCGGATCGCGTTGGCCCCGGCGCGGAAGACGCGCATGACCTCGTGGAAGGGGTAGCTCATCAGGGTGGCCGCAATGGTGCCGCCCACCACGATCCCCAGTCCCGGCAGGTTCAGGAAGGCGTCGAGGTCCTGGGAGGAGAACGCGATGACACTGCCGAACACCAGCAGGCTGCCGAGGATGCCGAGCAGGGTGGAGAGATTCATGCGAGGTTCCGAGGATGGCCTGGCGCAAGGATAAAGCACGGCGGCGGTTGCCGTCTGCGCCCGAGAATCCTCTCGCGGGGGACCCGTCCGCCGCGTACACTCGGCCGGGTAAACCGCAAAGGAGCTTTGCACGATGGATACGAAGTGGGTGGTGCTGGCGATTCTGGTCCTGCTGGTGGTCTGGGGGGTATGGACGTACAACCGGCTGGTCACGTCGCGCAACCGGTACAAGAACGCGTTTGCCCAGATCGATGTGCAGCTGACCCGGCGCTACGACCTGATCCCCAATCTGGTGAAGGTCGCCGAGCGCTACATGAGCCACGAGCGGGATACCCTGGAGGCGGTCATCCAGGCCCGGAATCAGGCCCAGCAGAGCCTGCAGGAGGTGGCCGGCGACCCGACCAACGCGGAGGCCGTGCGCAAGCTGTCCAGTTCGGAGCAGGGGCTGTCCGGCGCCCTCGGGCGGCTGTTTGCGCTGTCGGAGGCCTATCCGGATCTGAAGGCTAACCAGAACATGATGCAGCTGTCGGAGGAGCTCACCAGTACCGAGAACCGGGTCGCCTATGCCCGTCAGGCCTTCAATGACGCGGTCATGCAGTACAACATCCTGCGCGAGATGTTCCCGAACAGCCTGATTGCCAACAATCTGGGCTTCCGTCCGGCGCAGCTCCTGGAGATCGAGGATCCGCAGAAGCGCGAGGCGGTCGAGGTGAATTTCTCCTGATGGCCCGGGCGATATGAACTTCTTCGAGCATCAGGACCGGGCCCAGCGACGCACCCGCTGGTTGCTGTTCCTGTTCGGACTGGCGGTGCTGGCGATCGTGCTGGTGATGAACGCCATTGTGCTCGTGCTTTTCGGGCAGGCCGAGCCGGTGGCGGCGGGGGAACCCTGGCTGACCCGGGAATTTCTGGCGCGCAACGTCGAGGTGATGGTCTGGACCAGCGTGCTGACGATCGGGCTGATCGGGGTCGGCAGCCTCTATCGCACCCTGGGGCTGCGCGATGGCGGCGGGGCCGTGGCCCGCGAGCTGGGTGGCACCCGGGTGGACGGCGATACCCGCGACCCGTTGCGGCGGCGCCTGATGAATGTGGTCGAGGAGATCGCGATCGCCTCCGGCGTGCCCGTGCCGGAGGTCTATGTGCTGGAGCAGGAGGCCGGTATCAACGCGTTTGCCGCGGGGTACTCGCCGGACGACGCGGCCATTGCCGTCACGCGCGGGGCCCTGGAACAGCTGGATCGCGACGAACTGCAGGGGGTGGTGGCGCACGAGTTCGGGCATGTCCTGAACGGCGATATGCGCCTGAATATCCGCCTGATGGGGATGTTGTTCGGGATCCTGGTGATGGCGCTCATCGGGCAGCGCGTGCTGCTGGCCATGCGCCTGTCGCGCAACAACCGCAACGCCGGGGGCATTGTTGCGGCGGGTCTGGCGTTGATGGTGGTGGGCTATATCGGGCTGTTTTTCGGGCGCTGGATTCGCGCCTCGGTCTCGCGCCAGCGGGAGTACCTGGCCGATGCCTCGGCGGTGCAGTTCACGCGTCAGCCGTCCGGCATTGCCGGTGCCCTGAAGAAGATCGGGGCCGGACACACTGCGTTGCGCGCCGATACCGAGGAGGTGGGGCACATGCTGTTCGCCTCCGGCGCCCTGGGCCAGATGTTCGCGACCCATCCGCCGCTGGTGCGGCGCATCCAGGCCATCGAGCCCGGGTTCCAGCCGGAAGAACTGGAGACCATCCGCGAACAGATGGAGCGGGATGCGCAAACCCGTCGCAGGGAACAGGAGGCGCAGGCCGAGGCGGAGGCGCGCGAGCGCGAACAGCCGCGCGAGTCGGGCAATATGCTGCTGAATCCGGAACGCCTGATGGAGAACATCGGGGATCCGGGCCTGGCACAGATCCTGGGCGCCGGACTGTTGGTCGCGGCGATGCCGGGACCACTGGAGCGCGCCGCGCATTCCGATGCCTGGGCCGTGGAGGTGCTGCTCTATCTGCTGATCAGCGCCGACCCCGAGGTGCGGGATCACCAATTGCTGCGGATCGCCGCGAAGCGGGGCGGAGAGAGCGAGTCGCGTGTGCGTACCTTGCTGGACGCTGCGCCGCACCTGCGGCCGGACCTGCGCATCCCGCTGCTGGAGATGAGCTTCCCGCCCGTGCGCCACCGTCCGTCGGAGGAGCGCCAGGCGCTGGAGGCGCTGATCGACGAACTGGTCCGGGCCGACGGCCGGGTGTCGGCCTTCGAATACGCCACCGGCCGGCTCCTGCGGCGCCAGCTGCGCGACCTCGATCAGCCGGCCCGCGCCCGCCCGGGTGGACGGGATCGGCTGGAACGCCACGAACGCCATGCGCGAAGTGTGCTGGCCGTGCTCGCCCATCACGGTCATCCGGAGGACTTCGAGGCCGCGCGCGAGGCGCTGCGGGCGGGCCATGTCGCCCTGGACATCGCAGATCCGGCGAAAGACGTGTTGGATACGGCCCTGGAGGCCGCTGCGGACGCGGCGGCCTGGGCGGATGAGCTCGATCGCGCCCTGGAGGCGCTGGACGCACTGCGTCCGGCCGACAAGCAAAGGCTGGTCACGGCAATGCTCGCCACCATCACCCATGGCGGGCAGACGGTGATCGCCGAGGTCGAGCTCCTCCGGGCGATCGCGGCGTCCCTGCACGTGCCGTTGCCAGTCGCGGAGATGCCGGCCGCGGAAGCGGAGTAGGCTCCGCCGGGTTCGGGTGCGGCATCGTGGCACGCACGGTATGATGCGGCGGCTCCGGGGGCGTGGCGGAACTGGTAGACGCATCGGACTTAAAATCCGCTGGCCGCAAGGCCGTGCCGGTTCGATTCCGGCCGTCCCCACCAATCCCAGATCGTTCCGCTCGGCGGGCCCCTTGGCCACGGTGCCGAGCGAGCAGTGGTCGCTGGACCGGCGGCCAACCCGCCCACGTACGGGCGAGCGCCCGGCCGCTTCATGCGGGGGCCGGGTTGGCCCGTGTGAGCGGGGCGTCAGCGGGGCATTTCCGGAGCCGTTTCGGTTTGCCCCCCGTTGGCGCATAGTAGAACCCTGTGCGCCCGCAAAAGACCCGGCATGAGCCCACCACCGGACACCTCGGAAGCTTCCGATGCCCAAAACGCCGCCCGTGACAGCGCTTCGTCGTCGCGGGTCCGCACCACCGAACCGTATGTGCGGGGCCCGATGGTGGCCGCGCTGTTCGCGGCGCTGCTGTTCGCCCTGCTTTTTCTGGCCATCGATCAGGGCTGGAAGCAGCAGATGGCCGATCGTTATGAGCAGTCGCTCGCGACCGAGGCGAACAGCCTGCGCTCCCGCCTGGAGAGCGTGCTGAATGCGTCGGTGCACGCCACCATCGGGCTGGCGGCCTACGCCTACGTCCATCCGGAGTTGAACGAGGAGGAGTTCGCCCGCGCCGCGGAACGGCTTTACCGGGGGCAACCCGATCTGATCCGGTCGCTGACGCTGGCACGCGGCGAGGTGCTGGAGCTGGTCTACCCACGGGCCGGTAACGAGGGCGCGATTGGGCTCAACCTGGCCGAGCATCCCCAGCAGTCCGCGTCCTTCCATCGCGTGCTGGAGAGCCGCGAGACCGTGGTCGCCGGGCCCTGGCCGCTGGCCCAGGGCGGCCGCGGGCTGCTGGTGCGGGCGCCGGTCCTGACCGAAGCTGAGGACGAGGACGTGTCGGGTGCCGCCAACCCGTGGAGCCTGTCGAGCATCGCGCTCGATTTCGACACCCTGCTGCGACAGGCCGGGTTGGTACCCGGCTCGGAGCGCCTGAAGCTAGCCCTGCGCGGCCGCGACGGGGCCGGTGCCGAGGGCGAGGTGTTCTACAACCCGCAGGCGCTCGATGTCGAATCGGCGCCATTGCAGCTCGATGTGACGTTTGCCGGGGGGCAGTGGCGGCTGCTGGCAAAGCCGGTCCCCAGCCCGTCCGCCACGGCCCGCCCCGCCGCCTGGTGGGTCCTGGGCGCAGTGGGCCTGATGGCGGTCAGCGGATATACCTTCCGCATTGGGCAGGGGATGCGGCAGCGCCGCGAGGCCCTGGGCCGCTACCAGGCCCTGGTCAACCGTCTGGAGGACGCGACGCTGGTCGTCGCCGGGCGGCGCGTTCTGTGGGCCAACCCGGCCTTCGCGCGCATGACCGGGGTGTCGCCGAACCCCGGGCAGGCCCTGGCCACACTGGATGTGATCCATCCGGCGGATCGTCCGCGTCTGCCCCCCGATCTCGATTTCACCCGCGCCGCGGTGCCGGAGGAGCCCCGGGGGCGCGAGATCCGTGTGAAGGCTGCGGACGGGGATCAGCGTTTTCATCTGTTGCGCTGGGTGCCGATCGACTGGGACGGGCAGCGGGCCTGTCTGCTGAGCTTCGTCGACGTGCACGAGAATCGCATGCTGTTCAATGCCCTGAGCGAGGCGCGGGACCTCCAGGACGCCCTGTTCGAGGCCATGCCCGGCGATGCCCTGGTGATCGATGCGTCCGGGCTGGTGCGGCGGGTGTTCGGCGAGGCGCGCCATGGCCGCGACCCGCACACCACGGCCGTGGGGCATACCCTGGCCGAGTTGTTACCCCCCGAGGTGGCGGAGCGGTTCTCCGATATCGTGCAAAGGGCCCTGCGCGAGGGGGCGATGCAGGAACTCGAGTACCGTCTGCAGGCCAGTGCGTTCCATGCGGGCGAGCCGGGGGTGGCAGCGGACGAGACGCGTTGGTACGAGGCGCGGGTCCGTCCGATTCACACGCCGTTCGAGGGTTCCGCGGCCGTGGTCTGGCATGCCCTGGACGTGACCGAGCGCAAGCAGCTGGAGGAGCGCATGCAGGCGCTCGCGTGGGAGGACCCGCTGACCGGCACCGCGAACCGGGCCGCGCTGGACCGCGCGTTTCCCCGCCTGGCAGCCCGGGCCGACCGCAAGGAGGGTCAGCTGGCGCTGCTGTTCATCGACCTGGATCGCTTCAAGCCGGTGAACGATCAGTATGGCCACGCGGTGGGCGACGAGTTGCTGCGGCTGCTCGCCAGGCGTCTGGCCGGCAGCCTGCGCACGGATGACCTGCTGGTTCGCCTGGGCGGGGACGAGTTCATCGTATTGAGTGCCCCGCTGCACCACGCGGAGGAGGCAACGCGGCTGGTCGAGCGGCTGCAAGAGGCCTTCCGTGAGCCCTTTGAGCTGCACCCCGGGCATATGGATACGGTGGAGGTGAGCCTGTCATGCAGCATCGGCGTCGCCTTCTATCCGGGTGACGGACAGCGGCTCGCCGACCTGATGATGGCCGCGGATCACGCGATGTACCGGGTGAAGGCGGCGGGCCGCAACGATGTGGCCTACGCCTCGTCGGAGGCTCCCGGGGCCTGACCCGCGTGTCGGGCTGGGTCCAGCCGCGCGGCGGTAGTGGTCTCCAGGGGTTCGATGAGGCCCAGCCAATGGTCGGCCAGCCACTCGGCGGCCAGGGGTGCGTACAGCAGGCCGCGTGAGCCATGCGCGAGGTTGAGCTGGACGCGGCCGCGCGCGTCCATTCGGCTGGGCCCGACCAAGGGCAGGCGATCGCGGACCACCGCCCGTTCGCCGGCCCAGTGGTCCAGGACCTGGGTGGCGGGATCGTCCAGGCCGGGCACCCAGGCCAGGTGGCGAAGGTTCGCCGCGTCGTCCGTAGCCAGGAGCGTGTCGGCCTGACGGATGCCGGGGCCTTGCGTGCGCCGGTAGGTCGCGCCGATCCATGCTGTTTGGTCGGGGGACGGGATGCAGTAGCCCTGTCCGGTGGCGACGAACCCGCCCCAGTCGGGCAGGGTGGCCGCCACTCGGGTCATCTGGCCGGTGACCGTCGAGACCGCCCCGTGTTCGGGGCTCAGGGGCGCCCCCTGACCGGCGCCATTGGCCAGCACGACGGCATCGAATGACTCCCGGCCGTACTCCGTCTCCAGTTGCACTGCGTCTTGGCCGGGAGTCAGGTGGATGTGCGTGACAGCCTCTGCGCGGGGCGCCGGCAGGGTGCCGGCAAGGGCACGACAAAGAGCGGCCATATCCACCGCCAGGCCCTCGGGGTAGTACAGATGCGGGGCGTCGGTGCATCCCGGGCCCGCCGGATCAAAGAGCAGCCCGGTCGCTTCGCTGCCGGCCTTGAGCAGACGGGTCACCCGTTTCTTCCCGTGGGCGCTGATGCCGTGGAAGGCGACGCCGGAGGCCAGCCGCAATACTTCCCCCGTATGGGCCTCCAGTTCGTTGATCAGGGTCCGGGTCCTGCGCATCCCGGCCAGGGCCAGGCGGTTCAGGTCGGCATCGCGCGGGTGCAGGTTGGGCAGCAGTACGGCGGCCGGGTTGCCGGACGCACCACCGGCGACCCCGGCGGGGTCGAACAGGGTGGTGCGGATGCCGCGACGTTCCAGCGCGTGCGCGCTGGACAGCCCGGCCAGTCCGGCCCCGACGACGGCCACGTGGCGGGGCGCCTGCGGTGCCGGCGTCGCCGGTTCGGCGGACGGCGCGTGGAAGGCCCCGGTCAGGCGCTCGCGCTTGCGTCCGTGGCCCGGGACGCGCCGGACCGTAAATCCGACACCCTCCAGATCGCGCCGGACCTGGCCCGCGGCGGTGTAGGTGCCGAACGTGGCGCCGGGCGCGGACAGCCGGGCGATCTGGCGAAAAACGCCGGTGTTCCACAACGCGGGATTGCTGCGCGGCGCGAAGCCGTCCAGGAACCAGGCATCGATCCGGCCGCGCACGCCCGCAAGCATTGGCGCGGCGTCGCCCAGGCCCAGGGTCAGGGTGGCGCGCGCCCCGGGGAATTCGATCCGGTGCAGTCCCGGTACCGGGGGCGGGTACTGCGCGCGCAGGGCGCGGCTGTCGGCATCGTCGAGCCCGAGGTGTTGGTGCAGGGTGGCGAGGTCCTCCGGCGAAAGGGGGTGTGCCTCCAGGCTGAGCAGTGAGAGGAAGGCATCCGACGGGGCGTGCCGGCGCCATTGCTCCAGCGCCAGCAGCAGGTTCAGCCCGGTGCCGAAGCCGGTTTCACCGATCGCGAAGTGGCGGCAGCCGGAGAACCGCTCCGGCAGGCTGTTGGCCTCGAGGAAGACCTCTTGCGCTTCTGCGCGCGGCTGGCGCGATCCAAAATAGCCGTCGCCGTAGTCGACAGCAAAGGGCATGCCGTCGCGCCAGTCAAGACGCGCCCAGTCGAGCAGGGGAGACAAGGGAGAGGAGGCCACCACGCAATCAGGACCCCGGCGATGAACGCGAGGCGCCCACCGCCGGGACCCTCGGATCAATCCCTCAACGGGTCAGCTCTTCGAACGAGGTGAAGGCGACCTGCTGGTTGCGCACCCCGTTGTCCAGCTGGGCCAGCAGTGTCTGGCTGATGGACTTGAAGCGGTCGAGTTCGTCGCCTTCCAGGGCATCGCTCTCCGGGAGCTCCACGCGCATCGGGTTCTGCGGCCGGTTGTTCACGTGGATCTCGTAATGCAGGTGGGGCCCGGTGCTGCGGCCGGTGTTGCCGGACAGGGCGATACGGTCACCGCGCTCCACGGTCTGCCCGGGGCGTACCAGCTGTCGCTGCAGATGCAGGTAGCGCGTGGAGTATCCCTGGCCGTGCTCGATGACGATGAAACGCCCGGCGTAGGGGTGATTCTCCACGCGGGTCACGCGGCCGTCAGCCGGCGCGAGGATGGGTGTGCCCACGGGCATGGCGAAGTCCGTACCGTGGTGGGGGGCCACACGGCCGGTGACCGGATGGCGGCGGCGGGGGTTGAAACTGGAACTGATGCGGTAATTGCCCGCAAACGGGCGACGATCGAATGGCGGCAGCAGGCTCTCGCCCTCGGGCGTGTAGAACCGGCCGTTGACGTTGCGGGCGGCGCGGATCTCGATGCGTTCGCCTTCGTAGTCGAAGGCGAGCAGGCGGAGGTTGTGCGGGGTGTCGTCGCCGACCAGCGTCTCCTGTTCCACCAGCAGGGTGAACTGGTCACCGGTACGGGCATGGGTACGCACGGGCAGGTAGCGGTCGAGCAGTACGGCCAGGGCGTTGGCCGCCCCCGGGGAGATATCCGCGCGTTCGCTCAGCGCGGACGCGATGTTCCCGTCGATCTCGGCGCTGATGATCAGGTGGCTGACCTCGCGGCCATTCTCGACCTCGCCGCGTTCGAAGTCCCAGCCCTCGGCCTCGCGGATCCACTCGTGCCCGCTGGCGCGGGAGGTCCACAGGCGCATGCGGGTCAGATAGCCCTCGTCGTCCACCTGCCATTCGATCTCCTGGCCGGGACGCACACGGTTCAGGATGGAGGCGTTCTCGTCATCATCCAGCAGGCGATAGAGCGTCGCGAGGGGAAGCTCCCATTCGCGTTCCCAGAGCCCGGTCAGGCGCTCGCCATCCTTCAGCGTATGGCTGTGCCATTCGTCCTCGGTCGCGTCCGCCTCGACGGTGCTATCGCCGTCACCGTCGAGGTCGAAGGTTTCGTAGGAGGTGGGCGCCTCCGCGTCCGGGTCGATGGGGTCGTCGTGGTAGCCGGTGCTCGGGTCGTCCAGCATGTCGGTGGCAAACGCGACGGTCTGCGCGCCCGCATCGAACGACGCCGACGGTGCCGGGCTGATCGACGCGCCTCCGGCCGGGTGGTCCGGGCGTGCGAGGGACAGCTTGGCGACGGGGAGCGGGTTGCCGGCACCGATCTGGAGCGGCTGGGAGGTCTCGGCGGGCTGGGAGGCGAGCAGGAGGCTGGTACCCACCAGGATGGCGAGTCCGGCGGTGCCCGCCAGAAAGAAATGCGATGTCTTTCTGTTGTAACCCATATGGCCCTTGCCCCGGAGAGTTTCCGCTTTATACCACGTTTTTTCGGGCAATAAACACCGTCGGAAGCCGCTTTCCGGCGGTTTCGCCGGGGCTGGGCGTCAGGATCGGATTCCGACGCCGCGATTGAGCAGGATCAGTGCCACGGAGTAAAGGACGGCGATGAAGCCCGCGATGATGGCGAAGGACATGGCCACGGGGAAGTCGCTGTGGCCGAGACTGCCGTAGCGGAAGGCGTCCACCATGTACAGGATGGGGTTGAGCATCGACACGCCCTGCCAGAACTCCGGCAGCAGGCTGATCGAGTAGAACACCCCGCCCAGGTACGTCAGCGGCGTGAGCACGAAGGTCGGGACGATCGCGATATCGTCGAAGGTACGGGCGAAGACACCATTGATCAGCCCGGCAAGGGCGAACAGGATCGACGTCATCAGCACGATGACCAGCATGACCGGGGCGTTGTGCACGCTGAGCGGACTGAAGAACAGCGACACCAGCAGGACGGCAACTCCCACCGCCAGGCCGCGGGCCACGCCGCCGAAGACGAAGCCGAGGATGATCACGCTGTTGGGGATCGGCGAGACCAGCAACTCCTCGATATGGCGCTGGAACTTGGAACCGAAGAAGGACGAAACCACATTGGAATAGCTGTTGGTGATCACGGCCAGCATGATCAGGCCGGGCACGATGAAGTCCATGTAGCGGTAGCCTTCCATCTCGCCGATTCGCTCGCCGATCAGGCCACCGAAGATGATGAAGTACAGGGCCGTGGTGATCACCGGCGGCAGCACCGTCTGCACCCAGATGCGGGCGAAGCGCAGCACCTCCTTGGTGACGATGGTGCGGAAGGCGGTCCAGTAGTGACGCAGGTGGGTGCTGCTCATGCCTGGTTCTCCGGCTGCTCGCTGGCGCCGCTGGCACCCGGCGTGAGGTGACTGGGGCTCTGGCCGTTGCGGGTCATGCGGATGAACAGTTCCTCCAGGCGGTTGGCCTTGTTGCGCATGCTCTGAACGCGGATTCCGGCCTGATCCAGGACCCGGAACAGATCGTTCAGGTGCTGGCCGCGGCGGATGTCGGCCTCCAGCGTGAGCTCGTCGACCTGGCGCAGGGCCACCGGCGCATGCTCGGGGAGGCCCGGCGGTGGTTCGCTGAGATCCAGGACCATGGTCTCCGTCTCGAGCTTGGCGAGGAGCTGCTTCATCGTGGTGTTCTCGATGATGCCGCCGTCATCGATGATCGCGATGTTGCGGCACAGCGTCTCCGCCTCCTCGAGATAGTGCGTGGTCAGGATGATGCTGCGTCCGTCGGTGTTGATACGGGTCAGGAAGTCCCACATGGAGCGGCGCAGTTCGATATCGACGCCGGCGGTGGGTTCGTCCAGGATCAGCAGCCGCGGTTCGTGCACGAGGGCGCGCGCAATCATCAGCCGGCGCTTCATGCCCCCGGACAGCGTACGCGCCATGTCCTTGCGCTTTTCCCACAGGCCCAGCTCGTTCAGGTAGTGCTCGCAGCGCTCCCAGGCCTCGCGCCGGGGGATGCCGTAGTAGCCCGCCTGGTTGACGACGATCTCGCCGATCGGCTCGAAGTTGTTGAAGTTGAACTCCTGCGGGACCAGCCCGATGGAGCGCTTGACCGCCTGCAGGTCGGTGTCCAGGTCGTGGCCGAAGACCTTGACCGTGCCCGCGGTCTTGTTGATCAGCGAGGTGATGATCCCGATGGTGGTGGACTTGCCGGCCCCGTTGGGGCCCAGCAGGGCAAAGAAGCTGCCGGGCGCCACCTCGAGGTCGATCCCCTTGAGGGCCTCGAATCCGTTCTTGTAGGTCTTCTTGAGCCCGCGAATCTCCAGCGCTGGCGTCATCGTCACATCCTGTAGGGCCCCGGCACACGGAACCGCGCACCGGCTGAGTGGGTACGATCCCGGGGGATCGACAAGATGCGTATTATGGCCGTATTGGATCGATTTCGAGGAAAGCCGCGTGGATTCTGTCTTTGTTGCGTCGTCCGAAACCGCTGTCCCGCTGATCCCGGTCAGCCGCGAGTCACTCCCGGTCCGCCTGGAGGCCGCGCCGGAGAGCTGGCGCAAGTGGGTCGAGGCCTCCGGCTTCGAGGCGGAGCCGGGCGCGATCCTGCGTATTCCCGACGCGGACGGCGGGCTGGCGGCAGTTCTGGCCGGGTTCGACGCCGAGACGCCGATCTGGATGCTGGCCGCGGCGGCGGAGACACTGGGCAGCGGCGACTATCGTCTGGAGACGGACTTTCTCAACGCCGACGTCCAGAACCTCGCCGCCATCGGCTGGGGCCTGGGGCGCTACCGCTTTGACCGCTACCGCGAACCGCAGGAACGCACGCCACGGCTGGTCTGGCCGGAAGACGCCGACCCGGCCCGGGTTCAGGCCTTTGTCGAATCGATCGGCCTGACCCGCGACCTGATCAACACCCCCGCCGCCGACATGATGCCGGCCAACCTGGCCCTGCAGGCCCGGGATCTGGCTGAGGCCTTCGGTTGCAGCCTGCATGTCGTGAGTGACAGCGACAAGCTGGAACAGGACTTCCCCTGCATCCACGCGGTGGGTGCGGCCAGTGACCACGGCGCGCGGGTGATCGAGCTGACCTGGGGGCCGCCGGATGCCCCGTCGCTGGTGCTGGTGGGCAAGGGCGTGTGCTTCGATTCGGGCGGGCTGAACCTGAAGCCCGGGAATTCCATGCGTCAGATGAAAAAGGACATGGGCGGGGCGGCCATCGCGCTGGGTCTGGCCCGCCTGATCATGGCGCAGGCGTTGCCTGTGCGCCTGACCGTGCTGATCGGCGCGGTCGAGAATGCCATTGGTGCCGGGGCGTTCCGCCCGGGCGATGTCCTGACCGCGCGCAACGGCAAGCGCATCGAGATCGACAACACCGATGCCGAGGGGCGGCTGGTGCTGGCCGACCTGCTGGATCGGGCGGGATCGTTCCACCCCGACCTGCTGGTGGATTTCGCCACGCTGACCGGTGCCGCGCGCGTGGCCGTGGGGACCGAGATCAGCGCCTGTTTCACCGAGGACGAAGGCTGGGCCCGGGCGCTGGTCGAGCCGGCTCGGGAATGGGACGATCCGGTGTGCCAGTTGCCCCTGCATACCCCGTATCGCTACATGCTGGACAGCGACGTGGCCGACATCGTGAACAGTTCCAGCAGCGGTTACGCCGGTGCGATCACTGCGGGGCTCTTCCTGAAGGAATTCGTCCCCGAGGACACGACCTGGCTGCACTTCGACATCATGGCCTTCAACGATCGGGCTCGGCCGGGCCGGCCCAAGGGCGGCGAGGCGATGGGCCTGCGTGCCCTGTTCGCGGCGCTGGAGTCGCGGTACGGGCCGGCGGGTTAGGGGCATGGGCAGGGGAGGGAATTCCCCGGATCCCCTGCGTTCGCGGAGCGTGTGGGTCAGATGAGCTTGAGGTCGCTGCGGGCGCGGATGATCTTGCGCAGGGCGATCAGATAGGCGGCGGTGCGGTAGTCGAGTACCTCGCCGTTGCTTTCCACCTCGCGGACCTCGTGCATCTCGCGGAACGCCTCGCGCATGGTGTCCTCGAGGCCGGAACGAACCAGATCGATCTCCTCGGCACCGCGAACCACCGCGTCGCGAATCCATTCCGGGATGCTCTCGTTGGTCATCATCTCGATGGCCGTCACGATGTGCTGGCCCTGGGACTGGTCGTAGCGCCGCTCCAGGCGCCCGAAGCGCATGTGCGACAGGTTGCGCACCCATTCGAAGTAGGACACGACGACACCACCGGCATTGACGTAGACGTCCGGCAGGATCGTGATCCCGCGGGCCCGCAGTGCCTGGTCGGCCTCCCAGGTGCAGGGCCCGTTGGCGGCCTCGGCGATCAGCCGGGCCTGGATGCGGTCGGCGTTGCCGCGATGGATCGCGCCTTCCAGCGCCGCCGGGATCAGGATGTCGCATTCGCGTTCCAGGATGCGGTTGCCGTCGCGCTCGAACTCGACGCCGGCAAAGCCCTCCATGGTGCCGCTGCGGCGGACGTAGTCGTGCAGCGCCTCGACGTCGATACCGTCTTCGCAGTACACGCCGCCATCGCTCTTGATGACGCCGACGATCTTCACGTGATCGTCCTGCTGCAGGAAGCGCGCGGCATAGTAGCCGACGTTGCCGAAGCCCTGAATGATGATGCGCTGTTCGCCCAGGCCACCCTCGAACCCGGCCTCGCGGGCGGCCAAGCCCTCGCGAAAGAACGCCTGTAGCGCGTACTGCACACCGCGTCCGGTGGCCTCGAGACGCCCGACGATGCCCCCCAGTTCGACGGGTTTTCCGGTCACCGAGGCGGCATGATCGAGATCTTCCGGATGCCGTTCGCGGTAGGTCTCCATGATCCAGGCCATCTCGCGCTGGGAGGTCCCCACATCGGGGGCCGGCACGTTTTGCGCGGGGCTGATGTAGTCACGCTGGATCAGTTCGTGGGCGAAGCGCCGGGTGATGCGCTCCATCTCCCACTCGTCGTATTTCTGCGGATCGATCCGAAGCCCGCCCTTGGAACCCCCGAAGGGGATGTCCACGATGGCGCATTTGTAGGTCATCAGGGCCGCCAGGGCCTCGGCGTGCTGCTGATCCATGGTCGGGGAGAAGCGCAGACCGCCCTTGGATGGCAGGCGATGCGCGGAGTGCACCGCGCGCCAGCCCTTGAACACCTCGATGCGGTCGCGAAAGCGGATCGGAAAGCTGACCTGAATCACCGAGTCGCAGGACTTCAGGGCCTCGCGCGCCCCCTCGGGGAGTTCGAGGTAGGCCATGGCCCGGTCGACCATGTGTGAGACACTATCAAGAAAGGTTTCAGGGACTTCGCTTTCCGACATGACGGCAATCCTTTATGGCTTTGCGAGGCGGCCTGCGCGGCACGGGGGCTTCGCGGATGGGTGACGCGGGCCACTTTCCCGACCCGCGGTTCTCGGTTGCACCGATGATGGACTGGACGGACACCTGGTGTCGCCGGTTCCATCGGCTGCTCACCCGACGGGCATTGTTGTATACCGAGATGGTGCATGCCAACGCGGTGATCCATGGCGATCGCGACCGCCTGCTTGGCTTTGCCGCGGAGGAACACCCGATCGCGCTGCAGCTGGGCGGGTCGGACCCGGCCACGCTGGCGCAGGCGGCACGCATCGCCGCTGCGCGCGGTTTCGATGAGGTTAACCTGAATGTGGGTTGTCCCTCCGACCGCGTCCAGTCCGGGGCGTTCGGCGCCTGCCTGATGGCGGATCCGGGGCTGGTGGCCGACTGTGTGGCGGCGATGCGCGACGCGGTGGAGGTCCCGGTAACCGTCAAGCACCGGATCGGCATCGACGACCAGGACTCCGAGGCCGATCTGCATGCCTTCGTGGAGCAGGTCGCCGCGGCCGGCTGCCGGGTGTTCGTGGTGCACGCGCGCAAGGCCTGGCTGCAGGGGTTGAGCCCCAAGGACAACCGCGATGTCCCGCCGCTGGACTACGCCCGCGTGTACCGCCTGAAGGCGGAGTTTCCGCATCTGACCATCGTATTGAACGGCGGGCTCGACGATGTATCGGGTGCCCGGGCCCATCTGGAGCAGGTGGATGGCGTGATGTTCGGACGCAAGGCCTACCACGAGCCCTGGAGCCTGTCCCTGGTGGATCGGGTGTATTTCGGTGCGGAACAGGATCCGACACGCGAGGGGGTGCTGGAGGGGCTCCTGGAGCTGGCCGAGGGGATGCGGCGAGATGGCGTGCCGCTGGCTCGCCTGACCCGGCACATTCTGGGACTGTTCCACGGGGAGCCCGGGGCCCGTCAGTGGCGGCGTGTCCTGACCGAGGGGGCCCATCAGCCCGGCGCCGGCCCGGAGCTGATCGAGCGCGCCGCCCTGGCCTGTCTGCCCCGGGCGGCCTGACGCCTCACCACCGTACAGGCGGCTACTCGGCGGGCGTCTCCGGGGCGATCCAGCCCGCCTCGAGCCCGTCCGCCAGGATCTGGCGGATCGCGGGGATCGCCTCCTCCCATTCCGCGACGCTGAGCGTCTCCGCGCGGCAGAACGTCTCCAGGATCTCGGGCGTGACGCGCTGTGCGGGATAGTCATTGCCACCGACGCACAGGACCGGGCCGTCGGGGCCCTGGAACCACGCGCGGCGGATACCGGGGTGGAGGACGAAGCGTTCCGCGGCCCCGGCGCGGGCCGCGATCCCGGGGTCTTCCGGAGCGAGCTCGATGTTCCCGGCGGGGCGGGTCAGGAATCGGCCGAGATAGGCGTCCAGGTCGTGGTCCTCCGCGGCGAGCAGCGCGCGCAGGGCCTCGCGCAGTTCCCTGCGATCCGCGGCGGGGAGTTCGGCGGGGCAGGCAGCCGGGTGACGCCCCGGATCCTCGAAACGCGCCTGGTCGCCGATCACGTTCGCGCGCTCCTCGAGGAAGCCGGTCAGGACGTCGAGGATGGTCGGGGCGCGAAAACCGACCGACCAGGTCATGCACTGCGCATCCAGCGACAGGCCGTAATGCGGCAGACCGGGCGGCAGATAGAGCAGGTCGCCGGGGCCCAGCTCCCAGGTCTCGCTCGGGTGGAACTCGCGCAGGATGGCGAGCGGCAGGTCGTCGTGGCAATCCAGCGATCCCGGTGGGTCCTGGATCTGCCAGCGGCGGCGTCCTGCCGCCTGGAACAGGAACACGTCGTATTGATCCACATGCGGCCCGACGGAGCCCCCGGGCGGGGCATAGGAGATCATCAGGTCGTCCCGGCGCCAGCGCGGGATAAAGTCGAAACGGGCGAGGAAGTCCGACCCGCCGGGCCAGAAGCGTTCCACGTCGGTGACCAGCAGGGTCCAGTCTTGCGCGGGCAGTTGCCCCAGGTGCTCGGCGTCGAAGGGGCCGTACTCCACGTCCCAGTCCTGGCGGTCGACATGCCCGCGGACGATGCGGCTGGCGGCATCCGGATCGGTCGCCAGGCCGGCCAGATCGTCGGGCTCGATGGGATTCTCGAAACCCGGGACCGCATTGCGCACGAGCAGCGGGCGTTGCTGCCAGTAGTCGCGCAGAAACTCGGCAGGCGTGAGCCCGCCAAGCAGGACCAGCGGTTGGTTCGGATCCGGGGCCGCCATGCCGTGCGGGATCAGAGGTCGCGCGCGAGTTTCTCGGCGATGCCGGTGTAGGTGCCCGGCGTCAGCTCGCGCAGGCGCGCGCGGGCCTCTTCCGGGATCTCGAGGCCGTCGATGAAGGCCGCCAGGGCCTCGGGCGTAATGCGCTGCCCGCGGGTCAGTTCCTTGAGCTTCTCGTAGGGCGACTCGATGCCGTAGCGACGCATCACCGTCTGGACCGCCTCGCCCAGGACCTCCCAGTTCTGGTCCAGGTCTTCCGCCAGGCGGCCGGGCTCGATCTCCAGCTTCCCGAGGCCGCGATCGAAGGCCTTGTAGGCGATCAGCGACCAGGCGAACGCCAGGCCGATGTTGCGCAGCACGGTCGAGTCGGTCAGATCGCGCTGGAAGCGCGACACCGGAAGCTTGCCCGCGAGGTGATCGAACAGGGCATTGGCCAGGCCCAGGTTGCCCTCGGCGTTCTCGAAGTCGATCGGGTTGACCTTGTGCGGCATGGTCGAGGAGCCGACTTCGCCGGCCACAACCTTCTGCTTGAAGTAGCCCAGCGAGATATAGCCCCAGATGTCGCGCGCCGCATCCAGCAGGATGGTGTTCGCGCGCATGAAGGCATGGAACAGCTCGGCGAGGAAGTCATGCGGCTCGATCTGGGTGGTGTGGGTATTCGGTTCCAGCCCCAGGCCCTCGATCATTCGCCGCGACAGGGCCGGCCAGTCGACCTCCGGGTAGGCCACGCTGTGGGCATTGAAGTTGCCGACCGCGCCGTTGATCTTGCCGCGGCAGGCGACGGCGGCGATCTCGTCGCGCTGGCGCTCCAGACGCGCGACCACGTTGGCCAGTTCCTTGCCCATGGTGGTGGGGGAGGCCGGCTGGCCGTGGGTGCGCGCGAGCATCGGCTGTTCGGCGAAGCGTTCGGCAAGCGTGCGCAGGGGGGCGAGCACACTGTCCAGGGCCGGCAGCATCACCTGGTCGCGGGCCTCGCGAACCATCACGCCGTAGGCGAGGTTGTTGATGTCCTCGGAGGTGCAGGCGAAGTGCACGAACTCGATCTGGCTCTGCAGGTCGGTGCGGTCCGCCATCTGTTCCTTGATGTAGTACTCGATCGCCTTCACGTCATGGTTGGTGGTCGCCTCGACCTCCTTCACCCGGGCGCCTGCGACCTCGTCGAAGCCGAAGGCGATCTCGTCGAGGAAGGCATCCGCCGCGTCGGTCAGGGCCGGCACCTCCGGAATGGCCGGCTCGGCGGCCAGGGCCTTGAGCCAGGCGATCTCCACGCGCACGCGGGCCTGCATCAGGCCCTGTTCGGAGAAGTAGGGCGCCAGGTCGCGGGTATGGCGCGCGTAGCGGCCGTCGACAGGGCTGATCGCGGTCAGGGGGCTCGGGGACATGGGCATTCCGGGGTCGGGTTCGAGTCAGGCGGCGCAGTATACTAAGGCGTTCAGTTGCAATACAGCATCGCGCCGGGGAGAGCCCGGCTACCCGCGCGGACCCAACCAGGAGAACGGCATGTCGAAGCCCGCAATGCGTCAGGAACAGGACAGTCTCGGACTGGTGGAGGTCCCGGAGCAGGCCCTGTGGGGCGCCCAGACCCAGCGTGCGGTGGACAACTTCCAGATCGCCGGCCGCCCCCTGCCGGCGGCCTTCATTCGCGCCCTGGCGCAGACCAAGGCGGCCTGTGCCGAAGCCAATCAGGCGCTGGAGCAGCTGCCGGCGGAGGTGGCCGGGGCCATTGTCGCGGCCGCCGAGACCATCGCCAGCGGCGAACATGCGGATGCCTTCCCGGTGGATGTCTACCAGACCGGATCGGGCACCAGTACCAACATGAACATGAACGAGGTGATCGCGCGCCTGGCCTCCAGCGAGGCCCTGCCGATCCACCCCAATGACCACGTGAACCGTTCCCAGAGCTCGAACGACGTGATCCCGACCGCGTTGCACGTGGCGGCATCGACCCAGCTGGAACAGGAACTGATCCCGGCGCTGCGTCACCTGATCGCCACCATCGCGCGGCGCGAGGGCGAACTGACCGCGATCGTGAAGACCGGGCGCACCCACCTGATGGACGCGATGCCGGTGCGCATGAGCCAGGAGTTGTCCGGCTGGCGCACGCAGCTGGAGCTGGATGTCGAACGCCTGCGCGCGACCCGCGACCGGGTAAACCGGCTGGCGATCGGTGGCACCGCGGTGGGTACGGGGATCAATGCCCCGGCAGCGTTCGGCGAGCGTGTGGCACAGCGCCTGGCGGAACGCACCGGCATTGCCTTCGAGCGCGAATCCAACGGGTTCGCGGGGCTCGCCAGCCAGGACACGGCGGTGGAACTGTCGGGGCAGCTGCGCACCACGGCCACCAGCCTGATCAAGATCGCCAACGACCTGCGCTGGATGAACTCCGGTCCGCTGGCGGGGCTGGGCGAGATCGCGCTGCCGGCCCTGCAACCGGGCAGCTCGATCATGCCGGGCAAGGTGAATCCGGTGATCCCGGAGGGCGTCATCATGGCCGCGCAGCAGGTGATCGGTCTGGATGCGGCGATCGCGGCCGCCGGGCAGGGCGGCAATTTCCAGTTGAACGTGGGATTGCCGATGATCGCCGACAATCTGCTGAATCAGACGGGCCTGCTGGCGCGTGCGGCCGGGCATCTGGCGGACCGCGCCATCGCGGGGTTCACCGTGAACGAGGCGGTCGTGCGCGCCGCCCTGGACCGCAACCCCATCCTGGTGACGGCGCTGAACGCGGAGATTGGCTACGAGGCCGGTGCGCGTATCGCCAAGGAGGCCTACGCGACCGGGCGGCCCATCGTCGAGGTGGCGGCGGAACACACTGACATCCCGCGCGAGCGCCTGCAGGCCCTGCTGGACCCCGCGAACCTGACCGGCCCGTCAGAATAGGTCGCGGGGCAAAGGAGGGCGTCAGGCGGTCGCGAGCGGGAGTGCCACGCCTGGCTGGAGCAGCTCGCGGAAGTCGGCAAACGGGACGGGGTGCGAGTAGAAGTAGCCCTGGGCCGTGTGGCAGTCGAGGTCCTGCAGGATCTGCGCCTGGCGCTCGGTCTCCACGCCTTCGGCGATCACGTCGAGCCCCAGGGTGCGGGCCATCAGCACGATCGCGCGCACGATCTGCGCATGCTCCTCGCCGTGGTCGAGATCCTTCACGAAGGAGCGGTCGATCTTCAGGGTATCGGCCGGCAACTGCTTGAGCTGCATCAGCGAGGCGTTGCCGGTGCCGAAGTCGTCGACGGCCAGGGACATGCCAACCTGGCGCAGGCGCTGGAAGACGCGCGCGGCACCCTTGGGGTCATCCATGATGCTGGTCTCGGTGAGCTCCAGTTCGATGCAGCGGGTGGGGATGCCGGCCTCGCGGATGATGCGATGGAAGCCGCCGGCCAGATCCGGCTGGCGCAGCTGGCGGGCGGAGACATTGATCGCGACCCGCGGGAGCTCGTCCTCCCCCATGCGCAGGGATTGCAGGTCGCGGCAGACCTGACGCAGCACCCATTCCCCGATCTCCTCGATCAGGGTCATGTCCTCGGCCAGTTCGATGAAGTGGCCGGGCGGCAGCAGGCCCAGCTTCGGGTGCTGCCAGCGGATCAGGGCCTCGGCGCCGATGACCCGGCCGGTCGCGAGCTCCACCTTGGGCTGGTAGTGCAGCACCAGTTGCTCATTGGCAATGGCCTGGCCCAGCTCGTTTTCCAGCTCGAAGTGACGGAAGGTGCGGGCGTTGAGGTCCTGGGTATAGAAGCGGAACCCGTTGCGCCCGCGCTGCTTGGCCTCGTACATCGCGGCATCCGCGTTGCCCAGCAGGGTGTCCGCGTCCTCGCCGTCGTAGGGGTACACCGCGATACCGCAGGACACGCTGCTGACCACCGGCTGATCGAAGATCTGGCGCTCGGTTGCCGTCTTGCGGACGACGTCGGTGACCAGGCGGACGATACCCTCCAGCCCCTGGCTGTCCTCCACGAGGATGCCGAACTCGTCGCCGCCCAGGCGCGACAGGGTGGTGCGCAGGTGGCGGCCGGAACGCTCGCGCGCATGGTCCAGCAGTTCGGAGAGGTCCTGCGCGACCTTGCGGATCAGCTCGTCGCCGGCGCGATGGCCAAGGGAGTCATTGGTGCGCTTGAAATTGTCGAGGTCCAGCAGGATCAATGCCACGTGACCGGCGGCGCCGGCATGGCGCTCCATGGCCTGTGACAGGCGGTCGCTGAACAGCATGCGATTGGGCAGGTTGGTCAGCGAGTCGTGCGACATGTGGTGCAGCAGTTCGCGCGACTGGCGCTCGGTGATCCGCTGCAGGGCCTTCTGGCGCCGATCCATCATCTGGAACAGGTCGGCGCTCTCGAGGGCATAGGCGGTATTGAAGAGCACCATGGTCAGGGTCGACAGGATCATCTCGTACCGCTGCAGCTCCGACTGGCGGAAGTGGGCGACGAACATCCCCCGAATCCGGGTGCGCGTGGAGATCACGTGGAGCATGACGCTCTCGCCGTCGACCGGCGAGGGGAGGCAGACCGGGTGATTCTGATGCAGCGCCCAGGAGAACTGCCCGTCGCGGATCAGCTGTTCCACGGTGTCCGCGAGGTCCGGCTCCAGCTCCTCCGGGCGCTCCTGGTACGCGAGATTGAAGGAGCAGTCGTTGTCCAGCACGTAGACCGCCATGTCCTGTGCCGGCAGAAGCCGACGAATGGACTCGATGCTGTTCTGGATGATCAGCTCGGGGCTGCGGTTGCGGTCGGTATCGCCAAAGATCGCCGTGGTCGAGGCGAGCACGTCCATCGCGTAGGCGTTGGCCTCCAGGGCCTCCTCGAGGAAGCGGATCCGCTCATGGAGGGCATTGACCTCCTCGGGCGTGCGATACGATGGGCTCATGCAACAGCGTCCTTTGCCTGCATACGGGCTCAGTCGAGGAGGATCGCCTGCATCTGGTCCAGATGCTTGCGGGCGTGGCCGATGATGTCTTCGTAGACCGGCATCTCCAGGCCGATCCGGTCGAAGGTCTCGGGGCTTACCGGGGGCACGAAGCGCTCGCCGGACGATCCCAGGCGCAGCGAATTCGCGATGCTGTCGGCGACGTGCACGATCGCGGTTTCCACCGGGAAGGCGCGTGCCTCCTCCGGGGCATGGTGGTAGCGCGTGGCCTCCACCTGGGCCGGGGTCATGCCCCATTCCTCCAGCAGGGCGGAGCCGATGGCGGCATGATCGAAGCCGAGCAGCTCGCGTTCGGCCTCGAACAGCAGGCACTGCTCGCGTTCGCGGATGTTGATCAGCTCCTCGGTGCGGGTGCCCAGGCGCAGGAACAGCAGCAGCCGCCCCAGGTCGTGCATGATGCCGTAGAGGTACAGCCGTTCGATGTTGGCCTCGCGGCGGAACCGTGCGATGGAGCGACTGAGCACGCCGACCGCGATGCTGTGGCGCCAGAACGACTCCATGTCGACGCCGATGACCGGCAATCCACGGAAATGCTCAATGACGATTGTCGACAGCACGATCTGGCGCATCTGCTGCAGGCCGATGATGGAGACCGCGCGGTGCAGGGTGTCGATGGGCTCGGGAAAGCCGTACAGCGAGGAGTTCGCCATGCGCAGCGTCTTCGCGGCGATGGTGGGGTCCAGCTCCACTGCCTCGGTGATCCCGGCGACGTTGGCCGTGGGATCGCTAAGACGGGTGAAGATCGTGTTGTAACTGCCGGAAAAGCTGCACAGCGAGTCGTCCTGCTCGAGGAACTCGGCGACGGTCATCATGCACCTCGGGACCGGTGCCCGCGTCGCATCAGCTCATCCAGCAACTGCTCACGGGCGAGCTGGTGGAACCCGTCCATGGGGTGGGCGTTCACGTCACAGTGGCGGAAGCGCTCGGACAGGATGGTATCGGCCTGTTCCTCCATCTCCGGCGTGGGCCGAGTTTCGGGCGGGAGCTCCACAGGCTCGTCCTGACCATCATTGGCCGCTGCCTGCTCGTCCTCGACCACCTCGACCGTGCTGATACCCCAGGACAGCAGCACGCGGATCTGCTTGTCCTGCAGCACCATGCCGGCGGGGATCAGGAGACGGCCGGAGCGGTCATGCACGGCGGTCGCCAGTGTCTGACCGGATTGGATTGCCTCCGTGGAGATCCGTCGTCCCATGCCGAAACCTTATGCGGAACCCGCGAGCTGGCGCAACACATAGGGCAGGATGCCGCCGTGGCGGAAGTAGTCCACCTCCTGCGGGGTATCCAGGCGTACACGCACGGTGAAGGTGGTGCGCTGACCGTCGTCGTCCACCGCGGTCACCGTCGCCTCGCGGGCCTCGCCGTTCTCCACGCCGGTGATGCTGTAGGTCTCGTGCCCGGTCAGTCCGTGGCTGGCCGCGTTCTCGCCGGGCAGGAACTGCAGCGGGAGGACACCCATGCCCACCAGGTTGGAGCGGTGGATGCGCTCGAAGCTCTCGACGATCACCGCCTTGACTCCCAGTAGCAGGGTCCCCTTGGCGGCCCAGTCGCGCGAGGAGCCGGTCCCGTATTCCTGACCGGCGATCACGATCAGCGGGGTGTCCTCTTCCTGGTAGCGCATGGCGGCGTCGTAGATGGACATCTGCTCGCCATCCGGCAGGTGCTGGGTGACGCCGCCCTGGGTGCCCGGGGCCAGCAGGTTGCGCAGGCGCACGTTGGCGAAGGTGCCGCGCATCATCACCTCGTGGTTGCCGCGCCGCGAGCCGTAGGAATTGAAGTCCGCGGGCTTTACGCCCTTGGATTCCAGATACTTCCCGGCGGGGCTGTCCTTGGCGATCGAGCCGGCCGGGGAGATGTGGTCGGTGGTGACCGAGTCGCCCAGCAGGGCCAGCACGCGCGCGCCCTGGATGTCGTGCCAGGGCATCGGGGTCATGCCCATGCCCTTGAAGTAGGGCGGGTTGCGGACGTAGGTGGAGTCCTCCTGCCACTCGAAACGCTCGCCCTTGGGGGCCTCCAGGTTGCGCCAGCGCTCCTCGCCGGAGTAGAGATCCCCGTAGGCACTGGTAAAGCTGCCGGCGCCGACGTGGCTGGTGACGGCCTCGCGCACCTCGTCGGTGGTCGGCCAGATGTCCTTCAGGTAGACCGGCGCGCCCTCAGCGTTCTCGCCGATGGGATCGTTGTACAGGTCGATATTGCTGCGCCCGGCCAGGGCGTAGGCGACCACCAGGGGCGGCGAGGCGAGGAAGTTCATCTGCACCTCGGAATGGATGCGCCCCTCGAAGTTGCGGTTGCCGGAGAGCACCGAGCTGACGATCAGGTCGTCCTTGATGATGGCCTCGGAGATCGGCTCGGGCAGCGGACCCGAGTTGCCGATGCAGGTGGTGCAGCCATAGCCGACCACGTGAAAGCCAAGGGCCTCCAGATCGGTCAGCAGGCCGGACTTCTCCAGGTAGTCGGTGACCACGCGCGAGCCGGGGGCCAGCGAGGTCTTCACCCAGGGCTTGACCTGCAGTCCCGCCTCGCGCGCCTTGCGCGCGACCAGACCGGCACCCAGCATCACCGACGGGTTGGAGGTGTTGGTGCAGGAGGTGATGGCCGCGATCACGATGTCGCCGTGATCCAGCGTGAAGGTCTCGCCGTCCATCTCGATGGCGGTGTGATGAGGCTCCTCCGCCTGGTGTTCCACGCCGACGGCGGTGTGCCCGCCCTCGGCCGCGAAGCGCTCGGCCTCGGCCGGTTCGTCGGCCCCGCTCTCGCGCTCCTTCAGCATGGTGTCCAGATGGCGGCTGATGGTGGTGCCGGCCTGGCTCAGCGGGATACGGTCCTGCGGGCGCTTGGGCCCGGCCAGGCTGGGTTCGACCGTGGACAGGTCCAGCTCCAGCATGTCGCTGTAGCGAGCGATCGGGGCGCTGTCGTCACGCCACAGCCCCTGGGCCTTGGCATAGGCCTCGATGAATTCGATATGGCCGGCGTCACGCCCGGTCAGGCGCAGGTAGTTCAGGGTCTCGTCGTCGATCGGGAAGATGCCGCAGGTGGCGCCGTATTCCGGTGCCATGTTGGCAATGGTCGCGCGGTCGGCGAGGGGCAGATCGGCGAGGCCGTCGCCAAAGAACTCGACGAACTTCCCGACCACGCCCTTCTTGCGCAGCATCTCGACGATCACCAGCACCAGGTCGGTTGCGGTGGCGCCCTCGGCCAGCTTGCCGGTCAGGCGGAAGCCCACCACCTGCGGGATCAGCATGGAGATCGGCTGGCCGAGCATCGCGGCCTCGGCCTCGATGCCGCCCACGCCCCAGCCGAGTACGCCGAGGCCGTTGATCATGGTGGTGTGGGAATCGGTACCGACCAGGGTATCCGGGTAGGCCATGCAGCCCCCCTCGGCCTGGTCGTCCACGAACACCGTACGGGCCAGGTATTCGAGGTTCACCTGGTGGACGATGCCGGTGTCCGGTGGCACCACCTTGAAGGTATCAAAGGCCTGCTGGCCCCACTTCAGGAAGCTGTAGCGCTCGCGGTTGCGGGAGTATTCCAGCTCCGCGTTCAGGTTCATCGCGTTGGCGTTGCCGTGGGCATCCACCTGGACCGAGTGGTCGATCACCAGCTCCGCCGGCTGCAGCGGGGTGATCTTCTTCGGGTCGCCGCCGAGGGCCTCCATCGCGTCGCGCATCGCGGCGAGATCGACCACCGCCGGCACGCCGGTGAAGTCCTGCAACAGCACGCGGGCCGGTCGGAAGGCGATCTCCTGGGCCGGCTCGGCCTTCGGGTCCCAGTCCAGCAGGGCCTCGATGTCGGCACGCCGGACGGTGCGCTCGTCCTCGAAGCGCAGCAGGTTTTCCAGCAGCACCTTGAGGGCAAAGGGCAGATCCTTCGCGCGGGCGTCGTCGGTGATCGGCACGTAACGGCAGTCGAGGCCGCCAGCGGACAGGGTCTGGGTGTTCTTCGGGTCGGCGTGGCTCATGATGCGTCTTCCGCGTTCAGGTATTGAGTCGATTGAGGATGTGGTTCGCTTCGCGAATCAGCCGCTTGCGGCCAAAAAGCAGTTTCCAGCGCGATCCGCCGGCCTGGCGCCAGAGGACCGCGGCCCGAATTCCTGCCAGCAGCAACGCACGAATGCGCGCGGCGGTCTCCGGGTTGGAGAGGTTGTTCTGTTCCCCCTGCACGATGATGCGCGGGCCGAGTTCGGAGATGGTTTCCTTGTAGATCTCGGCGAGTCGCGCGATCACGCTCTCATGGGTGATGTGAAAGTAGTCGATCTGGCGTTGTGCGCCCTGCAGACCGTCGGTCAGCGTCTGCAGCATATCGTCGCGTTTTTGCAGCTTGCGCTCGAGGAAGATCAAGCCGATCGCGTAGCGGGTGATCTCCATGTCCGGCGGCTTGCTGCCGTTTTGCAGCTGGCTCTCGATGCGTTCCAGGCCGCTCTTCAGGCTGACGGCCTCGCGGTAGACCGCCTCCGGTGTCTCGGCATCGAAGGCAAACAGGCTGCCGATCAGGACCTCGAACTCGTATTCGTCGCAGCTGCCGCGCCAGGCCAGATCCTTGACCAGGCTGGCGCACTGGAAGAGGGCGGCAAGCGCCAGCGTGCGGTTGTGATCGGAGCGGTCCAAGCCAGTTCATTCCTTGGTGGGTCGAGGGCGGGGCGCCAGGCAGGGCTCACTATACCGGAAGTGACCCGGCGGACTCACTCAGGGAGACGCGGATTGAATGGCGCCTGCGTGGTGGTCCAGCGTGGTCCGGGTCGCGATCACCGCGCCGCCCAGGCAGACATCACCGCGGTAGAAGGCGATGGACTGCCCGGGGGTGGCGGCGCGCTGCGGGCTGTCGAACACCACTGTGGCACCCGTCGGCGCAAGCGCCTCGATGCGGCAGTCCTGCAGGGGCTGGCGGTGGCGCAGGCGGGCCCGGAGCGGCTCGTCCGGGGCAGGCACGTCGTGGATCCAGTGGACCGGCTCGGTGACAAGCGTCGGGCTCATCAGTCGCGGATGCTGCGGCTCCTGGGCGACGACCAGGGCGTTGTGCTCGAGATCCTTGTCGACCACATACCACGGGGCCTCGGCGAAACCGTCGACCCCGCCAATGCCGAGACCCTGGCGCTGGCCGAGGGTGTAGAACATCAGGCCCTGGTGGCGGCCGACGACCTGACCCTCCGGGGTGCGCATCTCGCCCTCGGCGGCGTTCAGGTACTGCGCGAGAAAGTCGCGGAAGCGCCGCTCGCCAATAAAGCAGATCCCCGTGGAGTCCTTGCGGGCGTGGTTCGGCAGACCCAGTTCGCGGGCCCGCTCCCGGACCTGGTCCTTCGGGATATCCCCCAGCGGGAACAGGGCCGGGCGTAACTGCTCCTGAGTCAGGGTATGCAGGAAGTAGGTCTGGTCCTTGTTCGAGTCGGCCGCCATGCACAGCTCGCTGAAGTCCGCATGATGGCGGACCCGCGCGTAGTGACCGGTGGCGATCCAGCGGGCGCCCAGCTCGCGCGCGTGGTCGAGGAAGGAACGGAACTTGATCTCGCGGTTGCAGAGGATGTCCGGGTTGGGGGTGCGCCCGGCCTCGTATTCGTGGAGGAACTGGGCGAACACCCGCTGGCGGTAGTCCTCGGCGAAGTTCGCCTTGTGCAGGGGGATCTCGAGACAATCCGCGACCTCGCGGGCCATCGCGTAGTCGGCCTCGGCGGCGCAGTATTCGGCGTCGTCGTCATCCTCCCAGTTCTTCATGAACAGGCCTTCGACGCGATAGCCGGCCTCCAGCAGGCGGCTGGCGGCGACGGCGGAGTCGACGCCTCCGGAGAGGCCGATGATGACGCGCTCGCCGCCGCTCATGGCGCGACCGCCCGAACCAGCCCGCCGACCGCCGCGAGCGGGAGGCGCGGGCCAGCCTGGTAGCGATGGATGCTGCGCATCACCAGGGGGCTGCGCAGGGGCCAGTCGCGTTCGGCCGCCTCGGGTGTCAGCCAGTGCAGGGCATGGATCGCCGGGTCTCGCGGGCCGGGCGAAGGCAGGGGCGTGGTCGAGCCACAGAAGCTGGTGCGCAGGATGACGGCGCCGCTGGCCAGTTCCAGGAGATCGCAGCCGAGGGTGGCCTCGGGGGTGAACGCGAGGGAGGTCTCCTCGCGGACCTCGCGCACGACCGCCTCGATCAGGTCTTCGTGGGCGTCCAGGTGCCCGGCCGGCTGGTTCAGGACCCGGCGCCCGCCGTCGGTCTCCTCGACGAACAGGAACCGGCCTTCGCGCTCGATCACGGCGGCCACGGTGATGTGACAGGGGAGGCGTTCGGTCATGCGGCGGATGATAACGCAGGCAATGGCGCACACGACCATGTCGGAACGTCGATTTCACTCGCTCCGGGCCCCCGGAGATGGCGGTTGGGCATGTATAATCGAGGCATACCCGATTGACCGATCCATTGATCTCGATTTCCGTACAAGGAGTTGGCATGGCCTATCAGCACATTCAGGTCCCGGAGAAGGGCGAACGCATCACCGTCGACGAGCAGGGGAAGCTGCAGGTGCCGGATCATCCGGTGATCCCCTATATCGAGGGTGACGGCATCGGGGTCGATATCACCCCGGTGATGCGCCGGGTGACCGATGCGGCCGTGGAGAAGGCCTACGGCGGGAAGAAGGCGATCGAGTGGATGGAGGTCTATGCCGGCGAGAAGGCAACCAGGGTCTACGACGATGATTCGGGCCTTCCGGACGAGACCCTGGAGGCGGTGAAGGATTACCGCGTGTCCATCAAGGGCCCGCTGACTACGCCGGTTGGTGGCGGTTTCCGGTCCCTGAACGTGGCGCTGCGCCAGAAGCTGGATCTGTACGTGTGCCTGCGCCCGGTGCGCTACTACGACGGCACCCCGAGCCCGCTGAAGGCGCCGGAGAAGACCGATATGGTGATCTTTCGCGAGAACTCGGAGGACATCTACGCCGGCATTGAATTCGAGTCCGGCACGCCGGAAGCGAAAAAGGTCATCGACTTCCTGCAGGGCGAGATGGGCGTGACCCAGATCCGCTTCCCTGATACCGCCGGCATCGGCGTGAAGCCGGTCTCCAGCGAGGGCACCAAGCGCCTGGTGCGCAAGGCGATCGAGTACGCGATCGACAACGACCGCCCCTCGGTGACGCTGGTGCACAAGGGCAACATCATGAAATTCACCGAGGGCTCCTTCAAGGCCTGGGGCTACGAGCTGGCGCGCGAGGAGTTCGGTGCGAAGGACCTGGACGGCGGCCCGTGGCAGACCTTCAAGAACCCGAAGACCGGCCGCGACATCGTGATCAAGGACGTGATCGCGGATGCCTTCCTGCAGCAGATCCTGCTGCGCCCGGAGGACTACTCGGTGATCGCCACGCTGAACCTGAACGGCGACTACATCTCGGATGCGCTGGCCGCCCAGGTGGGTGGCATCGGCATCGCTCCGGGTGCGAACCTGTCCGACACCACCGCGATGTTCGAGGCCACCCACGGCACGGCGCCGAAGTATGCCGGCCAGGACAAGGTGAACCCCGGCTCGCTGATCCTGTCTGCCGAGATGATGCTGCGGCATCTGGGCTGGCCCGAGGCGGCGGACCTGGTGGTCAAGGGCATGGGCGGCGCGATCAGCGCCGGCGAGGTGACCTACGACTTCGCGCGGCTGATGGATAACGTCGAGCCGATTGCCTGCTCGGCCTTTGGCGAGGCGATGATCAAGCACATGTGACGGGACGGGTCGGTGGTCGGAGTGTCCGTAAGGGCACTTGGCCTCGGCCCGGAACCATTCGAGGATGGAGACGACCCAAACGAGTAACCGCTGAAGGCGCGAGTTCGACCGATGAGTGATGACAAGCCCCAAAACCCCGATCGAGACGACTCGGTAACGGTCGAAGAATCGAGGCCGGAGCTCAAGCCACCGCGACAGTACAAGGTGGTCCTGCTCAACGACGATTTCACGCCCATGGAGTTCGTGATCGAGGTACTGGAGACCTTCTTCAGCATGGATCGCGAAAAGGCCACCCGGGTGATGCTGCACGTGCACACGCGCGGCAAGGGAGTATGCGGCATCTTTACCCGGGATGTGGCCGAGACCAAGGTGGCGCAGGTGAACGACTACGCCCGCAGCCATCAGCACCCACTGCTTTGCTCGATGGAGGAGGCCTGACTCCCATGCTCGACAAGGAACTCGAATTCAGCCTGAACATGGTCTTCAAGGAGGCCCGCGAAAAACGTCACGAATTCGTGACCGTTGAGCATCTGCTGATGGCGCTGGCGCAGAATCCCAGCGCGGCCACGGTGCTGCGGGCCTGCGGAGGCGATCTCGATCGCATCCGCGACGAGCTGGAGGCCTATATCGACGAGAACACGCCGCGCATCCCGCCGAACGATTCGCGCGAGACGCAGCCGACGCTGGGCTTCCAGCGCGTGCTGCAGCGGGCCGTGTTTCATGTGCAGTCCAGCGGACGCAAGGAGGTCTCCGGCGCCAACGTCCTGGTGGCCCTGTTCGGCGAACAGGACAGCCAGGCGCTGTACGTGCTGGGGCAGCAGAACATCTCGCGCCTGGATGTCGTCAACTTCATCTCGCACGGGATCTCCAAGGTGGGTGAGGACGAACTCGGGGCGCAGCCGAACCCGAACGAGTCCCAGGCCGAGCCGGTGGAGGGCGAGCGCGAGGAAAAGACCAACGCGCTGCAGCTCTACGCCACCAACCTCAACGACAAGGCGCGCAAGGACGAGATCGACCCGCTGATCGGGCGCGATCACGAGATCGAACGCACCATCCAGATCCTCTGCCGCCGGCGGAAGAACAACCCGTTGCTGGTCGGTGAGGCCGGGGTCGGCAAGACCGCCATTGCCGAGGGTCTGGCGCGGCGCATCGTCGACGAGCAGGTGCCCGAGGCGATCGAATCCGCGACCGTCTATGCCCTGGACCTGGGGGCGCTGGTCGCCGGGACCAAATACCGCGGCGACTTCGAGAAGCGCCTGAAGGGCGTTCTGGCCCAGCTCAAGAAGGAGCCGGGTGCGGTGCTGTTCATCGACGAGATCCACACCATCATCGGGGCCGGCGCGGCTTCCGGCGGGGTGATGGACGCCTCCAACCTGATCAAGCCGATGCTCGCCTCGGGCGAGCTGAAGTGCATCGGTTCCACGACCTACCAGGAATACCGTGGCATCTTCGAGAAGGATCGCGCCCTGGCGCGGCGTTTCCAGAAGATCGAGGTGCCCGAGCCGACGGTCGACGAGACCGAGCAGATCCTGCGCGGCCTGAAGTCCCGTTTCGAGCTGCACCACAACGTACGGTTTACCAAGCCGGCGCTGCGGGCGGCGGCGGAGCTGGCCGACCGTTACATCACTGACCGCTTCCTGCCGGACAAGGCGATCGACCTGATCGACGAGGCCGGGGCCAGCCGCCAGCTGCAGCCGGCCAGCCAGCGCAAGAAGACCATCGGTGTGCAGGATATCGAGAGTATCGTGGCGAAGATCGCGCGCATCCCGCCGAAGTCGGTCTCCAGCTCCGACAAGGAGACCCTGCGCAACCTCGATCGCAACCTGAAGATGACCGTGTTTGGCCAGGACGAGGCGATCGGCACCCTGGCGACAGCCATCAAGATGGCACGCTCCGGTCTGGGCGACATGGACAAGCCGATCGGCTCGTTCCTGTTTGCCGGGCCGACCGGGGTCGGCAAGACCGAGGTCACCCGTCAGCTGGCGCAGCAGATGGGCATCCACCTGGCGCGGTTCGACATGTCCGAGTATATGGAGCGCCACACGGTCTCCCGCCTGATCGGGGCACCGCCCGGCTATGTGGGGTATGACGAGGGCGGGCTGCTCACTGACGCCATCCTGAAGCATCCGCATTCCGTGCTGCTGCTGGACGAGATCGAGAAGGCCCACCCGGACGTCTTCAATGTGCTCCTGCAGGTCATGGACCACGGCACGCTGACGGATGCCAACGGACGCGAGGTGGACTTCCGCAATGTGATCCTGGTGATGACCACCAACGCCGGTGCCGAGCAGGCCAGCCGCCCGTCGGTGGGCTTTACCCAGCAGGACCACTCCAGCGATGCGATGGAGGCGATCAAGCGGACCTTTACGCCGGAGTTCCGCAACCGGCTGGACGCGACCATCCAGTTCGGGCCGCTGGACGAGGCGACCATCCTCAATGTGGTCGACAAGTTCCTGACTCAGCTGCAGGCCCAGCTCGACGAGAAGAAGGTCCACCTGACGGTGGAGCCGGACGCCCGGGCCTGGCTGGCCGAGCATGGCTACGACGTCAAGATGGGTGCGCGACCGATGGCCCGCACCCTGCAGGAGCACATCAAGAAGCCGCTGGCCGACGAGCTGCTGTTCGGCCGTCTGGCGCACGGCGGCGAGGTGGTGGTCCGACTGGGCGAGTCCGGGCTGGAGCTGGATATCCAGGAGACGGCCGTGTCCTCCTGATGCGGCGTGCTGGCATAAGCGGGCCCGCGCAAGGGCCCGCAAATGAAGAAGCCCCGGTCCTGCCGGGGCTTCTTCGTTGGAGAGGCGAACTTACTTGTTGCGGTAGACGATGCGACCCTTGGTCAGGTCATAGGGCGTCATCTGCACGATCACCTTGTCGCCGCGCAGGATCCGGATGTAATGCTTGCGCATCTTGCCGGAGATGTGCGCCGTGATCGTGTGCCCATTTTCGAGCTCCACCCGGAAGGTGGTGTTCGGGAGCGTCTCGACGACGGTACCCTCCAGCTCGATTTCGTCTTCCTTCGCCATACAGTTCCTCTCGTATTGAATCAAGGTGGCGACATTATCCGGATGCACCAGCGGAACACAAGTCATGGCGCGCCTCGCAGGGCCGGTCCACGGCGTGGATGGACGGGGCGACGACCTCGGTGTACGTGCGGAGCGAGTCGGCCGCCGCGTTTGCCGCCATTTCCCTGACCGCCTACACTACGCGCGCTTTCACGCGCGAGACCATTGCGAATGACAACTTCTTGGGCAGCCGTTTTTCCCGGCCAGGGGTCCCAGTCCACCGGCATGCTGGCCGCTCTCGGCGACGACCATGCCATTGTCCGTGACACCTTTCAGGAGGCGTCGGACTGCCTCGACGCCGATCTCTGGAGCCTGTGCCAGCACGGCCCGGTCGAGCAGCTGAACCAGACCGAATGGACCCAGCCGGTGATGCTGGCCGCGGGGGTCGCCGCCTGGCGACTGCTGAGCGAGCAGACCACCGCGCGCCCGCAGGCGGTCGCCGGTCACAGTCTCGGCGAGTACAGCGCCCTGGTGGCCGCGGGCGTGCTGCGCTTCCCCGATGCGGTAAGGCTGGTCGCGGAACGCGCCCGGGCGATGCAGGCGGCGGTCCCGGAAGGCGAGGGCGCGATGGCCGCGATCCTCGGGCTCGACGATGCCGCGGTGCAGGCCCTTTGCAGCGAGCATGCGGGTGGCGAGGTGCTGGAGGCGGTCAATCTGAACGCCCCGGGCCAGGTGGTCATCGCGGGTAATGCCGCGGCGGTGGACCGTGCGGTGGGGGCGGCGAAGGACGCCGGCGCCAAGCGCGCCCTGAAGCTTCCGGTCTCGGTTCCCTCGCACTGCGCCCTGATGCAGCCGGCGGCCGAGCGCCTGCAGGCCGCGCTGGACAGCACCCGCTTCAGCTCGCCGAGCATCCCGGTCTGGCAGAATGTGACGGCCGCGCCGGCGGATTCGGCGGAGACCATCAAGGACAACCTGGCCGCGCAGCTGTACCGGCCCGTGCGCTGGGTCGAGACCATTCGCGGTCTGCGCGAGCAGGGCGTGGCGGTGCAGGTCGAGTGCGGGCCCGGGCGCGTGCTGACCGGACTGGCCAAGCGCATCGACCGCGATCTGGAATTGTTCGATGTCGCCGATCGCGACACGCTGAACGCCACCCTGGAACGCCTGGGGTCGGACGCATCCTGAGCGCGCTCGCGCCGCCGCGGTTCGCGACTCCCTCTCACATGAAGCAAAGGCACAACCATGTCTGACAGCAAACGTGTAGCCCTGGTAACCGGCGCCAGCCGCGGCATTGGCGCCGCCATCGCCCGGCGTCTGGCCGAGCAGGGCCTGCAGGTGGTAGGCACCGCCACCAGTGACGCCGGCGCCGAGCGGATCACCGAGGCCCTGAAGGAATGGGGCGGCCGCGGCATCGCCATGGACGTCACCGACGCTGATTCCGTCGCCGCCGGCCTGCAGGCGATCCAGGCGCAGGAAGGCCCGATCGAGGTGCTGGTGAACAACGCCGGCATTACCCGCGACAACCTTTTCATGCGCATGAAGGACGAGGAGTGGGATGCGATCATCGACACCAACCTCTCCGCCGCCGTGCGCCTGACCCAGCGCCTGCTGAAGGGCATGATGAAGCTGCGCCGCGGCCGTATCATCCTGATCGGGTCGGTGGTCGGCTCCACCGGCAACGCGGGACAGACCAACTATGCGGCGGCCAAGGCGGGCCTGGCCGGGTTTGCCCGGTCGCTGGCGCGCGAGGTCGGCAGCCGCAGTATCACGGTGAACACGGTCGCCCCCGGGTTCATCGATACCGACATGACCCGCGAGCTGGGCGATGACACGAAAGCGGCCCTGCTGGGCCAGATCCCGCTGGGGCGCCTCGGCGCGCCGGAGGAGATCGCCGCGGCGGTGGGTTTCCTCGCGTCCGAGGAGGCCGGTTACATCACCGGCGAGACCCTGCACGTGAACGGCGGGATGTTCATGCATTGATCACGGCGGGCAGGCCGCGTGCCGCCCGCATGGCTCGCTGCACGGATCGCTAGATCGCGGCGGGGCTTTTCTCTAGAATGGCGGACCTTTCAACGAAGCCGCCTCACACCGAAGGGGATTTCTGAACCATGAGTAGCATTGAAGAACGCGTCAAGAAGATCGTTGTCGAGCAACTGGGAGTCAAGGAAGAGGACGTGACCAACGCCGCCGCTTTCGTTGACGACCTGGGTGCGGACTCGCTGGACACGGTGGAACTGGTGATGGCGCTCGAAGAAGAATTCGAGACCGAGATCCCCGACGAGCAGGCGGAAAAGATCACCACCGTGCAGCAGGCGATCGACTATATCAACGAGCACATGAAGGACTGATCCGACGCCTCCGGGCGCCGGTCAGGACGACGCGAACGGGCCTTCCTGCGCGCAGGGCGGCCCTTCGTCGTTTCGCTGAACGCGTATTTCAGTCTTTCGAGGAGAACATCATTGGCTAAGCGACGTGTCGTGATTACCGGACTGGGGATCGTGTCCCCGGTCGGATCCACTATCGACAAGGCCTGGAGCAACATCAAGGCCGGCAAGAGCGGCATTTCCCCCATCGATGTCTTCGATGCCTCGGACATGCCGGTGAAGATCTCCGGCGCCGTTCGGGATTTCGAGGCCAATGATTACGTCCCGACGAAAGATCAGAAAAAGATGGACACCTTCGTCCTCTACGGGCTGGCCGCGGGGCTTCAGGCCCTGGACGACTCCGGACTGGAGGTGACCGAGGAGAACGCCGAACGCATCGGGGTCGCGATCGGCTCCGGCATCGGCGGTCTGCCGTATATCGAACGTTCCTACGGGGCATACCTGAAGGGCGGGGCGCGCAAGATCTCGCCGTTCTTCGTGCCCAGTGCGATCATCAATATGGTGGCCGGCAATCTGTCCATCATGCGCAACCTGCAGGGCCCGAACATCTCCATCGTCTCGGCCTGTGCCACCGGCACCCACAACATCGGCGACGCGGCGCGCATGATCGCCTACGGCGACGCCGATGCGATGGTGGCCGGCGGGGCCGAGATGGCGACCACGCCGCTGGGCATCGGCGGCTTTGCCGCGGCTCGCGCGCTGTCCACCCGCAACGACGATCCGGAACGCGCTTCCCGCCCCTGGGACCAGGATCGTGACGGCTTCGTGCTCAGCGATGGTGCTGGCGTGATGATGCTGGAAGAGTACGAGCATGCGAAGGCTCGCGGGGCGAACATCTACTGCGAGGTCGCGGGGTTCGCCTGGAACGCGGATGCCCACCACATGACGCAGCCCATCCAGGATGGCTCCGGCGCCGCCAAGTGCATGCACCGGGCGCTCAAGGATGCCGGCGTGAATCCGGAAGAGGTCGGGTATATCAATGCGCACGGGACCTCGACGCCGGCGGGCGACCTGGCGGAGACCCAGGGGCTGAAGAAGGCCTTCGGCGACCATGCCTACAAGCTTCTGGTGAACTCCACCAAGTCGATGACCGGCCACCTGCTGGGGGCCGCCGGCGGGATCGAGGGCGTTTTCACGGCGCTGGCCCTGCGCGATCAGGTGTCGCCGCCGACCATCAACCTGGAAAACCCGAGCGAAGGCTGCGATCTGGACTATGTGGCCAACGAAGCGCGCGAGATGAACACCAAGGTCGGCCTGTCCAACTCCTTCGGGTTCGGCGGCACCAACGGCACGCTGGTGTTCCGCAGCATCTGACGCTGCTGCGCCGCCATGGCGGTCCATCCACTGGCCGCCGGGGTCGATTTCGCGGCCCTGGCGCGGCGATTCCCCGAACGCTACCCGCACCTGCTGGAGTCGGCCCTCATCGGGCAGGCCCCGGCGCGCTTTTCCATCCTGTTTGCCTTTCCCGGTCGAACCCTTTCGACCGCGGCGGGCGAGGATATCCTGCAGGCGCTGGACCAGGACCTGTCCGGGGTACCGGAGCTGGCGCCGGACGACACGCCCCATGCCCATCTCCCGTTCCTCGGAGGGTGGTTCCTCTACGCGGGATACGAGCTGTCCTGGGGCCTGGAGCCGGCGCTGGGTGAATGCCGGTCGGATCCCTGGCTGCCGGACGCGCTGCTGACCTATTTTCCCGCGGCCCTGATCCATGATCACCACGCGGGCCGTACATGGTTCGTGGACGAAACGGACGATGCCGAGCGCCGGGCGCAGGTCGAGCGGGACCTGGAGGCAGTACAGGAGGATGCGGACGCGGCGTGCAGCCCCTTGCCCGATCTTTCCTTGCAGGAGGAGGATCCGGCCCAATACCGCGAGGCGGTACTTCGCGGCCTCGAGTACATTCGAGCCGGCGATACCTTCCAGGTCAATCTGTCGCGGGAATGGCATGCCACGGCGGCCGCACCGCTGGATCCGGCGGTGCTGTATGCGCGCCTGCGTCAGGCGAATGCGGCCCCGTTCGCCGCCTGGCTGCAGTTGCCGGGGGCCCACGTGATCAGCTCCTCGCCGGAACGCCTGGTGTCGGTAGAGCGGGGCGAAATCGAGACCCGGCCGATCGCGGGAACCCGCAGACGGGATGCGGACGCCGATAAGGATCGGCGTCTTTTCAGTGAGTTGAACTTCAATCTTAAAGAGCGGGCCGAACATGTGATGCTGGTGGACCTGGAACGCAACGATGTCGGGCGGGTGGCCGAGATTGGCAGCGTGCGGGTCGCGGAGCTGATGACCATCGAGAGCTATCGCCGGGTGCACCACATTGTCTCGAGCATCGTCGGGCGCCTGCGCCCCGGGACCACGGCCGCTGATGTCCTGCGGGCGGTCTTCCCCGGGGGCACCATCACCGGGTGCCCGAAGATTCGCAGCATGCAGATCATCCAGGAACTGGAGCAGTACGCGCCGCGTGGCGCCTATACCGGCGCCTGTGGCTACGTGAGCCGGCACGGGCGCATGGATACCAACATCCTGATCCGTACGCTCGTTGCGCACGGGAACGAGCTGCGCTTCCGCGCCGGTGCCGGCATCGTGGCTGACTCGGACCCGGAGCGCGAGCTGGAGGAGACCCGACATAAGGCACGGGGTCTTCTGGAGGCGCTCGGCGTGCACAACGAGGCGCTTTCGTGATCCTGGTGAACGGGGAACCGGACGAGAACGTCTCGGCGGGTGATCGCGGGCTGCTGCTCGGGGATGGCCTGTTCGAGACCCTGCGCGTGCGGTCGGGCCAGCCGCAATTGTGGGCGTACCACCGGGCTAGGCTGTGGCGGGGTCTGCGCCAGCTGGGCTTCCCGGAGCCCGAGGAAGGGCAGATTCTCGAGGAAGTGGCCCGGGTGGCGCACGGGCCCGAATGCCTGGTGCGGGTGACGATTACGCGTGGCGGAGGGCCCCGAGGGTACGCGCCACCCGCCCATCCGGCACCCACGCGGATTGTCAGTGCCGGGCCCGCGCTGGACGCCACGCCACCCGGCGAGCGGAGGCCCCTGGTCCTGGGCTGGTCGGCCGTCCCGGTTGGGGTGAATCCGGCGCTCGCGGGGCTCAAGCACACCAGCCGCCTGGAACAGGTGATGGTACGCAGCCACTGGGAAACTGGCTGGGAGGAAGCGATCGTTTGCGATGCACTGGGGCGGGTGATCAGCGCCACGCAGGGCAATCTCTGGGTGCGTGAGGGGCAGCGCCTGCTGACGCCCCCGCTCGACCAGGCCGGGATTGCCGGGACCCGGCGGGCCTGGATCCTCGATCATGCGGCAGGGTTTGGAATCTCCGTGGTCGAAGAGTATCCGGAGACCGTACGGATCAGGCAGGCCGACGGTATCTACATAACCAATGCACGCCTCGGGATGACCCCGGCGGTGCTGGCTGAAGCGGACAATCCGGGGCGCGCGTGGCAGGATGATCCGCTCTACCGCATGGGAATCGCGTTGCATGAAGCGCATTAGTTTCGCCGTCCTGGCCCTGGTGGTCGTGCTTGCCCTGGGCACCGCCTGGTGGTTGGGCGAACACTACCGGGCACAACTGGACACGCCCCTGGCGCTGGACGCCTCGGAACGCTATCAGCTTGAATCCGGTCAGGGGCTGCGCTCGGTCAGCCGCTCGTTTGCCGAGCGCGGCTGGATCGAGTCCGCCTGGGTGGCGGAGGTCTACGGGCGGCGCCAGGGGCTTGCGCCGCGGCTACAGGCCGGCGAGTACGCAGTGACCCCGGGGATGACGCCGCGCGATCTGCTGCACGCGATGGCCCGGGGCGAGGTCGTCCAGCATCGCCTGACCTTTCCCGAGGGCTGGACCATCCGCCAGGCACTGAGCGCGCTGCGCGAACATCCGGAGCTGGTCGGTCCGCCGGAGTCGGTCGGGGTTCACAACCTCCTCGAGACCCTGGGCTTGTCGGACCTGGATCATCCGGAAGGCTGGTTTCTTCCGGATACCTATTTCTTCGGCTCCGGCACCGAGGCCCTGACGGTGCTGGAGCGCGCCCATCAGGCCATGCGCCTGCACCTGGAGCGGGCCTGGGAAGGCCGTATCGAGGACCACCCGGTGGATTCCCCCTATGAGCTGCTGATCCTGGCCTCGATCATCGAGCGCGAGACCGGGCGTGGGGACGAGCGGGACCGGGTAGCGGGCGTATTCGTGAACCGGCTCAAGCGCGGCATGCGGTTGCAGACCGACCCGACCCTGCTGTATGTGCAGGAACCGGGCGTGCAGCGGCTGACGCGGGCCGAGCTGGATCGTGACCACCCCTACAACACCTACACGCGGGCCGGGTTGCCCCCGACGCCCATCGCGCTGCCGGGTCGGGCCGCCCTGGAGGCCGCCGCGCGGCCGGCGGATACCGACGACCTGTTCTTTGTCTCGCGCGGCGATGGCAGCCATCATTTCTCCCAGACCTATCGCGAACACCGCGAGGCCGTGATCCGCTACCAGCTGGGCGGGGACGGCAGCCGCTACGGCATCCGCAACCGCTAACGGGAGCCCCTGCGCATGGATCGCTCACCCCATCCTGGTCGTTTTCTGGTGCTTGAGGGTATCGAGGGCTCGGGCAAGACCACCCAGATCGAGCGGCTGGAGGCTCGATTGCGCGCCGCCGGCCACAGCCTGCGCGTCACGCGCGAGCCGGGCGGAACCGCGCTGGGCGAGCGCCTGCGCGGGTTGCTGCTGGATCCGGATCTGCCCGGGATGTGCCCGGAGGCGGAATTGTTGCTGATGTTCGCGGCACGGGCCCAGCACCTGGCCGAGATCATCCGGCCAGCCCTGGACGCGGGCGACTGGGTGCTCAGCGACCGCTTTACCGACGCCTCCTTCGCTTATCAGGGCGCGGGGAGGGGCCTGGGCGACCACCGAGTGGCCCGTCTGGAAGACTGGCTGCAGGGCGAGCTGCGCCCGGATCTGGTGATCCTGCTGGATATTGCCCCCGAGACGGGACTGGAACGGGCGGTGCAGCGGGGGCGCCGTGACCGGATCGAGCGAGAGGCGCTGGACTTCTTCGAGCGCGCGCGCGAGGCGTATCGCCAGCGCGCGGCAAAGGCCCCCGACGGGTACCTGGTGGTGGATGGAGCGGCGGATCCGGACACCGTGGCCGAGCGGATCCTGGCGGGCGTGCGGGAGCGCCTGCCGCTGCACGCGCTGGGGGGCGGCTGAAGGATGGAGGGAACCGACACCCGGGAGGCGCTGCCGCCCTGGCTGCAGGCGCCGTGGAGCGGACTGGTCCGGCGCGGACGTGACGGCCGCCTGCCCACCGGTCTGCTGATCCACGGCGCGACCGGGGTGGGCAAGGCCCTGCTGACCACCGCGCTGGTTCAGGCACTGTTGTGCCAGCGCGCCAGCGGCGAGGAAGCGGCCTGCGGCGAGTGTAACGCCTGCCGCAGCTTCAGCACTGGCGTGCACCCGGAGGTGATGGCCCTGGAGCCGGAGGAGGCCGGTAAGGAGATCCTGATCGCCGCGGCCCGCGAGGCGATCGACTTCCTGTCGCTGTCCGGGTCGGGGGATCTGCGCTCCGTGATCATCCGCCCGGCCGACGCCCTCAACGCGAATGCCGCAAATGCCTTGCTCAAGACCCTGGAAGAACCGCCGACCGGGGCGATGCTGATCCTCGAGGCGGCGCAGCCCGCGCGCCTGCCGGCGACGATCCGCAGCCGCTGTCAGACCATCGAGATCGCCAACCCGGCCCCTGCGGACGCGACGGCCTGGCTGCGCGGATTCTCGGATGACCCGGCGGCGGTGGACGAGGCCTACGCGGCCAGCCTCGGGCGACCGCTGGCCGCCCGCGAAATCCTGACCGACCCCGAACGCATGGGTCGCTGGGAACAGGACCGGGAGGCCCTGACCGCGTTGCTGCGTGGCGCCAACGTGCACGCGATGGCGGCCACCCTGCAGCGCAGCCTGCCGGAATCCCTGATCCCGCGTATCCAGGCCCTGCTGGTGTCGGCCCAGCGCCTGGCGGTCAGCGGCGAGTCGGACGCCTTTGGTCGGCAATTCCCGCGCGATCTTCTCGATGGCTTCGCCCGGCGTGCCGGCCCGCGACGCCTGGCCGAGCTGTCCGCGCGGGCGCTAGTCTGGCAGCGCCAGGCGAGTCGTCAGCTGAACCCGCAGCTGCGCATGGAGGATATCGCCCTGGAGTTCCGGGCGAAGTAGCCGCACAACGTACGCCGCGAGCGGTTACGGGGTGGCGCGCGATCGCATCGATGGGCGATACTCCATGGCCCAGCAAGAAATCAGGTCACACGGGAGGGTCTATGGCCGGGCAGGGCATGCTCACCTTGGCAATCAAGGAAAAACCCGCGCTGTATGCGGCGTACATGCCGTTCGTGACCAATGGTGGGCTGTTCATCCCGACCGACAAGGCCTACAAGCTCGGGGACCAGGTCTTCCTGCTGCTGTCACTGCTGGAGGATTCGGACCGCCTGCCGACGCCGTGCACGGTAGTCTGGATCACCCCGCCACGGGCGCAGGGCAACCGCCTGCGTGGCATCGGCGTTCAGTTCAACAAGTCCGACAAGGGCGTGACTCATCGCCGCATCGAGGAGCACCTGGGCGGTATGCTGAACTCGGACCGCAAGACCCACACGTTCTAGCCGCCAGGCAAAGGCCAGGGTGTTCGGGCGGGCTTGCCGTTCGAGCCCGTCATCCGCCGCAGTTCGCCGCGTCCGGGTCCCCTTGTCGACCCGAATCCGCCACCCTCAGCGCACGCCTGCAGCCGCGTTCTCGCGGATGGCCTCGGCCAGGCACTCCAGCGCGCGGTCGATCTGCTCCCGCGTCAGATAGAAGTGGGGTGCAAATCGGATTCCGCCGCCGCGCAGGGCGCACAGCACCCCGTACCCCTGAAGCCGTGCGTACAGCGCATCCAGATCGTCCACCGGCGGCTGGAAGGTGAGGATGCCGGCGCGCCGGCCGCGCGGTGTCAGGATGCGGCATCCCTGACTCTGCAACCCGTCTTCCAGGTGCAGCCAGTGCTCACGGATCTCGTGGTCGATGGTCTCGAGGCCGGTCTCGAGCAGCAGCGAAAGGCTCGCGTGCAGGGCGTGAATCCCCAGCATGTTCGGGCTGCCCGGCTCGAATCGCCGGGCGCTCGTGGCCGGTTCGATGTCCGGGTTGGAGAAGTCGCCGGCATGCGCCAGCATGTTCCAGCCGTATTCCTGCAGCGTCAGCTGCTCGCGCGCCTCAGGGTTCACGTAGAACACCCCGATACCCTCCGGAGCCAGCATCCACTTGTGGGCATCCGCCATCACGAAATCGGCATGACAGCCGGGCGCGTCAAAGGGCAGGGCGCCCAGGTGCTGGATCGCGTCGACGCAGAACAGGATGCTGCGCGCACGCAGTTCAGCGCCCAGCGCCTGGATGTCGATGCGCATCCCGGAGTCGTAGCGTACGGCGCTGGTGGCGACCAGGCGCGTATGCCCGTCGCAGGCGGCCAGAAGATCGCGTTCCGGCTCCGGGCCGACCGGGACCTCGCGGGCCTCGATGCCGAAGCGCTCCGCCGCGGCCAGCCAGACCACGCGATTGGATGGAAACTCGTGGTCCGGGAACACGACGTTGTCGCCCGGGCGCCAGTCGAGGCCGAAGGCGACCATCGACAACGCCTCCGAGGTATTTTTGACGAAGGCGATGTCCTCGGCCGACGGGGCACCGATCAGCGCGCGGGCGAGCGCCCGGGTTGCATCGACATGCCGCAGCCACTGGAGGTAGTCGCGCGAACCATGGACGACGTTCGCATGGGCGAACTGGCAGACCGCCTCCTCGGTGCGTCGCGGCCATGGGCCGACGGCGGCATGGTTGAGATGGATAATCCCTTCCTGCGGAAATTCCGGGTGCATGCGATCCTCCTGGGCCGGGCCCGAAGGGTAACCCAGTCGGGCGGCCCGTAGAACACCGTGCGCGCGCCAGAGCCGCCGTGACCGGTGCCGCGTGTCAGGCGCTTGTTGTGATTCCCCGGGCAAGTTGTTAATTTGCCGGCTCCCTGAATACCCCGGGTCTGCGCCTCAATCCATGTCATCGGGTTTGGTGAACGGGCCCTCGCAGCGGCCGCATGGCCTCGTCCACCGCGCCTTCCGGCCTCCCGCAGGCGCTGCGCCGTTTTGCACCTTGCCAGTACAGGAGGGACGGATGAATTCCGTTGTCCAGTTCTATCGGGACCCCGAGCTCGGGGCCGTCGAGTCGCGCGAATTCCGGGTCTTCAATGACCGTTCGCTCGACCGTATTCCGGCGGTCGCGGCGCTGCCGGAGGCCATGCGGTTCGAAATGCGCGTGGTCGCCAGCGTGCTGCCGTTCCGGGTCAACGACTACGTGATCGAGGAACTGATCGACTGGGATCGCGTCCCCGACGACCCGATGTTCCAGCTGACCTTCCCGCAGCGGGAGATGCTGGAACCGGGGGCCTTCGAGCGTATGGCCGATCTCCACCGCAAGGGTGCGTCACGTGGCGAGATCCAGGCCCTGGCGCGTGAACTGCGCGAGGACCTGAACCCGCATCCCGCCGGCCAGATGGAACTCAACCGGCCCAGCGAGGAAGCCGGCGAGGTGATCAACGGGCTGCAGCACAAGTACCGCGAGACGGTCCTGTTCTTCCCCGGACAGGGGCAGACCTGCCACAGCTATTGCACCTTCTGCTTTCGCTGGGCCCAGTTTGTCGGAGACAAGGAACTGCGGATCGCCAGTACCGATGCCGGATTGCTGCACGACTACCTGCGCAGCCACACGGAGATCAGCGACCTGCTGATGACGGGCGGCGACCCGCTGGTGATGAAAACCAAGCACCTGAAGGTCTACCTGGAGGGATTGCTGGAGCCGGATCTGGCCCATGTCCAGACCGTCCGTATCGGCACCAAGGCCCTGACGTTCTGGCCCTATCGCTTCGTCACGGACAGTGACGCGGACGAGCTCCTGCATCTCCTGGAGCGACTCGCGGAGGCGGGGAAACACGTGGCGCTGATGGCCCATTACAACCATCCCCACGAGCTGCGTACCCCGATCGCGCGCGAGGCGATCCGCCGCGTCCGGGATACCGGCGCCGAGATTCGTGCCCAGGGCCCGCTGCTGCGGCACATCAACGATGACCCGGGCGCATGGGCGGATCTGTGGCGCGAGCAGGTCCGCCTGGGGATCATCCCGTACTACATGTTCGTCGAGCGCGACACCGGCGCCCGACGCTATTTCGAGGTGCCACTGGCCCGGGCCTGGGAGATCTATCGCGAGGCCATGCAGCAGGTTTCCGGCCTGGGTCGCACCGCCCGGGGCCCCTCGATGAGCGCGGAACCCGGCAAGGTCGAGATCCAGGGCGTGGCGGAGATCCAGGGCGAGAAGGTATTCGTGCTGCGGTTTATTCAGGCGCGCAATCCCGACTGGGTACAGCGGCCCTTCTTCGCACGCTATGACGACCAGGCCACCTGGCTGGACCAGTTGCAACCGGCCTTCGGCGAAGAGCGCTTCTTCTTCGAGGATGAGCTGGCCGCGATCAAGGCCGCATCCGGCGAGTAACCGCCCCCTGACAGCAAGAGCCCCATGGACAACGACACCCTGAAGCAGCGTGACCTGCGCGCCCTCTGGCATCCCTGTACCCAGATGAAGGACTACGGCGAGGAGGGGACCCTCCCGCTGCTTCCGATCCAGCGCGGGGAGGGCGTCTGGTTGTACGACTTCGACGGCAACCGCTACCTGGACGCGATCAGTTCCTGGTGGGTCAATCTCTTCGGTCATGCCAATCCGCGAATCGGCGATGCGGTCAAGGACCAGCTGGACCGGCTGGAGCACGTGATCCTTGCGGGCTGCACCCACGAACCGGTGGTCGAACTCTGCGAGCGCCTGATCGACATCACCCCGGACGGCCTGGAGCGGGTCTTCCTCGCGGACAATGGCAGCGCTGGGGTCGAGGTCGCGCTGAAGATGAGCTTCCATTATTGGCGCAACGTCGGCCGCCCGCGGAAGACCCGATTCATCCGGCTCTCCAACAGCTATCACGGCGAGACACTGGGGGCGCTTTCGGTCAGTGACGTGCCGCTGTACAGCGCCACCTACGAACCGCTGATGCTGGACGTAATCACTGTCCCGGCGCCCGACTGCTTCGAGCGCGAGGCGGGCGAGAGCTGTGCCGACGTCGCCCGGCGGCAGTTCGCTCACATGGAGGAAGCCCTGGCGGCACATGGCGACGAGGTGGCCGCGGTCATCATCGAGCCGCTGGTGCAATGCGCCGGCCATATGCGCATGTACGATCCGGAGTATTTGCGCCTGTTGCGCGCGGCCTGCGACCGCCACGGCGTGCACCTGATCGCCGACGAGATTGCCGTGGGCTTTGGCCGCACCGGCACCCTGTTCGCCTGCGAACAGGGGCCGATCACGCCCGATTTCCTGTGCCTGTCGAAGGGGCTGACCGCCGGCTATCTGCCCATGGCCGCGGTGCTCACCACGGACTCGATCTACCAGGCGTTCTACGACGATTACGAAAAGCTCAACATGTTCCTTCACTCGCATTCCTACACCGGGAATCCGCTGGCGTGCAGGGCGGCACTGGCGACACTCGACATCTTCCAGGCCGATCCGGTTATCGAGCAAAACCGTCAACTTGCCAAACATATCGCGAAACGACTGGAACCTCTGACGGCGCATCCGCACGTCGCCGACGTGCGCCAGCACGGCATGATCGCGGCGGTGGAACTGGTGCAGGACAAGGCGACCCGTACGCCATACCCGTGGCAGGAACGCCGCGGCCTGCACATCTATCGCCACGGACTGACGCGCGGTGCCTTGCTGCGACCGCTGGGGAACGTGAGCTACCTGATGCCGCCGTATGTCATCACCGAAGACCAGATCGACTTTCTGGTGGAGGTGATGACCGAGGGGATCGAGAAGGCCGTGCACGCGTGATCCGACGACAACGCGGGCACTTCGCCAGGGATTGAGGGCGAGTCTCGTGCCGTACGGCTGTACCCATAACGACGCATAATACATATTATGTTAAATAGAAGGTGAGCGACGGTTGGAGTCAGGTCAGTCGCCGGGGTCTCCCCCGGTCTTGCCGTCGCCGGGGTCTCCCCCGGTCTTGCCCCGGTCTTGCCCGTCCGGGCCCGAATCCGGCCTTGGCCGGGCTCCGGCGGTTCTCAGGAAAGACTGCTGATCACGTGGGTCAGGATCTGTTTCACCCGCGTCATGCCCACATCCAGATTGGCCGCGATGTCGTCCATGGTGATCTCGCCCTCGGCCCGGCCGGCGGCCCAGTTGGCGATCACGGCGCAGCAGGCATAGTTGAGGCCCACTTCGCGCGCCAGGGCCGCCTCGGGCATGCCGGTCATGCCGACCAGGTCGCAGCCGTCGCGTTCCAGTCGGTCGATCTCCGCGGCCGTCTCCAGGCGTGGCCCCTGAGTCGCGCCGTACGTCCCGTGCTCCACCGCCTCGATCCCGAGCTCGTCGATCGCCCGGATCAGGGTCTGGCGAACCGCCTCGTTGTACGGCCAGGTCATGTCGATATGGGTGACCTCTTCCAGGTCGCCGCCTTCGAAAAACGTGTTCGCGCGTGACCAGGTGTAGTCGATGATCTGGTCCGGGATCGCGACCACTCCCGGCTTCATCTCCTCGGTGATCCCACCGACCGCGGCGACGGCGACCACGTTGTCGATACCGGCGTTGTGCAGTGCCCAGATATTGGCCCGGTAGTTCACCTGGTGTGGCGGGATGGTGTGGCGCGCCCCGTGGCGCGGCAGGAACACGATCTCGATGTCGTTCAGCCGGCCAAAAACCAGCGGGCCGGAGGGCTCCCCATAGGGCGTGTGCATCACCTGGCGTCGGGTGATCTGCAGGTCTTTCAGTCGGGTGAGACCGGTGCCGCCGATGACGGCGATGCGGGGTGCGGACATTAATCAGTGCTTCCCTAGTGGTCGGCCACGGCGAAGATGCCGGGCGCGTTGCGCAGGTAGTCCTGGTAGTCCATACCGTACCCGAACAGGTAGCGGTTGGGCGCCTCCAGGGCCGCGTAGTCGACGGTGATCGCCGGATCCCGGTCGGGGTTGTGCTTGTCGACCAGGACGATGGAGATGACCTGCCGAGCGCCCTGCTCTTCGCAGAAGGTCTTGATGCCTTCCAGCGTAATGCCGCCGTCGAGGATGTCGTCGACGATCACGACGGTACGGTCCTGCAGGGCCGCCTGGGGACGCGCAAGCCAGTGCAGCTGGTCGCCGCCGCGGGTGCCGCCGCGATACCGCGTGGCATGCAGGTAGTCGACCTGCATCGGGAACGACCAGCGCGTCAGCAGCCCGCCCATCAGCACCACACCCCCGTTCATCACGCCCATCACCAGCGGATTGCGGTCCTTCAGCGCGACCGCCGTGCGTTCGGCCAGACGGTCGATCGCGGTCTCGACGGCGTCACGGCTGAAGAGACAGTCGGCATCGCGCAGCGTGGCTCGCGCCTGTTCCGGGCTCATGGCATGTCCTGGGGGTGTCGGTGCGGGAAATCATGTCCGAGCATCCGGAGCGAGGCAAGCTCGCAAATTCCGGACCCCGGAAACGCAACCGGCCGGCACAAGGGCCGGCCGGCTGGCAGACGAAGGTCGAGGACCTTAGTAGGTGAAGGTCACCGTGTCGTCGTCCATCGCTTCGGAGATCACGTAGGCGCCGCCCACGGTTTCCTCGATTTCCGGGATCAGGTCGTTGCCCCACAGATCCAGGGTCGGGGTGCAGACCTTCATCACGACGCCGGCCTCGTGGGCATCCTTCATGAAGTCGTAGACGCTCTTGCTGGAGCCTTCCTGCACGAACAGGTTTTCGGCCACGCCCTTCTTGGCGAGTTCGCCGGCACGACCGGTCATCACGACTTCAACGTCGTATTCCATCGCGGCGGCGACAGTGGCCTGGAAGAACGGGGCACCCAGTTCGGAAGCGTTGCTCGGGTCGGTGTTGACCATGACGATCAGGAGCTTGTCGGCCATTTTGGATCTCCAACTTCAGTGGTGAGTGTGAATATTACTAGCTGCTCAATCGCAGACCGGTGGCGCATTATAGGCGCCTCGACGCGCGGGCGCCAATGCGCCGCCCGGCACGGTTCAGGCGGTGGCGAGCTGGCTTGCGCGGAGCCAGCGATCGAGCTGCGCGCGAAGCGCCGGGATGCGGTTTGGATCGACCTCCACGGGACGTGCACGCAGGCGTTCCAGGCGGCGCGCCGACTCGGCGGACAGGGGCTGATCCTCCTGGGCCTCCAGGATCCGGTCGGCCTGTTCCGGCTCGTTGCAGATCAGCACCATGTCGCAGCCGGCGGCGCGTGCGGCGGCCGCCCGTTCCGCGGGGTCGCCGATCCCCTCGGCGCCGGCCATCGCCAGGTCATCGCTGAGGATGGCGCCGCGATAGCGCAGTTCGCGGCGGAGGATGTCCTGCAGCCAGACACGCGAGAATCCGGCGGGATAGCCGTCGACCTGAGGGTACAGGACGTGCGCCGGCATGATCCCCTCGAGATCTCCAAGCACGGGCCGGAAGGCCTCGAGATCCTGATTCTCGATTTCGGACAGGGGGCGATCATCCACCGGCAGAGCGACGTGGGAATCGGCCTTCACGGCCCCATGCCCCGGGAAGTGCTTGCCGACCGCGGCCATGCCGGCGGCAGCCAGGCCCCGGATCAGTTCGCCGGCGAGGCGTGCGATCACGTCCGGGTCGTAATGAAACGCGCGGTCGCCGATGACGTCGCTGATCTCCAGATCGCGGTCGAGGACGGGCGTGAAACTGAAATCGATATCCAGTGCGCGCAGTTCCCGCGCGAGCAGCTCGCCGGTCGCATGCGCCAGTTCACAGGCCTTGTTGCGGTCGTAGTCGTAGACGTGGCCCAGCTGGCGCATGGGCGGGATCGCAGTGAAACCCTCGCGCAGGCGCTGCACGCGCCCGCCTTCCTGATCCACGGCGATCAGGATGCCGGGGCGCTCGGCGCGGATCGCGGCGACCAGCGCCTGGATCTGCGCCGGCGTGCCGGCATTGCGGGCAAACAGGATCACCCCGCCGGTGGCGGGATGTCGCAGGCGTTCGCGATCTTCCGGGGTGAGCTCGATTCCGGTGACGTCGAGCATCACCGGACCCAGGGGCAAGGGGTCGTTCTGGGACATCACTCAAGGCTCGAATCGGCGCTCCCGCGGGAGCCATCTTTTCAGGATAGCGAGGCTTCGGGGAGAAAGGCGAGTGCCTTGAGCTTCTCGATGCGATCGCGGATGCGGGCCGCCTCCTCGAATTCGAGGTCGCGTGCTTTTGCGAACATCTCCTGTTCGAGGCGCTCGATCTCCTTCGCCGCGTTCTCCGGCGCCCCCAGATAATCAGCGCCCTCCTCCGCGACCTTCCGCCCGCGGCGGCCGCTGGAACCGGGCGTGGCGTTGCGCGCCTCGAGGATGTCCGCGATGTTCTTGCGGATGCCCTGGGGCGTGATGCCGTGGGCCTCGTTGTGCTCGATCTGTTTGGCCCGGCGGCGCTCGGTCTCGTCGATGGCGCGTTGCATGGAGCCGGTGATCTTGTCGGAGTAGAGGATGGCCTTGCCGTTCACGTTGCGCGCGGCGCGGCCGATGGTCTGGATCAGCGAGCGGTCGGAGCGCAGGAAGCCCTCCTTGTCCGCGTCCAGGATCGCCACCAGGGAGACCTCGGGCATATCCAGCCCTTCGCGCAGCAGGTTGATCCCGACCAGGACGTCGAACTCCCCCAGTCGCAGGTCGCGGATGATCTCCATGCGTTCCACCGTGTCGATATCCGAGTGCAGATAGCGCACGCGCACGCCGTGTTCGGTGAGGTAATCCGTCAGGTCCTCGGCCATGCGCTTGGTCAGGGTGGTGATGAGAACCCGTTCGTCGCGTTCGACGCGATCGCGCACCTCCGAGAGGACGTCGTCCACCTGCGTACCGGCCGGACGGACCTCCAGTTCCGGGTCCAGCAGCCCGGTCGGGCGGACCACCTGGTCGACAATCGCCCCGGCATGTTCGCGCTCGTACGGGCCGGGGGTGGCCGAGACGTAGATCGTCTGCGGCATCAGGGCCTCGAACTCCTCGAAACGCAGCGGACGGTTGTCCAGAGCCGATGGCAGGCGGAAGCCGTATTCCACCAGGGTCTCCTTGCGCGAGCGGTCGCCCTTGTACATCCCCCCGACCTGCGGCACCGAGACATGGGATTCGTCGATGACCAGCAGCGCATCCTTCGGCAGGTAGTCGAAAAAGGTCGGCGGCGGCTCGCCCGGGGCGCGTCCGGAGAGGTAGCGCGAGTAGTTTTCGATCCCGTTGCAGTACCCGATCTCCAGGATCATCTCCAGGTCGAACAGCGTGCGTTGTTCCAGACGCTGAGCCTCGACCAGCCGATCCTCCTTGCGCAGGAAGTCCAGGCGCTCCTTGAGTTCGTCGCGGATGTGGTCCACGGCCTCCAGCAGGGTCTCGCGCGGTGTTACGTAGTGCGTCTTGGGGTAGATCGTCAGACGCGGCACCGTGCGCAGCTGTTCGCCGGTTAGCGGATCGAAGTACGACAGCCGCTCCACCTCGTCGTCGAACAGCTCGATGCGCACCGCCTCGCTGTCGGATTCCGCCGGGTGGATGTCGATCACCTCGCCGCGTACGCGGTAGGTGGCGCGGCGCAGCTCGGTGTCGTTGCGGGTGTACTGCAGCTCCGCCAGACGGCGCAGCAGGTCGCGCTGGTCGATCCGGTCGCCGCGCTCCACGTGCAGCACCATCGACAGATACTTGCGCGGGTCGCCCAGGCCGTAGATGGCCGACACCGAGGCCACGATGATTGCGTCGCGCCGCTCCAGCAGCGCACGGGTGGCGGACAGGCGCATCTGCTCAATGTGATCGTTGATCGAGGCGTCCTTCTCGATGTAGGTGTCCGACGACGGGACGTAGGCCTCCGGCTGGTAGTAGTCGTAGTAGGAAACGAAGTACTCCACCGTGTTGTGCGGGAAGAACTCCTTGAATTCCCCGTACAACTGCGCCGCCAGCGTCTTGTTGGGTGCCAGGATGATGGTGGGGCGCTGTACCTGCTCGATCACGTTGGCGATGGTGAAGGTCTTGCCCGATCCGGTTACGCCGAGCAAGACCTGGTGCGCGAGGCCGGCCTCCAGCCCTTCGGTCAGCGCACGGATCGCCGTCGGCTGATCGCCCGCCGGCTGATACTCCGATACGACCTTGAATTGTTCGCCTTCGCCTGGCTGCACCTTATCCTCCGCGCCTGATTTCAGTATCATTTCGCCCCGACCGCCCGCGCGGCCCATCGACCCGATCACACAGAGGCCTACCCCTTGGATATCGAGCTTTCCGACCGCGTCCAGCGCATCCAGCCCTCCCCCACTCTCGCCGTCAGCGCGCTGGCCGCTCAGCTTCGCGCGGAGGGGCGGGACATCGTCGGGCTGGGGGCCGGAGAACCGGATTTCGATACCCCCGAGCATATCAAGCAGGCGGCGGTGGACGCGCTTGCCCGCGGAGAAACCAAGTACACTCCGGTGGACGGTACGGCCAGCCTCAAGGCGGCCATCATCCGCAAATTCGATCGCGACAACGGCCTGACGTTCACCCCTGACCAGATCCTGGTGTCCTCCGGTGGCAAGCAAAGCATCTTCAATCTCTGCCAGGCCCTGCTGAATCCCGGGGACGAGGTCGTGATCCCCGCCCCCTACTGGGTGTCCTACCCGGATATCGCCCTGCTGGCCGGGGCGCGCCCGGTGATCGTCAGCGCCGAGCAGGATGCCGGCTTCCGCATCACCGGGGAACAGCTGGAGGCCGCGATCACCCCGAACACCCGCCTGGTGTTCCTGAACAGCCCGTCCAATCCCACGGGCGCGGCGTATTCGGCCGCCGAGTTGACCGAACTGGCCGAGGTGCTGCGGCGCCACCCCCGTGTGGTCATTGCCACGGATGACATGTACGAACATATCCGGTTTGGCTCGGCCCCGTTCGTGAACATCGTCAACGTCGCCCCGGATCTGCTCGAGCGCACCGTGGTGCTGAATGGCGTATCCAAGGCCTATGCGATGACCGGCTGGCGCATCGGCTACGCCGGTGGTCCGAAGAACCTGATCGCGGCGATGAAGAAGATCCAGTCGCAAAGCACCTCCAATCCGACCTCCATTGCCCAGGCCGGCGCCGAGGCCGCATTGAACGGCGACCAGGGCTGCGTGGTGGCCATGTGTTCGGCCTTCGCCGAGCGCGCTCGCCACGTCGTGGACGGCCTCAATGCCATCGAGGGGCTCGACTGCCTCATGCCGGACGGCACCTTCTACTGCTTCCCTCGCGTCACCGGCCTGATGGCGGCAGCCGATATCGACACCGACGTCGCCCTGACCAAGCAGCTGCTGGACGAGGTGGGCGTGGCCCTGGTTCCGGGGAGCGCCTTCGGCGCGCCGGGCCATGTGCGTGTCTCGTTCGCCACCAGCGTGGACCAGCTCGACAAGGCCCTGGAGCGCCTGCGCGAGTTCGTGGCGCGCCACCACTGACGCCGGGTACGGCGGCGAAACGCGTCGGGCGGCCAGATTTTCCTTGACGCCCCCGCCCCGCCCGATTAGGATTTGCGCCCAATTCCCCGGTAGCTCAGTCGGTAGAGCGGGTGACTGTTAATCACTAGGTCGGCGGTTCGAGCCCGTCCCGGGGAGCCAGACAAAGAAAAAGCCAGGTCACCATGACCTGGCTTTTTTCGTTTGGGGGGTTACGGTCCCGTTACCCTACTCCGGCTCGTGCTCGAGGGGCTCCAGCGACTGCAGGTAGACGGCAATCGCGCGGCGGTCTTCGTCGGTCAGATGAGCGGTGCCGTGGTCGATCACGTCGGCCATGGCGCCGCCGGCAAAGTCGCCGTCGCGGGTCAGGCCCATCTCCAGGTAGCGGGCGATATGGCGTTCGCCCCAGCGTCCGATGCCGGTCTCGCGATCCGGGGTGATGTTCGAGGCGACATCCCCGTCCGGCAGGCGGGCCCCGGCGCCCAGACGCTCCAGGTCGAGACCGCCGGTCCGAGTGCGCGGGGTGTGGCACTCCATGCAGTGGCCGAGGGCCAGGGTCAGGTAGGCGCCGCGGTTCCACTGCTCCGATTCGTCCGGGTCGGGTTCGAAGGCCCCCGGCTCGAAATGCAGCCACTTCCAGCCCATCAGGGACGGCCGGAACCGCGCGTACCAGACCAGGTCGTGCGGCGTGTTCTCCCGCGCCACAGGCTCGACCTCGGCCTGCAGGAAGGCCCACAAGGCCTCGATGTCCTCGTCCTTCATGCGGGTGTAGGAGGTAAACGGAAACGCGGGATAGTAATGCCGCCCGTCCGGCCCGCGGCCCTGCTGGAGTGCGCGCTTGAAGTCGTCCTCGGACCATCCGCCGATGCCGTGTTCCGGATCCGGCGTGATGTTCGGACCGTAGAACACGCCAAAGGGGCTCTCGATGGGGCGCCCGCCGGCCAGAAATTCGCCGTCTTCCGCCGTGTGGCAGGTGACACAGCCCCCGGCCCGCAGGACGTATTCGCCATAGGCGATGCGATCCTCCGCGTCCGCCTCGGGCTCCAGCTCACCGATCGAGGTGTCCGCCAGTATGGGGGCGGACCCGATCAGGCCGGCAAGACAGAGGGCCGGCAGCCAGGCTGTCGGCCCTCGTTTGGTACCCGCCATTGCCACCGATCAGTCGCGGCGGAAGTCGTCGTGGCAGGCCTGACAGGACTGCCCGAGGTTGCGGAAGCGAATGGCGTATTCGTCTTCGTTGCCCGCCTCCACGGCGGCATGGAGCGCCTCGGCGGCCTCGCGGGTGTCGTTGGAGAGTTCCTCGAAGCGCTCCCAGTCATCCCAGATCTCTTCCTTGGCATCGGTATCCGGGAAGTCGCTGCCCTCGGGGAACAGGCTGGGGATATCCTGACTGAGCGCCACCAGCTGGCTGGTGTGCATCTCGAGGTTGTCCCCGAAATCGGCTCCATCCACGACCACGGCGGCGATGGCCCCGACGTTCCCGCCGATCGCGCGCATCACGCCCTGACGGTAGTCGATGGTCGCCTCGTGTTCGTCAAAGGCGTGGACGGTGCTGCCAGCGCTCAACCCGAGGGTCAGTGCGGCGGCCACGGCCGAGGCGGTGACAAGACGTGCGGCATTCTTCATGGTGCTTCCTCCCTGTAACGAAAAGAATCTCGCCCGTGGCGGGCGAGCCGAAGCCTGAACGCTACCCGAGAACTGTAGACGACCCGCCGGCCGCCTTGCCACGGGGCGAAGGGTCCCGCGAAAACTCGCCAGACCTGCCCCATTGACCCTGCTCCGCGCGCGGGGTTCCCGGAGGCCCGTTACAATCGCCCGGCACCCAGTCGTCTGGTACCCACATGCACGAATACAGCCTCCCACCCGCCGACGCGACCGCTTTGCGCGAGGCCGTCATCCACGCCGGCCTGGAGACCAACCGCCGCGGCCTCAATCAGGGCACGTCGGGCAACATCAGTGTGCGCCTGGGCGATGGCATGCTGATCACGCCATCCGGTGTGCCCTACGAGGCCCTGCGTCCGGAGGACCTGGTGTACGTGGATGCCGCCGGGCGCTGGGACCCGCAGCGCAAGCCCTCCAGCGAGTGGCACTTCCACCGCGCGATCCTGCAGGCCCGCCCGGAGCTGGGCGCGGTTGTCCACGTGCACTCTGTGTACGCCAGCGTGGTGGCCATCCAGGGACGCGACATCCCTGCCCTGCACTACATGATCGCGGCGGCGGGCGGGAACTCCATTCGCTGCGCGCCGTATGCGACCTTCGGTACGGAGGCGCTTTCGCGCCTGGCGGTTGAGGCCCTCGAGGACCGTACTGCCTGTCTACTCGCCAACCACGGCATGATCGCCACCGGGCCGGACCTTGAGCGGGCCCTGTGGCTCACCGAGGAAGTCGAGCTGCTGGCGCGCCAGTACGTCCTGAGTCTGCAGATCGGCGGGCCCACGCTGCTGGATGACGCGGAGATGGACCGGGTGCTGGAGAAGTTCCGCCACTACGGGCCGCAGCGCGACGCGCCACAATAGTCGCCAGAATGGTTCAGAGCCCCGGCACCGCTTCGTCCGCCTCCGGCAACGGCGCCGAGCGCGGGGCGAAGTCGATCCGCTCGCGGGTTTCCAGGTAATGACGCAGCGCCCAGCTTACGGACGGGAACGCACGTTCCTCCAGCGGCGGCAAGGCGTCGAACGGGAACAGCTTCACCTCTTCGGACTCCGGGCCGGGGGCGATCGTGTCGCTCAGCAGGCGCGCCCGGTAGATCATCTGCACATGCCCGACGTGCGGCACGCTGTACACCCCCAGCAACTGATCGACTTCCAGCTCCGCGCGGGCCTCCTCCCAGGCCTCGCGGCGGGCGCCCTCACCCGGGCTCTCGCCCTTTTCCATGAAACCGGCCGGCAGGGTCCAGTAACCACGGCGGGGCTCGATCGCCCGGCGACATAGCAGGACGCGATCCTCCCATATGGCCACGCTCCCGACGATGATTCGCGGGTTCTCGTAGTCCACGAAGCCACAATGGTCACAGACGCGGCGCTCGCGATCATCGCCCTGCGGGACTTCGTTGTGGAAACGTGGACTCAGGCCGGTCGGGTTACGATTCATGGCGGTTCCGTGAGGGCGTGTCAGGAGCTGCAAACAGGTAAACCGGCGCGGCGTGCCCTGAACATGCAACGCCGGTGGCGGTCCACAATAGAAAAGGCGCACCGACGCAGTACAGAGGGGATCATGACCACACGCACACGCTTTACCGTCGGTGAACTGGTTCACCATACCAAGTTCGATTACCGCGGTGTGATCGTCGATGTGGACCCGGTATACGCCGGTTCCGATGAATGGTACGAGACGGTGGCCAGGAGTCGTCCGCCGAAGGATCAGCCGTGGTATCACGTACTGGTGGATGGCTATTCGCACAGCACCTACGTGGCCGAACGCCACCTGGAACCGGATCCGCGCGGGGAGCAGATCGAGCATCCGGCCCTCGGGCAGTTCTTTGACCGGTTCATGAATGGACGCTATTCGCGCCACGGGGACCCCGGCGCCCATTGATCGCGGCCGCCGCTTCTTGGGGCCACCCCGTTCAACCCAATACGACAGGGACGCATATGGCACAGGACAACCGGCGCAGTCGCGTCGTCACCGAAGGCCCGCGCCGGACGCCGAATCGCGCGATGCTGCGCGCGGTCGGTTTCGGAGATGACGATTTCCGGCGCCCGATCGTGGGGATCGCCAATGCCCACAGCACCATCACCCCCTGCAATATGGGGATCGGCGCCCTCGCCGCCCGAGCCGAGCAGGCGGTGCGTCAGGCCGGGGGCATGCCCCAGACCTTCGGCACAATCACCATCTCCGACGGCATCTCGATGGGCACCCCCGGGATGAAGTACTCCCTGGTCTCGCGCGAGGTCATCGCGGATGCCATCGAGACGGTCGTCAATGGCCAGAGCCTGGACGGCATCCTGGCCACCGGTGGCTGCGACAAGAACATGCCCGGAGCGATGATCGCGCTGGCCCGGCTCAATGTGCCCGGGATCTTCGTCTACGGTGGCACGATCAAGCCGGGGCACTACAAGGATCAGGACCTGACCATTGTCAGTGCCTTCGAGGCCGTGGGCCAGCATGGGGCTGGCAAGCTATCCGACGAGGATCTGCTGGGCGTGGAAAAGAACGCCTGCCCCGGCGCCGGTTCCTGTGGCGGCATGTTTACCGCCAACACCATGTCCAGCGCCTTCGAGGCCATGGGGATGAGCCTGCCCGGCTCCTCCACCCAGGCGGCGGAGGACCCGGAAAAGGGCGATTCCGCGGCGCGTTCGGCGGAGGTCCTGCTGGACGCAATCCACGCCAACCGCCGGCCACGCGACATTCTGACCCGCGAGGCCTTCGAAAATGCCCTCGCCGTCGTCATGGCGCTGGGCGGTTCCACCAATGCCGTACTCCATCTGCTGGCGATCGCGCACGCGGCGGATGTGCCGCTGGACATCGACGATGTCGAGCGGGTTCGACGCAAGGTCCCGGTCCTGTGCGACCTGAAGCCTTCCGGGCGCTATGTCACCACCCAGTTCCATGCGGTGGGCGGGACACCCCAGGTGATGAAGATGCTGCTGGATGCCGGGTGGTTGCACGGCGACTGCCTGACCATCACCGGCGCGACGCTGGCCGAGACCCTGCGCGATATCCCTCCGACTCCCCCGGAGGACCAGGACATCATTCGCCCCCTCGACCGGCCGCTGTATCCACACGGGCACCTGGCCATCCTCAAGGGGAATCTGGCCGCCGAGGGCGCCGTGGCCAAGATCACTGGTCTCAAGCGGACCGCGATCTCGGGCCCCGCGCGCTGCTTTGATTCCGAGGAAGAATGCCTGGACGCGATCCTGGCCGGACGGATCCAGGCGGGGGATATCCTGGTCATCCGCTACGAGGGCCCGCGCGGCGGGCCCGGCATGCGCGAGATGCTGGCCCCCACCGCAGCCATTATCGGGGCTGGTCTGGGCGATGCGGTCGGCCTGATTACCGATGGTCGCTTCTCCGGCGGCACCTACGGGATGGTGGTTGGCCATGTCGCGCCGGAGGCCGCCGTCGGCGGCACGATCGCGCTGGTCCAGGACGGCGACATCATCGAGATTGATGCCAGCGAGAACCGCCTGGCCCTGCAGGTCGATGACACCGAGCTGGAGCGTCGGCGCGCCCGCTGGACGACCCCCGCCCCGCGCTTTGATCGCGGGGTGCTGGGCAAGTATGCCCGGCTGGTGGGTTCGGCGAGCCGGGGCGCCGTGACCGACGACTTCAGCGGCACCTGACGCCCGCCCGCGCCCATGACGCATCCGGATCCGCGGCACCCCGATTTCAGCATGCTGCCGCCGGTGATCGGCTTCCTGCTGATCACCAACGTCGCTCTGTTTCTCGCGATGCCCTGGCTGGGGGACTGGCTCGTCAACCATTTCGGGCTCTGGCCCGTCGGGACCCCGGCCACCGTCCACCAGGATGGCTCGTGGATGCGGGTGCCGGACTTCCAGTTGTGGCAGCTGGTGAGCTACGGCTTCCTCCACGGCGGCCCGATTCATCTGTTCGTGAACCTGTTTGCCGTGTGGATGCTGGGGGTGCAGATCGAGAATGCCTGGGGCTCGCGCACTTTCGCCGTGTATTTCCTGGTCTGCGTGATCGGGGCCGGGCTGGTGCAGCTGTTCGTGACCGCCTACGGCAACGGCGACATGATCTATCCGACCATCGGCGCGTCGGGGGGCGTATTCGGGGTGCTGCTGGCGTTCGGGATGATGTTCCCCAACCAGCGCCTGTTCCTGATCTTCCTGCCGATTCCGATCAAGGCGAAGTATTTCGTCATCGGCTACGGGGCGCTGGAACTGTACCTGGGAATCTCGGGCACCCTCGCCGGCATCGCCCACTTCGCCCACCTGGGCGGCATGGCCTTCGGCTTCTTGCTGATCCAGTACTGGCGAGACCGCCTGCCCATCCGGCCGCGCCAGCGCCGTTTCTGGTGGTAGCGGCCCGGGTTGTGACGGACTCGATCAGCCCGCCGAGCGGGCCCGGAGGTATGCGGCGAAGTCGTCCTTCAGTTCCGGATGGTTGAGTGCAAACTCCACCGTGGCCTCCAGGTAACCCAGCTTCGACCCACAGTCGAAGCGACGCCCCTCGAAGTTGAAGGCCGTCACCCGTTCCAGTTCGAGCAGGCGTGCGATCGCGTCCGTCAGCTGGATCTCGCCGCCCGCCCCCGGCTTCTGGGTCGCCAGCATTTCGAAGATCTTCGGGGTCAGGACATAGCGCCCGACCACCGCGACACTGGACGGCGCATGGTCGGGGTCGGGCTTTTCCACGATGCCCTTGACGTCCCAGCTGCGCGGTCCGGTCTGCACCGGGTCGATAATGCCGTACTGGTGGGTGCGATCGGGCGGTACCTCCTCCACCCCAAGGACGCTGCAGCCGTGCTCGGCGTACTGCTCGACCATCTGCCGCGTCGCCCCGCCGTTGGCCGATTCGATCAGGTCATCGGCCAGGATTACCGCGAAGGGTTCGTTGCGGACGATCGGATGCGCGCAGGCCACCGCATGTCCGAGACCGAGTGCGTCGGACTGACGCACATAGACGCAGGTCACATTGGGGGGAACGATGTTCCGAACCTGCTCGAGCAGTTCGGTCTTGCCCCGCTCTTCCAGCTCGTGTTCGAGTTCGTAGGCCTTGTCGAAGTGATCCGGAATGGATCGCTTGTTTCGCCCGGTCACGAACACCAGGGTCTCGATGCCCGCGGCCACCGCCTCCTCCGCCGCGTACTGGATCAACGGCTTGTCCACGACCGGAAGCATCTCTTTCGGGTTTGCCTTGGTCGCCGGCAGAAAGCGCGTACCCATCCCGGCAACCGGGAACACGGCGGTACGGATCGGGGCGTGATTCTGGCTCATTCCTTCTCCTGGTGACTTCACAGCAAACCCCCGGCCAACGCATCCTTTCGGACCCGTCGACCGGGGGCCGGTAGTAAGTGGCGGCCCATGCCGCCACCCGTCTCGCTACTCGACGACGATGCGGTCGAGGTTCATCTCCACGGTGCGCTCGCCAATCCCGGACACCTCGGTCAGGGCCTGGACCGAGGCGAAGTCACCGTGTGCCTCGCGGTGCTCCACAATGGCTTGCGCCTTGACCGGTCCCACGTTCTCCAGTGCGGCCAGCTCGTCGGCCGATGCCCCGTTCAGGTTAACTGGCTGGCCACCCGAGGCGGTCACCATGACCAGTGGCAGGACACAGAGGCCCGCCAGGGCCCAGCACTTCGCGCATTGGAACAGCTTGTTCATGAAAACGCTCCTTATCTTCGTTGAACGATCGGTGCATCCGTGCACCGCGGGGTAGACCCGGATTCCAACCTTCAACCCGAGACTACCCGGGCATCCTAGCGAGAACAGCCCCGCCGGAAAACCCCCTCATTCCACGGCGTCATTCGGTCTGCCTAGGGCAACACTGATTCATGTGCACGCTCGCGTTGGCACCCCAGGTTTTCCGAGGCAAGGCGCGTCGTGCAGCGGGTAGTGGTTCTACCCGCAAGCGGCGCAACGCAGGATCGGGGAACCTGGGGTGCCAACCCCGAAGGGGCTCGGCCGCTTTTGCGCGCGCACGGCGTTGCGGCTCCCTTGTGCAGAATGACTGCACGGCGGTCGCCGCGCCTTGTTCGCACGCAAAAGCGACTCGAGCGCGAGCGTGCACATGAATCAGTGTTTCCCTAGTCGTGTGACGAAGGCCTCCATCGCCGCGGCCGGGTCGGGGGCGCGGGTGATCGGCCGGCCGACCACGATCGCGCTGGCGCCCGCCTCCAGGGCCCGCTCGGGGGTCATGACACGCTTCTGGTCATCGCCTCCCGAGTCTTCCAGCCGGATCCCCGGTGTCACCAGCAGTGGCCGCTCGCCCAGCCGGCGCCGCAGCATGGCGGCCTCCTGCGCCGAGCACACCAGGCCCTCCAGCCCCGCCTTTTGTATCGCCAGTTCCCCCAGCAAGCCCACCTGATCGGCCGGCTCGCGACTCACGCCGATCTCACGCAGGGTGCCGGCGTCGCTGGAGGTCAGCACCGTGACGGCCAGAAGCGAGGTTGTGTCGTTGGTTTCGCGTACCGCTTCGTGTGCGGCCCGCATCATCTCCAGGCCGCCGCTGGCATGTACGTTGATCAGCCACACGCCGGTACGCGCCGCGGCCCGGCAGGCAGCCGCCACGGTATTCGGGATGTCGTGAAACTTCAGGTCCAGAAACACCCGAAAGCCGAGGTCGTGGAGCCGTTGCAGCAGCGCCGGACCGGCGACCACGAACAGTTCGAAGCCGACCTTCAGGGCGCACTGCGCCGGGTCGAGTTGTCGGGCGAATGCCAGCGCCGCATCGGCCTCTGCAAAGTCGAGGGCGACGATCAGGCGCGTGGCGGGTTCCGGGGTCACTGTCGTGGGTCGGCTCATGGGTGGTGGCTCCCTTCGCGGATCAACGCCTCCTCGGCGGCTTCCGTCGTCTGGTCGATATCGAAATCAAGCCCGCGCAGGGTATCCCAGCGCCGGCAGCTCGGGCACTGCCATACATGCGCCCGTCCCTGGTAGCCGCAGTTCCCGCATTGGTACAAGTGTTGGCTGCCAAGCTGGTCGGCCAGGGCCTTCTCGAACGCCGAGAATTCCGTGCTGTATTGCTGCACCGCCGGCAGGATCTTCATCCAGCGAACCGCCTCCAGCAGGCCCGAGGTCGGGACCGGGCGTTGCGCCAGGATCTGCCCCAGTTCGGAAAGCGCGGCGTCCAGCCGTCCCGTGCGCCGGTACAGCCGCATCAGGGCAATCCGCGCCATGGTGATCCCGCGACTTCGGGCCAGGTCGTCCAGGAGTTCCTCCAGCTGCCCCAGACGGTTCTCGCCGGGCAGTTCCTGATGCAGGCGCTCGATCCGGGGCACCAGGAGAGGCGCCAGTTGCGGGGTGCGCGCCACGGCATCCCGCCCGAACCGGATCGCCTCGCGGATCTCGCCGGCGCGCGCCGCAATCTCCGACTGGATCAGCAGGGCCCGCGACAGACCGGGAACCAGTTCCTCGGCCTGTTTCGCGCGCGCCCTCGCCTCCTCGTGGTCGTCCTGGTCCAGCGCGATCCGCGCCAGTTCGCAGTGGTAGTGGGCGATCCGCAGCTGTTCATGGGCGACCCCTTGCGCCTTCAGCCGGTCGCCCACCTCGATCGCCCGCTCCCATTCCCGCTGGGTTTCGTAGACCTGGCGCAGGCCCTCCAGGGCCGGCACGGCCTGGTGCGGCGAGTCCGCGAGTTCGCGAAAGACGGCCTCGGCCCGGTCCAGCACTCCCGCCAGCAGGAAGTCCTCGCCGAGCTCGCAAAGGGCCTGGGCCCGCTGGGCCGTCGGCAGCGTCGGGCGCGCCACCAGGTTCTGGTGGATGCGAATGGCGCGATCCACCTCGCCCCGGCGCCGGAACAGCCGCCCGAGGATTACATGCGTCTCGAAAGTCTCGTGATCGACCTCCACCATCTCGATGAAGGCCTGCAGCGCATCATCGGTGCGATCATCCAGAAGGTGGCGTACGCCCTCGAGGTAACGATCCAGTGACGGCTCGCGCTCTTCCTGGTCTTCCGGCACGCCATAGCGTGCCAGCCACCAACCACTTGCCGCGGCGAGCGGGAGCAGCAACCAGAACCAGTCATTGATCATCGGCGAGTACGCTCCCCGGGTACGGACAGCGAAGCAAAAGGTATGGAAGACCGCATGGCGATGCGGCTAGTAGAAATCCCGCATGGGTGCGGTACGCAGCTGCTCGACCTCGACCTTGAGGGCATGGTTCTGCTCGCGCAGGTCGGCGATCTTCTGCCGCAGCCGGCGCAGGCGCAGCCAGAGCACCAGCGAGGCCAGGATCACTCCAAACAAGGCGGCAAACCCGAGGAACACCACTAGGGGGGCCTCGATCTCGAGACCCGGCAACACCAGTGTCACCAGGGCTTCGTTCAGAACAACAAGAATACCGACCGCGGACGAGATCAGGATCAGCGCGACAAACGCCACGGTGTTGCGAATCTTCTGTCGCCGCCGGTCGTCCATGGACGGTCTAGCCGTTTTCGGCTACAGAATCGTTTACCCGTTCGCGCAATTCCTTGCCGGGCTTGAAATGAGGGACATGCTTGCCGGGCAAGGCAACGCCTTCACCGGTCTTGGGGTTCCGGCCCAGTCGGGGTGGCCGGAAGTGCAGCGAAAAGCTGCCAAAGCCGCGAATCTCCACCCGTTGCCCGTTCGCCAGCGCGTGGCTCATGCGTTCGAGCAATGCCTTGACGGACATCTCCACGTCCCTGGCTGGCAGATGAGGTGACTTCCGGGCGAGGTTCTCGATCAATTCCGATTTGGTCATCTGGCACTCGTCACAGACAGGAAGGAAATCCGGTTTCCCGGTACAAAATGGCCCACGGCACCCCTTGGCACCGCGGGCCACGACGGAACGGACTTAGTCGTTCTTGTCCATCTGTTCCTTCAGCAGATCGCCCAGCGTGGTACCGCCGCCGGCATTACTGCCGTAGTCGGAGACCATCTCGGCTTCTTCCGCCCGGTCCTTGGCCTTGATCGACAGGCTGATGGCGCGGGTCTTCTTGTCGACGCCCATGAACTTGGCCTCGACCGTATCGCCCACCTTCAGCACGGTGCTGGCGTCTTCCACGCGGTCCTGGGAGATATCGGCCGCGCGCAGGATGCCGTCGATGCCGTCAGCCAGTTCGACCACGGCTGCCTTGGCGTCCACTTCCTTGACCGTGCCGGAGACAATGCTGCCCTTGCTGTGCTCGGCCACGAAGTTGGCGAACGGATCGCGATCCAGCTGCTTCAGGCCCAGGGAGATACGCTCGCGCTCGGGATCCACGGACAGGACCACGGCCTCGACCTCGTCACCCTTCTTGAAGTTGCGAATGGCTTCTTCGCCCGCTTCGTGCCACGACAGATCGGAAAGGTGGATCAGGCCGTCGATGCCGCCTTCCAGGCCGACAAACACACCGAAATCGGTGATCGACTTGATCTGGCCGCTGACCTTCTCGCCGCGGTTGTGGTTGGCCGCGAAGTCGTCCCACGGATTCGACTGGCACTGCTTCATGCCCAGCGAGATGCGGCGGCGTTCTTCGTCCAGGTCCAGGATCATCACCTCGACCTCGTCGCCGATCGCGACCATCTTGCCCGGGTTGACGTTCTTGTTGGTCCAGTCCATCTCGGACACGTGCACCAGGCCTTCCACGCCGTCTTCGATTTCCACGAAGCAGCCGTAGTCGGTGATGTTGGTGACCTTGCCGAAGATGCGGGTGCCGGTCGGGTAACGGCGGGTGATGTTCTCCCACGGATCCTCGCCCAGCTGCTTCAGGCCCAGCGACACACGCATGCGCTCGCGATCGAACTTCAGGACCTTGACCTCGACTTCCTGGCCGATCTCGACCACGTCGGACGGATGCTTGACGCGCTTCCAGGCCATGTCGGTGATGTGCAGCAGGCCGTCGATGCCGCCCAGATCCAGGAACGCACCGTAATCGGTCAGGTTCTTGACGATGCCCTTGACCTGCGCGCCTTCCTGCAGGTTCTTCAGCAGTTCCTCGCGCTCGGCGCTGTATTCCTGCTCGACCACGGCGCGGCGCGACACGACCACGTTGTTACGGCGGCGATCCAGCTTGATGAGCTTGAACTCCAGCTCCTTGCCTTCCAGGTACGCGGTATCGCGCACCGGACGGACATCCACGAGTGAACCCGGCAGGAACGCCCGGATATCGCCCAGCTCGACGGTGTAACCGCCCTTGACCTTGCCGGAGATCTTGCCGGTGACGTACTGCTCTTCTTCCATCGCACCTTCGAGACGGTCCCAGGCCTTGGCCCGCTTGGCCTTTTCGCGCGACATGCGCGTCTCGCCGAAACCGTCTTCCGGGGTCTCTAGGGCCACTTCGACGACATCGCCGACCTTGACCTCGAGCTCACCCTCGTCGTTCATGAACTGCTCGGTGGGGATGACCCCCTCGGACTTCAGGCCGGCGTTCACCACGACGACGTCCGGGGTGACCTCAATGACGGTGGCACTGAGGATGGCACCCGGCTGCATCTGGGTGTAGGCCATGCTCTCTTCGAGCAGTTGCGCGAAACTTTCACTCATGGATTTGTGAACCTGTGGTTTAACAAATGCTTGCAGAAACTTCCTGCAACCAGTTCTAGACGTTGATGATCCCGCTTCCGACGGCTTATTCCGCGGGGCGGGGGCTTTGTTCCGGGAGTACGTCCCGGAGGCGCTCCAGGATCATGTCCACCACGCCAACGATGTCGAGGTCCGTGGTATCCAGTTCCCAGGCATCTTCGGCGGGCTTGAGGGGGGCCACGCTGCGTTCGCGGTCGCGACGGTCGCGGGCCTCCATCTCGTCCTGAAGGGCGGAGAGATTAGCACTAAGTCCTTGTTCCTTCAACTGCATGTAACGCCGGCGTGCCCTTTCCTCCGCGGAGGCGGTGAGAAAGATCTTCAGGTCCGCCGCGGGGAAGACCACGGTCCCCATATCGCGCCCGTCCGCGACCAGCCCGGGGGGCTTGGCGAAGCCTCGCTGGCGCTCCAGCAGGGCCTCGCGCACGGCCGGGATGGCGGCCACCTGGGAGGCGTCGCTGCCCGCCTGTTCGGTGCGCAGCAGCTGATCGACCGGCGCCCCCTCAAGCAGGGTCGTGACCGCCGTAGCGTCTCGATTCACCTCGAAGTCGACGTCGAGACCGGCGGCCAGTCGAACGAGCGCGGCCTCGTCGGTCAGCTCGACCCCGTGCTGGCGTGCTGCCAGCCCCAACAGACGGTACAGCGCGCCGCTGTCCAGCAGATGCCAGCCCATGGCGGCGGCCACGCGCATGCAGACCGTGCCCTTGCCGGCCCCGCCCGGGCCGTCGATGGTCAGTACCGGAACTTCCGAACTCATGCGGCCTCCAGCTGCAGCCCGGCCTCGCGCGCAAGCGCCACAAAGCCGGGGAAGGATGTACCCACGTTCGCGCAATCGTGGATCAGGATGGGGGCGGTGGCCCGCAGCCCCGCCATCGCGAACGACATGGCGATACGGTGGTCGCCATGACTGTTGATCTCGCCACCGGTGAAGCCGTCGCCACCCCGGATCCGGATACCATCTGGCTGCACGGCGCAGTCGACCCCGAGTGCGGCGAGGCCGTCGGCCATCACCTGGATACGGTCGCTCTCCTTGACCCGCAGCTCCTCGGCGCCGGTCAGTACGGTCTCGCCCTCGGCGCAGGCCGCGGCGACGAAGATCGCGGGGAATTCGTCGATCGCCAGCGGCACCAGGTGCTCCGGAATCTGGATCCCCTTGAGCCGGGCGGCCTCGACCTCCAGATCCGCCACCGGCTCGCCGCCCGCTTCGCGTTCGTTGAGGATGCGGATCTCGGCGCCCATCAGGCGCAGGATATCGATTACGCCGGTGCGGGTCGGATTGATGCCGACATGCTCCAGGCGCATGCGCGAACCGGCCGCGATCGAGGCACCGACCAGGAAGAAAGCGGCCGAGGAGATATCCGCCGGCACATCGACCGGACTGGCGATCAGCCGGCCACCCCCCTCGACGCAGGCCCGTGGCCCGTCGCGTTCGACCGCGTAACCGAAGCCGGCCAGCATGCGTTCGGTGTGATCCCGTGTGGGTGCCGGCTCGGTCACGCAGGTCTTGCCATCCGCCCACAGGCCGGCCAGCAGCAGGGCCGACTTCACCTGGGCGCTGGCCACCTCGAGCACGTGATCGGTACCCCGCAGAGGGGCGCCGCCATGCACCCGCAGCGGCGGCGTCCCGGCATCGCTGGTCTCGATCCTGGCCCCCATGCGGGCCAGCGGGTTGGTGACCCGGCGCATCGGACGCCCGGAGAGGGAGCGATCGCCGACCAGTTCACTGTCGAAGGCCTGCCCGGCGAGGACCCCGCACAGCAGCCGCATCGCGGTCCCCGAGTTGCCCATGTCCAGCGCAGTCGGCGGGGCCTGCAGCCCGCGCAGGCCGGCGCCCTGGATGCGCACGCAGCCCGGTCCGGTGCGCTCGATGGCCACGCCCATCGCGCGGAAGGCCTCCAGCGTGGCAATGCAATCCGCCCCTTCGAGAAAGCCGGTCACATGGGTCTCGCCCTCGGCCAGCGCCCCGAGCATGATGGCGCGGTGGGAAATCGATTTGTCGCCCGGCACGCGGGCGTGGCCCGCAAGCTGGCCTCCGGGCTGTACGGTAAAGGTATTCATGGGGTTTCAGGTATCCAGTTGTGCATCCGCGGGGTCGCAGAGGCGATCGCGGGTTTCCTTGGCATGTTCAAAGCTTTGTTCGATGGTGGCGGCATCGCCGCGTTCGATCGCGCCGCGCAGCGTCTCGAGGTCGTTCTGGTATTGCCCGATGACCTCGAGGATGGCGTCGCGGTTGGCCAGGCAGATATCGCGCCAGACCACCGGGTCACTGGAGGCAATGCGCGTGAAGTCGCGAAACCCGCCGGCGGCGTAGTGAAAGATCTCGTCGCGTTCGCTCATGTTCGCCAGCGACGAGACCAGCGTGAACGCCAGCACATGCGGCAGGTGGCTGGTCGCGGCCAGGACCCGGTCATGATGCGCCGGGGTCATGTATTCGACCCGCGCGCCGGCGGCCTGCCACATGGCCGCCACGCGGTCCGTGGCCAGCGGGTTGGTGGCATCGGCCGGCGTCAGGATGACCAGGCGATCGCGGAACAGACTGGGGAAGGCGGCCCCTACCCCACTTTTCTCGGTCCCGGCGATCGGGTGGCCGGGCACGAAGGCGCGCGGGACCGCACCGAAGCCGGCGCCCACCGCATCGATCACCGCCTGCTTGCTGCTGCCCACGTCGGTCAGCGGGCTGTCCTCGGGCCAGGCGGCCGCCAGGTCGCGGGCGAGCGGCTCCATCGCGCCCAATGGCACGGCGAGCACGCCCAGGTCGGCGCCCTCCGCGGCCGCGGCGACGTCCGTGGTCCAGCGGTCGATCACGCCCAGCCGCTGAGCTTCGCGCAAGTTGTCGGCATTGCGCGAGCAGCCGACGACCTCGCGGACCGCGCCGGCCTCGCGCAGGGCCAGCGCCAGCGAGCCGCCGATCAGGCCGACCCCGAAGATGACCAGCCGTTCGATCACGCCAGGACCTTGTCGAGTGCCGCGAGGAAGCGGTCGTTGTCTTCCCGGGTCGAGATGGTGACCCGCAGGTGACCGGGCAGGCCGTAATTCTCCACCGGCCGCGTGATGACGCCCTCGCGCAGCAGGCCTTCGTATACCGGGGCCGGATCACGCCCGGTGTAAAAGGTCACGAAGTTCCCCACGGACGGGATCACACGCAGCCCCTTATCCCGCAGGGCCGCCGTCACCTGCCGCAACCCGTCACGGTTGACGGCCACCGACTTCTCCACATGCGCGGTATCGTCCAGCGCCGCAAGGCCCGCGGCCTGGGCAATGGCGTTGACATTGAACGGCTGTCGGACCCGGTTGAGCAGGTCGGCGACCGCCGGGGAACTGACCGCGTACCCCAGGCGCAGTCCGGCCAGGCCCTGGATCTTGGAGAAGGTCCGGGTCACGATCAGGTTTGGATAGCGATCCAGCCACTGCGTAGTGTCCGGATACCCGGCTGCCTCGACGTATTCGAAATAGGCCTCGTCCACGACCACCACGGTGGTCGCCGGCATCGCCGCCACGAAGGCCTCCAGCGCCGAACCCTCCAGCCAGGTCCCGGTGGGATTGTTCGGATTGGCCACGAACACCACGCGCACGTCGCCATCCACCCGTGCCCGCATGGCCTCGAGATCATGCCCGAAGGGCTGCTCCGGATGGTCGGCCCCCAGCGCGGGCGCGACCCGTGCCTCGGCATCGACCGCCTGGGTAACCAGCGGGTAAACCGCAAACGCATGCGCGGAGAACACGGCTGCCCGGCCCGGTGCCAGCCAGGTGCGCGCGACCAGCTCCAGCACCTCGTTGGAGCCGTTTCCGAGCGTGATCTGTTCCGGGGCGACGCCATGGCGCTCGGCCAGTCGCGCCTTCAGCTCGAAGCCGTTCCCGTCGGGATAGACATGGGCCTCGGCCAGCGCCGCGCGGCCCGCCTCCACCGCAAGCGGCGACGGGCCCAGGGGGTTCTCGTTGGAGGCCAGCTTGATCGCCTGGCGAATACCGAGTTCGCGCTCCAGTGCGGCGACGGGCTTGCCGGGCTGATACGGGCGGAGGCCCTGGACCCCGGCGACCGCCAGGGCCACGGGATCAAAGCCCGGGCCGGCCGCAGCGGATACGGAAGGGTTGGATGCCATGCGGGAAACCTCGGGGATAGCGGGTGGGCGTGTCAGGTGGCGGCCTGGGGATAGCTACCCAGGACCTTGACGGTATCGGCACTGGCGCGCAGCTGCTCCAGGCAGTCGCGGATCAACGGGTCCTGCTGGTGCCCGACCAGATCGAGGAAGAACACGTAGTTCCACGGCGTGCAGCGCGAGGGGCGCGACTCGATCCGGGTCAGGCTGATGCCGGCCTCCGCGATCGGCTTGAGCAGCGAATACAGCGACCCTGGCCGGTTGGCGGTACTCAGCATCACCGATGTACGGTCCGCCCCGCTGGGTTGCGTGGTCCCCGAGCCGATGATCAGGAAACGCGTCGTGTTGTCGGCGCGATCCTCCACATGCGGGGCCCGCACCGGGACGTCGTAGTGTTCGGCAGCCGCCTGGCTGGCCAGCGCCGCCGCGGTGGGATCCTGCGCCGCGATCTCGGCCGCCCGGGCGTTGCTGGAGACCGCCTCGCGCTCGGCATGGGGCAGTTCGCTATCCAGCCACTGGCGGCATTGCGCCAGCGCCTGCGCATGCGCGAGGACCCGCCGCACCTGCCCGAGATCCTCGGCCCGGGACAGCAGGTGGTGGTGGATCGGGGTCACGACCTCGCCACAGATCTGGAGGGAGGAATCCATGAAGCAGTCCACGGTGTGGGTGACGACCCCCTCGGAGCTGTTCTCGATGGGAACCACGCCGAACTGCGCGCGGCCGGTCTCCACCGCGCCGAACACCGCATCGATCGAGGCCAGCGGCTGGGTCTCGACGGCATGGCCGAAGTGCTTGCGCGCCGCCAGGTGAGTGAAGGTCCCCACCGGTCCGAGATAGGCGACATGGAGCGGATGCTCGAGCGCCAGGCACTCGGACATGATCTCGCGGAACAGCCGCGTGATGGCCTCGTCGGACAGCGGACCGGGATTCCGTTTGCGCACCCGCCGGAGGATCTCGGCCTCGCGCTCCGGACGGTAGAACACCGGGTCGCTCTCCTGGCTGCGCTTGACCCGCGCCACCGCCTCGGCGCAGCGGGCGCGCTCGCTCAACCGCTCCAGGAGCTCGGCATCCAGCGCGTCGATACGCGCGCGCAGGGCCGCGAGATCTTCGCGGTCCTCGGCGGATGGCGACGAATGCGGATCCCCGGCCATCGCCTACAGCACCCGGGCCCGCAGCACGCCGTCGATCCGGTGCAGGGCGTCCAGGGTCTCCGCGTCGGGGTGGCCGTCCACGTCCATCAGGGTGTAGGCCAGATCGCCACGGGAGTCATTCATCAGGTGCAGGATGTTGATATTCGATTCGCCCAGCGTGTGCGAGATGCGGCCGACCCGGTCCGGCAGGTTCCGGTTGATGATCGCGATGCGGGTATCCCCCTTGCGGTCCAGCACCAGGGTCGGCAGGTTCACGGAGTTCACCACGTTGCCGTTCTCCAGGTAGTCCCGTAGCTGGTCGGCGATCATGACCGCGCAGTTCTCCTCGGATTCGGTCGTCGAGGCGCCCAGATGTGGCAGGGTAATCACCCGCGGGTGGCCCACCATGCCCTGTACCGGAAAGTCCGTGATGTAGGCATGCAGTCGATCCGCATCCAGTCCTTCCCGCACGGCCGTGTCATCGACGATCCCCTCGCGGGCCAGGTTGAGCACCATGGCCCCGGGGTTCATGCCGGCCAGCGTCTTCGCGTTCACCAGGTTGGCGGTGTTCTCGGTCAGCGGCACGTGTACGGTGACGGCGTCGGCCCCTTCCATGGCCGCCTCCACCGAGCGCGCCCGCTCGATGCCGGAATCCAGGCGCCAGGCGTTTTCCACCGTGACCTTGGGGTCGAAGCCGACCACTTCCATGCCCAGCGCACGGGCGGCGTTGGCGACGCCGACCCCGATCGCCCCAAGGCCCAGGACGGCCAGACGCCGGCCCGGCAGTTCGAAGCCGGTGAACTTCTTCTTGCCCTGTTCCACCGCGGACATGAAATCTTCCTTCGAGGGGTCCAGCTCCTGCACGTAGCCAGCCGCCGGCAGCAGGTTGCGGGCACCCAGCAACAGCCCGGCGATGACCAGTTCCTTCACCGCATTGGCATTCGCGCCGGGGGCGTTGAACACGGCCACGCCGCGCTCGGACAGGGCCGCCACCGGGATATTGTTGACCCCGCTCCCGGCGCGCCCCACCGCCAGGACCGAATCCGGGATCTCCACCGAATGCAGGTCGAAGGAGCGCAGCATCAGCGCGTCCGGCTGATTGATATCCGAGGCGACCTCGTAATGGTCACGCGGGAAACGATCCAGCCCGCGCACGGCGATGTTGTTGTAGGTCTGAATCCGGTACATCACGACCTCCTCGTCCGGTAGCGTCCCCGGCAACAGCGATTCGACGGGATCAGGCGTGGCGGTTCTCGAAGTCCGCCATGAACTCGATCAGCGCATCCACGGCGCTCTCCGGAACGGCGTTGTAGATGCTGGCGCGCATGCCGCCCACCGACCGGTGGCCCTTCAGCGAGGACAGGCCGGCCGCATCGGCCTCGTTCAGGAAGGACCCGTCCAGGGCGTCGTCCGCGAGGATGAACGGCACGTTCATCCAGGAGCGGGCCGCGGGCTCCACCGGGTTCCGGTAGAAGGCGGAATTGTCGATGTACTGGTACAGCTTGGCCGCCTTGCGCTGGTTGATCTCGGCCATCGCCTCCAGGCCGCCCTGCTCCAGCAGCCACTCGAATACCAGCCCGGCCAGGTACCAGCCAAAGGTCGGCGGGGTGTTGTACATCGAGTCATTCTTCGCTTGCAGGGCCCAGTCCAGCACCGCCGGCACGGGTGCCTGGCGCTCGCGTTCCAGCAGGTCGTTGCGCACGATCACCACGGTCAGGCCGGCCGGGCCGATATTCTTCTGCGCCCCGGCATAGATCACGCCAAACTTCGAGACATCGATCGGGCGCGACAGGATGGTCGAGGACATGTCCGCGACCAGCGGCACGTCACCCACATCCGGGATATCGGGAAACTCCACGCCGCCGATGGTCTCGTTCGGCGTGTAGTGCACGTAGGCGGCATTGGGGTCCAGGTTCCAGGAGGCACGATCCGGGATCGAGTCGTAGCCGCTTGCCTGCGAACTCGCCACGATGTTCACCGGCCCGTATTTCTGGGCCTCCTTGATCGCCTTGCCGGACCAGGCCCCGGTATCGATGTAGTCGGTGCTCTGGCCATTGGCCAGGTTCAGCGGGATGGCCGCGAACTGTCCGGTCGCCCCGCCCTGCAGGAACAGGACCGAATAGTTCTCGGGGATGTTCATCAGCTTGCGCAGGTCCTGCTCGGCCTTCTCGGCCACGGCCATGAACGGCTTGCCGCGGTGACTCATCTCCATCACCGACATCCCGGACCCGCGGAAGTCCAGCAGCTCGTCACGCGCCCGCTCGAGTACCGCCTGCGGCAGGGCCGCCGGCCCCGCGCTGAAGTTCATCACTCGCGTCATGCCTGTTCTCCATCGTCGCTGGATTCGGGACCCGTCTCCGGGTCCGCTCCGGTTCCCATCTCGTCGGATTCTTCGTCGCCGGCCTCGCCCTGCAGCTGGGCCACGCGGGCCAGCTCGACCAGGTTCTCGCCTTCGTCAAGCCGAATCAGCCGCACGCCCTGCGTATTGCGCCCGATCAGCGGAATCTGATCCACCGGCGTGCGCACCAGGGTCCCGCCGTTGGTGATCAGCATCACCTCGTCATCGTCCAGGACCCGCGAAGCCCCGACCAGCGGGCCGTTGCGCCCCTCGGTCTGGATCGCGATCACGCCCTGGCCGCCACGGCGGTGGACCGGGAACTCGTCGAAGCGGGTGCGTTTGCCGTAGCCATGCTCGGTCGCCAGCAGCGCCGATCCCTCGTCTACATTCAGCAGGGCAATCACCCGGTGATCGCCTTCCATACGCACCCCGCGCACGCCACAGGCGGTACGCCCCATGGCGCGCACGTCGCTCTCGTGGAAGCGCACGGCCTTGCCGGCCGTGGTCACCAGCATCACGTCGAGGGTGCCGTCGGTCAGGGAGACGTCCACCAGGTGGTCGCCCTCGCGCAGATCCACGGCGATGATGCCGGAGGCCCGGCGGCGCGAGAAATCCGTCAGCGGTGTCTTCTTGACTGTCCCCTGCGCGGTGACCATGAACACATAGTGGTCCGGGTCGTATTCGCGCACCGGCAGGATCGCGTTGATCCGCTCGTCGGACTCCAGCGGCAGCAGGTTCACGATCGGCTTGCCGCGCGAGGCGCGCGAGCCCTGCGGCAGCTCGTAGACCTTCAGCCAGTACACCCGACCCCGGCTGGAGAAGCACAGGATCGTGTCGTGGGTGTTGGCCACCACCAGACGGTCGATGAAGTCCTCTTCCTTGAAGCTGGTCGCGGCCTTGCCACGCCCGCCCCGGCGCTGCGCGCGGTAGTCCGCCACTGGCTGGTACTTCACGTAGCCGGCGTGCGAGAGCGTGACGACCACGTCCTCCTCGCCGATCAGGTCTTCCAGGGTCAGGTTGGCCTGGCGTTCGCGGATCTCGCTGCGGCGCTCGTCGCCGAACTGTTCGGCCACGGCCAGCAGCTCGTTGCGGATCTCCAGTTGCAGGCGATCGCCGGAGCCGAGGATATCCAGCAGGTCGTCGATCAGCTCCAGCAGCTCGCGGTACTCGTCCAGGATCTTGTCCTGTTCCAGCCCGGTCAGGCGGTGCAGGCGCAGGTCGAGGATCGCCTGCGCCTGGGCCTCGGACAGGCGATAGCCGTCGTCCCCCACGCCGTATTCCGGCGCCAGGTCCTCCGGTCGCGAGGCGCTGGCCCCGGCGCGGTCCAGCATGTCGCTGACCACGCCCAGCGGCCAGCCGCGGGCCAGCAGGCCGGCCTTGGCCTCGGCCGGGTTGGGGGCGGCACGGATCAGCTCGATCACGGGATCGATGTTGGCCAGCGCGATCGCCAGGCCTTCCAGGATATGCGCGCGCTCCCGGGCCTTGCGCAGATCGAAGATCGTGCGCCGGGTGACCACCTCGCGGCGATGCCGCAGGAACGCCTCCAGCACCTGACGCAGATCCAGCACCTTCGGCTGTCCGTCGACCAGGGCGACGATGTTGATGCCGAAGACGTTCTGCATCTGGGTGTGCATGTACAGGTGGTTCAGGACCACCTCGGCCATCTCGCCACGCTTGAGCTCGATGACCAGACGCATGCCGTCCTTGTCCGACTCGTCGCGCAGCTCGGAGATGCCCTCGATGCGCTTCTCCTTCACCAGCTCCGCGATCTTCTCGGTCAGGCGTGCCTTGTTCACCTGGTAGGGCAGCTCGGTAACCACAATCGCCTCGCGCTGGCCACCCTCCAGCGGCTCGACATGCGAGCGTGCCCGGATCAGGACCCGGCCGCGACCGGTACGGTAGGCCTCGCGAACGCCCTCGATGCCGTTGATGATGCCGGCCGTCGGGAAGTCCGGGCCCGGCAGGTGTTCCATCAGACCATCGATGGAGATCTCGGGGTCGTCGATCAGGGCCACACAGGCGTTGATCACCTCGCGCAGATTATGCGGCGGGATGTTGGTCGCCATCCCCACCGCGATCCCGGCGGAGCCGTTGACCAGCAGGTTGGGGAACTTGCTCGGCAGCACCGCCGGCTCGCTCTCGGAGCCGTCGTAGTTGTCGATGAAGTCGACGGTTTCCTTGTCGATGTCGGCCAGCAGTTCCGCCGCGATGCGCGCCATGCGCACCTCGGTGTACCGCATGGCCGCCGGGGAGTCGCCGTCGATGGAGCCGAAGTTGCCCTGCCCGTCGGCCAGCATGTAGCGCATCGAGAACGGCTGCGCCATGCGCACGATGGCGTCGTAAACGGCGGAATCGCCATGCGGGTGGTACTTACCGATCACGTCACCGACCACACGCGCCGACTTCTTGTAGGGCTTGTTGTAGTCGTTGCCCAGCTCGCGCATCGCGTAGAGCACGCGGCGATGGACCGGCTTGAGGCCGTCACGGACATCGGGGAGGGCCCGGCCCACGATTACGCTCATTGCGTAATCGAGGTAGGACTGCTGCATCTCGTCTTCGAGATTGACCGGGAAGATTTCCTTGGCAAATTCAGCCATCGAGGGTTACGCCGTCCGTCTGAACAAGCTCGCGATCATACCACAGGGGTAACCACTGGGGCTCGGCTTTTCGCGCCTCAAAACGGTTCTCCGGGCCTCTCAGGCCCGAAGACCGTCCACCGGGGGCGCGTTTGAGCGCTCGTCAGTGAGCGGATGCGAGCGTCTCCGGGGCCGTGGGCTCGCGCAGCGCCGCGAGCCGCTCCGCCGTCGGCGCCTCCACGACCCCGCGTTCGGTGACGATGGCATCGATCAGCTCCGCCGGGGTCACGTCGAAGGCCGGGTTGTAGCCTCGGGCGCCTTCGGCCGCCACGCGCTGACCCGCCAGCGCCAGCACCTCGTCCTCGCCGCGCTGCTCGATGGGGATACCGGTCCCGTCCGGCATCTCGAAGTCGATGGTCGCGACCGGCGCGGCCACCATGAACCGGACCCCGTGGGCACGCGCCAGGAGGGCCAGGCCGTAGGTCCCGATCTTGTTTGCGGTGTCGCCATTGGCGGCGATCCGGTCCGCCCCGACAATCACCCAGCCGACGCGGCCCGAGCGCAACAGGCTGGCCGCGGCGCCTTCGCACAGCACCTGTACGGGGATCCCGTCATGTACCAGCTCCCAGGCGGTCAGGCGGCTCCCTTGCAGCCAGGGCCGGGTCTCGTCGGCGAAGACCTCCTCGATCCGTCCGGCATCCCAGGCGGCGCGGATCACGCCGAGGGCCGTGCCGTAGCCCCCGGTGGCCAGCGAGCCCGTGTTGCAGTGGGTCAGCACCCCCTGCCCCGGCTCGATCAGCCTCGCGCCGAGCGCGCCCAGCCGCCGGTTGCCGGCGATGTCCGACTCGAGCATCCACTCCGCCTCGGCCTGCGTCGCCGCGACCGCCGCCTCCGCGGACGGGCTCGCGTCCACCAGCGCCTGCATGCGATCCAGCGCCCAGAACAGGTTCACCGCCGTGGGACGCGCCGCGCGCAGGGTTTCGATATCCGCCGCAATGCTCGCACGCCAGTCGTCCCGCCCGGTCGCCCGCTGGCAGGCCAGTACCACCCCGAAGCCCGCGGTAATCCCGATCGCCGGCGCCCCGCGCACCACCATGTCGCGGATCGCGGCGGCCACGGCCGGCGCATCCCGGTAACGCTGCCAGAGGTTCTCGCCCGGCAGCCGACGCTGGTCGAGCAACTGAAGTTCGCTGTGGTGAAAGCGAATCGGGCGAATGGTGTCGGAGTGTTCACGGTTCATCCCGTCATTCTACCAGCCCGCCTGCGGTTTCGGGCCCGCGCGGACAGCCTGGCGGCAGGGGCGCTCCGGCGTCTGGCGCGGGCCGCCACAACCGCCGGGAACCCGCCCGGTGGCCGGGCCCGACCTTCAGTTCCGTATCCGCCTCAAGCCGCAGGGCCCCCTGGCGGCCGGTCCCCTGCAGCGGGACGCAGGCCCTGTCCAGGCGCTGGCGTGCCGCGCCGGCCAGCCCCCTGCCCTGCGCATCGGTGCTGGCCCAGGCCATGGCGGGGCGGGCGTCCTGCAGCCAGCCGCGGCTCAGGCTGTCGGCGCCGGCCCCGCGGGGCACGACCAGCAGGTCGCTGCTTCGCTGTTCCGCCCCTTCCTGCATCAGCACGGCCTCGCCCAGGCCGCCGAGCCCGCCGGTCAGTACCAGCCGCACACCGCCAGCCGTCTCCACCGCCAGCACGCAGGAGGCCGAGGCGCTCCCGTCCCAGCCGGCGGGTGGATGGAGAATCTCGAAATCGACGCCATCCCATTCCCAGACCTCGCCTGCCTCGCAGGGCCGTTCCCCGGGTCCTTGCGGGCGGCGCCGCAGGACCTCGCCCACAGGTAGCGTCGCGCGTACGGCGGCGGCCCCGCCGGAATGCGCGGCATGCTCGTGGCTCAGGATCATGCGGTCCAGGCGGCGTACCCCCTCCGCACGCAGGCTCGGAATCACGATCTGATCCCCCGCGCTGTAGCCCCCGGCGCGCCCGGGACCGGCATCCCATAACAACGCATGGTGGCGGGTCTGCAGCAAGAGCGACTGCCCGTTCCCTACATCCAGGAGAAGCGCCCGTACGCTGCCCGCATCGATCTGCGGACGCATGGGCAGGGCCAGGGCGATGCCGGCCAGCACCACCCACGGAGCGGCGAGGCGCAGGCGCGGCAGCAAGGCGACCAGCACCGCGACCCCGCCCAGGAGGCTGGCCGCCAGCGGCACCCGCCGCTCGTCCACCAGCACGGGCACGTGCGAAAGGCCGTCCAGTAGCCCGACCAGCAGCATCAGGATCCCGTCGCCGAGATGCAGGAACGGCTGGCCGAGCGGTGCCCACAATGCCGCCAGACCGGCCCCGACCAGCAACAAGGGCAGCACCAGCAGGCTGATCACCGGCACCGCCACCAGATTGGCGACGGGCGCCACCCAGGACCCCAGCTGGAACCAGGCCAGGCTGAGGGGAAGCATGGCCAGCGCGAGCATCACCTGAATGCTGCCGGCCGCGCGCCAGCCCGGACGGCCCGAACGGCCCTGCAACAGCAGAAGAATCACCGCCACGGCGCCGAAGGAAAACCAGAAGCCCGGAGCCAGCACACTGGTCGGCCGCCACAGCACCACGGCGATCGCCGCCAGCATCAGTCCGCGCCAGGCAAACGCCTCGCGCCGCCACAACAGCGCGGCCATAAAAGCCGCCAGCATGATCAGCGCGCGCTGGGTCGGAATGCTGAAGCCGGCCAGCGCGGCATAGAGCGCAGCCCCGGCGAGGCCCGCCAGCGCCATGAAGGCCGGCTTGCGTATCCGCGCCTGCACCGGGACGAGCCCGGACCAGGCAAGCCCCGCGAGCAATCCGACAAACCCGGCGACGAGGCCGACATGCAGGCCCGAGATCGCCATCAGGTGGTTGGTCCCGGTCCGCAGGAAGGCCTGCCACTCCTCGTCGGTCATGCCCTGCCGGTCGCCGATGACGAGCGCCTGCACCAGCCCGGGGTGGCGCAGCCCCGGGGCCGCCTGTTCCAGGCGCTCGCGCAGCGCACCGCGCATGCGATGCAACCCGGCCCGCCAGCGGGCGTCCTGAATCCGGGGTGCCCGGGCGTCCTCTAACGCCTCGAAGTCGAGCAGTGTCGCGGATCCATGCAGGCCCTCGCGGTAGTACCAGCCGGCACGATCGAACCCACCCGGATTCGCCGGCCCCCGGGCCGGCCGCAGGCGCAGGGTCATGTAGCCATGCGATCCCGCCTCGAGATCGGGGCGCGCGGGGTACGTCGAAACCAGCAGTTCGCGCGCCCGAAACGCTTCCGGTCCCGATCGGGTCGCGGCCACCCGTATCCGGAAACGGCTGCGACGTTCGCCATGTTCCGGCAGACTGATGATCGTGGCGAACACGGTGGCCTCCTCCCCGGCCAGGGCGGGAGGCAGCGCATGTTCCAGCCAGGTGTCCGCGTTCTGCTGGACCAGCCCCCAGGCGAGCAGCGCACCCAGCGCCAGCGTCCAGGGCCAGAGGCCCGGATAGCCGAGGCGCCGCAGGCCGAGGCTGACGCCCGCGGCGGCCAGAAACAGGGCCAGTATGGGTCCCGGCATCAGCGGAACCGGTTCGGGCAGCCGGTGAAGGCCCCACGCCGCCGCGATCAGCCCGAGGGCAAAGCCCGTCACAAAAGGCCTCGTTGACCGGGCGCCATGGCCGGACCGGATTTGGCTTGCCCCGCCGACCATGGTCCCGCACGTACAATAGCGGCGAGAATGCACGGCAGGTGCGCGGCGGCGCACCCACGCACGACGGACCATCGGCAGCCCGGTACATGGCAAGACACATCATCAAGAAGATGTTTCCCGGCATGGAACACATGCGCGGGCACAAGGCGCTCGCCCCGCTGGGGCCGCGCCTGGGTTCGCCGGATTTGTGGCATCTGAACCGCCGCTCCGTGGCTGGTGCGTTTGCCGTCGGGCTCTTCGTGGCCTTCCTGCCACTGCCCATGCAGATGCTGATCGCGGCCGCCGTGGCCGTGCTGGTCCGCGTCAATCTGCCGATCTCGGTGATCCTGGTCTGGATCTCCAACCCGGTCACCATGCCGCCCATGTTGTATCTGGCCTACACGATCGGGCGCAAGCTACTGGACGAACCGCGTCGCGACATCCATCTGGACTGGAGCTGGGAGTGGTTCTCCACGGAGCTGCTGACGATCTGGCAGCCCCTGCTCCTGGGCAGCGTCCTGCTCGGCGCGGCAGCCGGCCTCTCGGGGTACTTGCTGGTGCGTTTCCTGTGGCGGCTGAACGTCGTCCAGCGCGTGCGCAGCCGGCGTTACCTGCGACGGCTGCGCAAGGAAATGGCGGAACGCCAGGCGGCCGCGCGGCGGGATGGCCGCCCGCCGGATGACCGGGGCGCCTGAAGCGAGAGAGACACGCGGTCTATTCGTGCGTGGCGAGCTGACCGTCGAACGGTTGCAGCTCCAGGTGGCCCTTGACCAGTTGGACCGAGCGATCAAGCTCGCGCGCCAGGGTGATGTCGTGGGTCACCAGGGCCAGAGCGGTCCCGGTGGAACGGTTCATCGCGCGCAGCAACTCGAACACCTGCGCCGCCCGTTCCTGATCCAGGTTGCCGGTGGGTTCGTCCGCCAGGATGGCCGAGGGGCGCGTCACCAGCGCCCGGGCGATCGCGACCCGCTGGCGTTCGCCACCGGAGAGCTCCGCGGGTTTGTGTTCCAGGCGGGGTTCCAGGTCCACCTGGCCCAGCCAGTGGCGTGCCTCGGCCCGGGCCTTGCGGTTGGAGACCCCGCGGATGAGCAGCGGCAGGGCCACGTTCTCCGCCGCGGTCAGCTCGGGCAGCAGATGGTGAAACTGGTAGACGAAGCCGAGGTGCTGGTTGCGCAGGTGGCCACGTCGGGCCTCGCTCATGCGGGTCCAGTCCATTCCCAGCAGGCGCACGGACCCCGCCGTCGGGCGGTCCAGCCCGCCCAGCAGGTGCAGCAAAGTGCTCTTGCCGCTCCCCGAGGCCCCGATGATCGCCGTCTGGTCGCCGGGCTGCAGGGCAAAGTCCACCCCGCTGAGAACGGCCACGTCCAGCTTGCCGTCGCGGAAACGGCGCTCCAGACCGACCGCCTCGAGGACCGGGGTGTCGTGATCAGTCATAGCGCAGCGCCTCCGCCGGCTGGGTGCGGGCGGCACGCCAGGCCGGGAACAGTGTGGCCACCACGGTCAGCAGGAAGCCGAGCACCCCGACCCGGAGCACATCCGCAAGCTTGAGCTCCGAGGGCAGGTCGCTGATGTAGTACACCTCGGCGGACAGGAACTCGATGCCGGAGACCCGCTCGATGAAGGGGACCACCACGTCGATGTTCGCGGCCAGCGACACCCCGGCGATGGTGCCCAGCAGGATCCCGATCGCCCCGATCACCACCCCCTGGACCATGAAGATCACCATGATCCCCGCCGGCGACAGCCCGAGCGTACGCAGAATGGCAATGTCACCCTGCTTGTCGGTGACCAGCATGATCAGGGTCGAGACGATGTTGAAGGCCGCGACCGCGACGATCAGCGACAGGATGATAAACATCACCATCTTTTCCATCTGGATCGCGCGGAACAGGTTGGCGTGCTGGCGTGTCCAGTCGGACACCCGGAAAAGCCCGTCCAGCTGGGCCGCCACGTCGCGGGCCACCACACCCGCTTCCATCATGTCGGTCAGGCGCAGCCGCAGCCCGGTCACCTGTTCGCCCATCTGAAACACCGCCTGGGCGTCTTCCAGGTGGATGAACGCCGTCCCGCGGTCGTACTCGTACATCCCCACCTCGAACAGGCCGGAGACCTCGAAGCGGCGCATGCGCGGCATCACGCCGGCCGGCGAGACGGAGGCCTGGGGCGCCATCAGGATGATCGAGTCGCCGACCCGGACGCGCAGTTCGGCCGCCAGTTCCCGCCCGAGCACCACCCGGTAGCGCCCCGCCTCCAGGCTGCCCAGCTCGCCCTGCAGCATGTGCTCGGCAATGCGCGCGACGCGCTCCTCTGCCTCGGGCTCCACGCCCCGGATCAGTGCCCCGGAGATATTCCCGCGCGCACTCAGCATGGCCTCGCCCTGGACATACGGCGCGGCCGCGACCACCCGCTCGTCGATCTCCGGGGCCTCGCGCTGCAGGCGTTCCCAGTCCCGCAGCCCGCCATTGGCCTCGCGGATCGTGGCATGCGAGGCCATGCCCAGGATGCGGTCGCGCAACTCGCGTTCGAACCCGTTCATCACCGACAGCACCGTGATCAACGCCATCACGCCCAGGGCCAGCCCGATGATGGACACCACCGAGATGAACGAGATGAAGTGATTGCGCCGCTTCGCGCGCGTGTAGCGCAGGCCGATGGCGAGAGTCAGGGGGCGAAACATCGCGAAATCATGCCAGAGATACCCGTTCGCGCCTATAGCCCGGCGGACCTGCGTTGAGGGAGGGGAGGCATGGCGTCACGCTAGACGCTACCATGGGACTGTCCAGCAAACGGAGAGTCGGCCATGCCAGGGAAATGCAACGCCTCTAACCCCACCCCGAAGACCACTGTGCGCACCGTCGCCAGCGCCCTCGTCCTGGCATTGTTTGCCGGGGCCATGGCGACTGCATCGGCCGACATCCTGCGCAGTCCCGATGGTGGATTCACCGTGAAGGAACGCGAAGGGGTTCCCACCCGTGGCCAGACCCAGGCCGCGGTAATCCGCCAGCACGGCGAGCCCGAGCGACGCCATGCCACGGTGGGCGATCCGCCGATTACGCGCTGGGACTACGCCGACTTCTCCGTGGTCTTCGAGGGCGAATACGTCCTGCACAGCGCCGTGCGCAACGGATCCAGCGCCGATCGTCCATGAGCACCGGGGAAACCGCCCCGGCAGTCACGCAACGCCGGCTCCCGGCCGAATGGGAGCCCCAGGGCGCGATCCAGCTCACCTGGCCGCATGATGACACCGACTGGGCCCCGGTCCTGGAACAGGTGCATCCGGTGTTCGCGCTGATCGCGGCGAGCATCAGCCAGTACCAACCGGTGATTATCGTCGCGCGCGACCCTGAACACATCGAGGAGATCTCCGGCTTTCTCACCGAGACCGCGATCCGTCCGGATCGCCTGTGGTTCGCGCTGGCCCCCAGCAATGACACCTGGGCGCGCGATCATGGCGCTATCACCGTATTCGATGGCGACCAGCCGCGCCTGCTGGACTTCACCTTCAACGGCTGGGGGGGCAAGTATCCCGCGGACCTCGACGACGGCATCACCCGGGCCCTCGCGAGCCAGGGCGTCTTCGGGAGCTGCGTGCCGGAGCCGACCGGCCTGGTCCTGGAGGGAGGCTCCATCGAATCGGACGGCGCCGGCACCCTGCTGACCACCGCGCGCTGTCTGCTCTCCGCCACCCGGAACCCGCAGCTGGATCGCGCGGGCATCGAGCAAAGCCTGGCCCGATGGCTGGGGGCCCGGCGCGTGCTCTGGCTGGAACACGGCCAGCTGGAGGGCGACGACACCGACGCCCATATCGACACGCTGGCGCGCTTCTGTGCGCAGGACACCATCGCTTATGTCCAGTGCGACGACCCGCAGGATCCACACTACCCGGAACTGCAGGCAATGGAACAGGAGCTACGGGCCCTGCGCCAGCCGTCCGGCGAACCCTACCGCCTGATCCCCCTGCCCTGGCCCGCCCCGATCTTCGAGGATGGCCGGCGACTGGCCGCGACCTATGCGAATTTCCTGATCCTGAACGGAGCGGTCCTGCTGCCGGTGTATGACGATGCCGCGGATGCCGTCGCCCGGGACCGGCTCGCCGAGGCCTTTCCGGGACGCGAGATCGTGGAAATCGACTGCCGCCCCATCATTCGTCAGGGTGGCAGCCTTCACTGCCTGACCATGCAGTATCCCGCGGCCGCCCTCGGCATCCCGCAGGAATAACCGCCAGCACGAGTCCCCATCATGTCCCGTGACACCCTGTCCGTTGCCCTGATCCAGCACCAGGACGCCGGCAGCGTCGAGGCCAACCTCGACGCCACCGCTGCGGCCGTGGCTACGGCCGCGGCGAACGGCGCCCGCCTGGTGGTCCTGGCCGAACTGCATACCGGCCCCTATTTCTGCCAGACCGAGGATCTCGCCACCTTCGATGCGGCCGAACCGATCCCCGGTCCCAGCAGCGAACGCCTGGCGGCGATCGCGCGCGAGCACGGCGTGGTCCTCGTCGGCTCCCTGTTCGAGCGGCGCGCCCCGGGGCTCTATCACAACACCGCCGTGGTCTTCGAAACCGACGGCCGCCAGGTCGGCACCTACCGCAAGATGCACATCCCGGACGACCCGGGTTACTACGAGAAGTACTACTTCACGCCGGGCGATACCGGCTTTGTGCCCATCGATACCTCCGTCGGCCGGCTTGGCGTCCTGGTCTGCTGGGACCAGTGGTATCCCGAGGCCGCGCGTATCATGGCGCTGTCCGGCGCCGAGCTGCTGATCTACCCGACCGCGATCGGCTGGGACCCGCAGGACACCCCCGAGGAACAGCGCCGCCAGCAGGAGGCCTGGATCACTGTCCAGCGCGGCCACGCGGTGGCCAACAACCTCCCGGTGATCGCCTGCAATCGCACCGGCCACGAGCCCGACCCCTCGGGGCATTCGCCCGGCGCAACCTTCTGGGGCACGAGCTTCGTCGCCGGGCCTCAGGGCGAATTCCTGGCCCGGTCCGGCGAGGACGCGCCGGAGATCCTCGCTGTCGAGCTGGATCGTATCCGCACCGAGGCCGTGCGCCGCCAATGGCCCTTCCTCCGCGACCGCCGCATCGACGCCTACGCCCCCATCCTCAAGCGCTACATCGACCCCGACTGATTTCCCTGAACGCAAACAAAAGCGTTTACAGGAAGAAGGGAAGATTGGAAGGGGGATGATTTGAGCGGCCGCAGGGGCACGACAGGCGCCGTGTCAGGCAACGGCGTCCTCATGATTTCTTCGCCCTGAAACCCTTTTTGCCTTCCAGGCTTCCTGTGAATCGCCCTTGACCGACACGCTTCCTGTGAATCGCCCTTGACCGACACAAGGACCTCGCGCACCCGTGCGGCGGAATCCGTATAATCGCGACCCTTTCCGCAGCCCCGATCCGCAGGCCCATGTCCGAAAAACGGCGCAATCCGCTTCAGCCCGGCCGCCTCCCCGGCTCCGGTTTCGAGATCTGGTCGGGACTCAACGCCACGGCGGCGACCCTCGCCCTCTCCCGCAATGCCGCGGCGTTCGATCGCCCGCTGCTGGTCATCACGGAATCCAACGAGGCCGCCGACCGCTGGCAGGAGGAATGGGAGTTCTTCGCCGGCGACCAGGACCTTCCGCTGCTGCGCCTGCCGGACTGGGAAACCCTGCCGTTCGATGTCTTCTCCCCGCACGAGGACATTATTTCGGAACGCCTGCGCACGCTGTACCACCTCCCCGGTCTGGAACGCGGCATTGTGCTGATGCCGGTTTCCACCCTGATGCAGCGTCTCCCGCCGCGCGACTGGCTGACCAGTCAGGGGCTCTCCCTGCAGACCGGCCAGCGGCTGGATCGCATGACCCTGCGCGAGAATCTCGCCGAGGCCGGTTACAACGCCGTGCAGCAGGTCATCAGCCATGGCGAGTTCGCGGCCCGCGGGGAGATCCTGGACCTGTTCCCGATGGGTGCCGACGAGCCCGTGCGGATCGAGTTCCTGGATGACGAGATCGACTCCCTGCGCCAGTTCGATCCCGAATCGCAGCGCTCCACCGAAAAGGTCGAGCGCCTGGAGATCCTCCCCAGCCACGAGTTCCCGCTGAACGATACGGCCATCCGCGAATTCCGGACACGCTACCGGGCTCAGTTCGCCGGCGACCCCACCCGGCACCCGATCTACCGCGACATCAGCGAGGGGCTGGTCCCGCCGGGTATCGAGGCCTACCTGCCACTGTTCTTCGAGGGCATGGACACGGTATTCGACTACTGCCCCGAGGCCCAGGTGGTGCAGCTCGGCAATATCGCCGGCGCCGCGGAGGAGTTTGCGCAGGAGATCCGCGATCGCTTCGAGCAGTTGAGCCACCAGTACGATCGCCCGCTGCTGCCGCCGGAGCGGCTCTATCTGGATATCGACCAGCTCGGGAACGCCCTGCGCGCGCACTCCGGCGTGGCCATGGGCCACCCGGCCGCACCACTTCCCGCGGACCGTGGCGCCGAGATCGCGTTCACCTGCGACCCGCTCCCGGAACTGGGGATGCAGCAAGGCCGTGAAGACCCGGCCCAGCGGCTGAAGGCGTTCATCGAAGGTCAGCAGCGAGTCCTGCTCGCCGCGGAATCGGCCGGGCGGCGCGAGGCCCTGCTGACCCTGCTGCGGGAACAGGCCGTCCCGCACCATCCAGTGGAGAACTGGGACGCTTTCCTCGATGCCGGGGCGGGCCTGCACGTCACCGTCGCCGCCCTCGGGGAGGGTTTCGTCCTGCCCGATGGCGTCGCGGTCGCCCCCGAGGCCGCGCTGCTCGGCGAACGGGCCCGCCAGACCCGCGGCCGCAACCGCAGCACCCGGGACGCGGATGCGGTGGTGCAGAACCTCAGCGACCTCACCATCGGTGCGCCGGTGGTGCATGAGGAACAGGGCGTGGGCCGCTACCTCGGGCTGCAGACCCTCGACTTCAACGGCCAGCCCTCCGAGTTCCTGACCCTGGAATACGCCGATGGCGCCAAGCTCTACGTGCCGGTCTCCTCGCTGCATCTGATCAGCCGCTACACCGGTGCCGATGCCGAGCACGCCCCACTGCATCGGCTCGGCAGCGAACAATGGGACAAGGCGCGCCGCAAGGCCGCGGAAAAGGCGCGTGACGTGGCCGCGGAACTGCTGGACATCCACGCCCGGCGCGCGGCGAAACAGGGCACCGTCTTCGCCACCGACACCCCCGAATATCACGGCTTCGCCGCGGGATTCCCGTTCGAGGAGACCCTGGACCAGCAACAGGCGATCGACGCAGTCCTCGCGGACATGGCCGATACCCGGCCCATGGATCGCGTGATCTGTGGCGATGTCGGCTTCGGCAAGACCGAGGTGGCGATGCGCGCCGCGTTCGTCGCGGTGCAGAACAAGAAGCAGGTGGTGGTGCTGGTCCCCACCACCCTGCTCGCCCAGCAGCATCACCAGAATTTCACCGACCGTTTCGCCGACTGGCCGGTCCGCATCGAGTCCCTGTCGCGCTTTCGCAGCGCCAAGCAGCAGGCGGCGGTGCTGGAAGGCCTGAAGGACGGCAAGGTCGACATCGTGATCGGCACCCACAAACTGCTGCAGGCCAACCTCGACTTCTCCAACCTGGGCCTGGTGATCGTTGACGAGGAACAGCGCTTCGGCGTTCGCCACAAGGAGGCGCTGAAGAAGCTGCGCGCCGAAGTGGACATGCTCACCCTGACCGCGACCCCGATCCCGCGCACCCTGAACATGGCCCTGGCCGGCCTGCGCGACCTGTCGGTGATCACCACCCCGCCGCGCGAGCGCCTGGCGATCAAGACCTTTGTCAACGAATGGAACGACGCCATTATCCAGGAGGCCTGCCTGCGCGAGATCCGCCGTGGCGGCCAGGTGTACTTCCTGCACAACGAGGTGAACACCATCGAGCGCACCGCCCAGCGCGTGCAGGAGCTGCTGCCCGGTGCGCGGGTAGGAATCGCGCACGGCCAGATGCGCGAACGCGAGCTGGAACAGGTGATGCTCGACTTCTATCACCGGCGCTACAACATTCTGGTCTGCACCACGATCATCGAAACCGGGATCGACGTCCCCACCGCCAATACCATCGTGATGAACCGTGCCGACAAGCTGGGCCTGGCGCAGATGCACCAGCTGCGCGGGCGCGTCGGCCGTTCGCACCACCGCGCCTATGCCTACCTGATCACGCCACCGGAAAAGGCCATGACCGCCGACGCGAAGAAGCGCCTGGAGGCCATTGCCTCGCTGGAAGACCTGGGCGTCGGTTTCACCCTGGCCAGCCACGACCTGGAGATCCGCGGCGCTGGCGAACTGCTGGGCGATGAACAGAGCGGGCAGATCCACGAGGTCGGCTTCTCGATGTACAACGACCTGCTCAACCGCGCGGTGAACGCCCTGCGCTCCGGCAAGATCCCGGAGCTGGAGGGGCCCGAGGCCACCGGCACCGAGGTCGAGCTGGGCCTGCCGGCCCTGCTCCCGGACGACTACGTACCCGACGTGCATACCCGGCTGATCCTCTACAAGCGGATCAGCAGCGCCGCCTCTGCCGACGCCCTGCGCGAGCTGGAGGTCGAACTGGTGGACCGCTTCGGCCTGCTCCCCGCCCCGGCCAAGGCCCTGATGGAGGCGGCCCGCCTGCGCCTGAAGCTCACGCCGCTCGGCATCCGCAAGCTGGAACTGGGACCGGCCGGGGGCCGTCTGGTCTTTGGGCCGAGTCCCAATCTGGACATCGCGGCCCTGATCCAGCTGGTGCAATCCGATCCGCAGGCGTACAAACTGGACGGCCAGAAGGCCTTCCGCTTCTTCGCACCAATGGAGACACTGGAGGCCCGGGCGCAGGCCGTTCTGCGTCTACTGGATACCATCAGCCCCGAACAGCAGGCCGCCTGAATGCCCAAGAACACCTTCCTCGCCCCGAATCCCCTGCGTCGCCGGATCCTGACCGGACTGGCCGCACTGCCCGTGGTCGGCCTGAGTGGCCCGGTAATCGCCCAGGCCGGGCGCCGGTACCGCATCGAACTGGTGATCTTCGAGCACCGCACAGAGGAGAGCCGGCGGCTGCAGATGGAGCTCGCGGCTCCGCGCGAACCGCTGTTCGGCGAATCGGAGCTGGGTGGGCGGAACTACCGGGATTCGCGCCGCGGCTTCGAACTGCAGCGGGTGGTACGGCGCGTGGAGGATTCCGGCGCCGGGCGTATCATCGCCCGCCTCGCCTGGGACCAGACCGGGCGCGACCATGCGTCGGCCCCCTGGCTGCGGGTCCAGCAGGGGCGGCGCCTGGGGGTGCACGATGCCCTCGGGGATGCGAGCGGCCTGTCACCCCGCCCGCTGGCCGAAGCCGTCGAGGAGCGCTTCGAGCTGGAGGGCCGCCTGCGCATCTGGGTGGGACGCTTCCTCCACCTGGAGACCGACCTCATCTACCACGTCGAGGAGCCGCTGGATGACCGCCCCCCACGCGCAATCACGGTGCGCGGCAGCCAGCGCATGAACTCCGGCGATGACCTGTTCTACCTGGATCACCCGGTGATCGGCATGATCGCCCGCGTCACCCGCATCGACGAGACCTGACGCGCCCGAGGCCGGTCAGCGCCACTGCGGCGTGGATTCCCAGGTCATCCACTGCTGGAAGGCGGCCATGCCGAGGTCCTCGAACAACAACTGCAGCGGGCTGCGGCGCGGCTTGAACACCACCAGCTTCTCCACGCCGATCACGTCCCGGGCCACGCTCCGGTCGGTGCCCAGCCCGTCGATCAGGCCCAGCTCCACCGACCGGTCCCCGGTCCAGATCAGGCCATTGAACAGGTCGTCCCGCTCCACGAGGCGATCGCCGCGCCCGGTGCGCACCACGTCCACGAACTGCTGGTGCACGCCCTGCAGTACGCCGTCAAGGTGGTTCACATGGCCCTCGTCCAGCGGCAGGAAGGGGTCCAGGAACCCCTTGTTCTCGCCCGCGGTGAACAGGCGGCGCTCCACCCCGATGTTGTCGATCAGGTCCACCAGTCCAAAGCTGTCCATGCGGACCCCGATGGAGCCGACCATACTGGCCTGGCTGGCATAGATCTCGTCCGCGGCCACGGCGATGTAATAGGCGGCCGAGGCCCCCACGTCCCCGATGACCGCATACACCGGGATATCCGGGTGCTTCTCCTTCAGCCGCAGGATCTCGTCGTGCACGTTCGCGGCCTGCACCGGGCTGCCGCCCCCGCTGTTGATGCGCAGCATCACCGCCTGGGTACCTTTGGCCTCGAACGCCTCGTTCAGGACCTTGGCGATATCCTCGGCGTTGGCCGCCGCGCTGGAGGCGATCAGACCCTCGACCTCCACCACCGCCACGTGTTCGGAGGGCTCGCGCTCGGTCTCGAACAGGCCGGCAAGGCCCATATCGCCGCCGCGCACCAGAATCAGCAGCGCGACCAGGTAAAAGAAGAACAGCAGCTTGAAGAAGATGCCCCAGCGCCGGGCCCGACGCTGCTCGATCACCTGTGCCTGGACCAGTTTCTCCAGGGTCTCGCGTTCCCAGCCCGGTTTGTTCTCGTTTGCCCAGCCCATCGTGGTTCCTTGTTCAGGTTGTACGCTCGGCCTGCCGGAAGGCCTCCAGCAGCGCTGCCAGGTTCGGCAGCAGGGCCAGCGGCTCGGCGCCCTGCAGTCTCTGTGGCGGATGTACGCCGTGGGTTATCCCCACCGCGGGCACACCGGCATGGCGAGCCATTTCCAGATCATAAACGCTATCACCGACCATGCGCGTGCGCCCCGGTTCCACACCCGCCCGCTCCATCACGCAGCGGAGCATGGCCGGGTTCGGCTTGGACGGGTGTTCGTCGCCGGTGGCGGTCGCCACAAAGTAGCCCGCCAGACCGGTTGCCTCCAGCGCCTGGTCCAGGCCGCGGCGTGACTTGCTGGTGGCCACACCCAGCAGCACCTCGCGCGCATCCAGCCAGTTCAGGAGCTCGGGCACGCCGACAAACAGCGGGGTCTCCGGGGCATCTTCAGCCTCCAGATAACAGGCGCGGTAGGCGGCGGTGAACTGGTGAACGAACGCCTCGTCCGCGCCCGGGTACAGCTCCTGCACCGCCGCCTGCACCCCGAGCCCGATGATATTGCGCAGGCTGGCCTCGTCGCGCTCCGGGGCGCCGGTCGCGACCGCTGCCCGTTGCAGGCAGTGGACGATGCGGCGCGGCGAGTCCATCAGGGTCCCGTCCCAGTCGAATACGATCAGACGCAGGTCCGCGTCGCCGGGCGGCAGGAGCGGGATGCTCATGCGTCGTCCCCGGTGCCGGCATCCAGGTGCGCCAGCACCTCGCCCAGCTCGTCCGGTAGCGGTGCGGAGAACACATGCCGCTCGCCGTCCGCCGACTGATAGGCCAGCGCCTGGGCATGCAGGAACAGCCGTTTCAGGCCCTGCTTGCGGAGGTGGCGGTTGGCATCCGGCAGGCCGTAGTCGTGGTCGCCCGCCACCGGGTGGCCAATCGCCTGGCCGTGCACGCGAATCTGGTGCGTGCGCCCCGTCCCGATCCGCACCTCCGCCAGCTGGTACGCGCCATGCACCTCCAGCGGCTGAAAGACACTCTGGGCAGCACGAGCCCGTGGCCCGTCATCCCCGGCCTCCCCGCCGGCGCGCATCCGGCGCCGGCCGTCATCCTGGCGGCCGCTGGCGATCGGGGCATCACACTCGATGGGCTGGCCACCCGGGAACGGGCCCACCAGCAACGCCAGGTAGCGCTTCTCCACCCGGCCCTCGCGGAGTGCGGCGTGGAAGTCCTGCAGCGCGGGGCGGTTCTTCGCCAGCAACAAGCACCCGCTGGTCTCGCGGTCGAGGCGGTGGCCCAGCTCGAGCTCCGTATCCGGCCGCAACTGGCGCATCGCCTCGATAATGCCGAAGGCCAGCCCGCTGCCGCCGTGCACGGCGAGGCCCGAGGGCTTGTCCAGTACCAGCAGGTCATCATCCTCGTGGATGATGACCCGCCGCAGTCGATCCAGCACCTTCGGCGGGATCTCCGAGGCGGCCGCTTCCGGCCGATCGAGATCGGGCACGCGAACCTCGTTGCCCGCCGCCAGGCGTTTGTGGGCCTTGGCCCGGCGTCCGTCGACGCGCACGGCGCCCTGGCGTACCAGGCGATAGATCAGCCCCTTGGGCACGCCCTTGAGTTCGCGGAGCAGAAAGTTGTCGAGCCGCTGCCCGTCACCACGCTCGGTGACCCGGAAGCTGCGCGGGCCGGAGGGTTCACGCCTTGCATTCATGACGCGGGATGCTACCGGAGCGGCGCTTCCCGGGCTACTGCACGCGGCGTTCCCGCGGCCGAAAAAACTTGCCCATACGGGGGGTTATGCCCTACATTGGCGCACGGTACGTTGCTGCGAGTTGCCGGCAACGCGCCTCGAATCACCCGCCACTTCGACCCACGAGCTTTCGACAGCTCCCGGTCGAAGGGCCATCGCCGCAAAGCGACACTGTGACGCTATTTCTTCTAACCCAGTCCTGTCTCCCCGGCTCCGCCTCCAGCAGGCGACTGATCCCGTGGTTGCTGGTGAACACCTGGCTGGCGCGCTGGCTTTCGCTACGCGCCGCCGCTGCGAGCACGCGTGCGCAAGCGTTGCCGTGCCGCCGCTCGATCGCCGCACCCGGGGTCCCGCGGTTCCCCGCCGGACGCCAGGACGCCCTACCGAGTCCATTGCATGAAACGCATCCTGATCAATGCCACGCAGCCGGAAGAGCTGCGTGTCGCCATGGTCGACGGCCAGCGGCTGTACGACCTGGATATCGAACTGCCCTCGCGAGAGCGCAAGAAGGCCAATATCTACAAGGCCAAGATCACCCGAGTCGAACCGAGCCTGGAGGCCGCGTTCGTCAACTTTGGGGCTGATCGCCACGGCTTCCTCCCGTTCAAGGAGATTGCCCATACCGCCGTTGGCGCCCCCGCCGACAGTGACAAGCCGATCCGCGAATTCCTGAAGGAAGGCACGGAACTGCTGGTCCAGGTCGAGAAGGAAGAGCGCGGCAACAAGGGCGCCGCCCTGACGACCTACATCAGCCTCGCGGGCCGCTACCTGGTCCTGATGCCCAACAACCCGAAGGCGGGGGGCGTCTCCCGCCGCATCGAAGGCGAGGATCGCGCCTCCCTGCGCGATGCCCTCTCCGGGCTCAACATGCCGGAAGGCATGGGCGTAATCGCCCGTACCGCCGGCGTCGGGCGCAGCACCGAGGAGCTGCAATGGGACCTCGACTACATGACCGCCCTGTGGGCCGCCGTGACCGAGGCCGCGGACAAGGCCAAGGCCCCGGCACTGATCCATCAGGAAAGCAACGTCATCATCCGCGCCCTGCGCGACCACATGCGCAACGACGTGGGCGAGGTCATCATCGATGACAACGGGGTCTACCAGCAGGCGGAAGACTTTGTCCGCCTGGTGATGCCGAACAGCCTGCGCAAGCTCAAGCGCTACGATGACCCGGTCCCGCTGTTCAACCGCTACCAGATCGAGAGCCAGATCGAGAGCGCGTTCGACCGCGAGGTCACCCTGCCCTCCGGCGGCGCCCTGGTGATCGATCACACCGAGGCCCTGATTTCCATCGACGTCAACTCCGCCCGTTCCACCAAGGGCGGCGACATCGAGGAGACCGCCTTCCACACCAATCTGGAGGCTGCCGAAGAGGTCGCGCGGCAGCTGCGCATCCGCGATCTGGGTGGCCTGATCGTGATCGATTTCATCGACATGAACGCCAACAAGCACCAGCGCGAGGTCGAGAACCGCCTGCGCGAGGCGCTGGAGATGGATCGCGCCCGGGTTCAGGTCGGGCGCATCAGCCGCTTCGGACTGCTGGAGATGTCGCGCCAGCGGCTGCGCTCTTCGCTTGGGGAATCCAGCCAGAACACCTGCCCGCGTTGCGAGGGCCACGGCCAGATCCGCAGCGTGGAATCCCTGGCGCTGTCGATCCTGCGTCTGATCGAGGAAGAGGCCATGAAGGACCGGACCGGGCTCGTGATGGCCCAGGTCCCGGTCGACGTGGGCACCTTCCTGCTGAACGAGAAGCGCGAGTCGATCACCGACATCGAGGGTCGCCACCAGGTCGACATCAGCATCATCCCGAACCCACAGTACCTCACCCCGCGCTTCGAGGTCCGTCGCGTGCGCGGTGACGAACGCGAGGAGACCATCAGCGATCGCGGCTCGCACGAACTCGTGGAGATCGTCGAGGACGACAGCGATCCGCATCAGGAGCGCCGCAGCAAGGTCGAGAAGCCGCTGGTCCAGGGTGTCAAGATGACCGGGCCCGCCCCCGTCAGCGAAGCCGCACCCATGGCCCCCGAACCGTCGGAGCCGGTCACACAGCCGGGATTCTTTGCCCGTATCTGGTCCTCGCTGTTCCCCAATGCCGCGCCCGCATCCGACCAGGAACAATCGGAAGGTCGTCGCAAGGAAGGCGGCCGCGACCGTGGCGGCAAGGGTGGCGGCGCGCGCGGCGGTTCCCGGAAAAAGGCCGACAGCGGCAGCCGCAAGTCCGGCGACAAACGCGGCGACAGCAGCAATGGGCGCAAGGGCGGCCCCGACAAGGCCGATGGCGCCAAGTCCGATAACGCCAGGTCCGACAAGGGTGATGGCGGCAAGGGTCGCTCGCGGCGCGGCGGCAAGAAGGACAGCGAGGCCGACAAGGGTCCGGGCCGCGATGCGACCAAACCCGCGGCCGAGAGCCGGGGCCCCGAGGGCCAGACTGCTGACAAGACCGCCGGTGACAAGAAGGGCAACGGCAAGCCGGCGGAGAAGCCGCCTGCGCGAGATCAGGATCAACCCGCGACCGGCGACACCGGCGGTGCCCCCGCGGGCAAGGGCCCCGAGAAATCCGACGAGGACGACGGCAGCAAGGGGCGTACGCGGTCCCGCCGCTCCCGCCGTGGAGGCCGTCGTCGCGGTGGCCGTAGCCGCTCCGGTGACAATGCCGGCGACACCGGGGGCGATGGCACCCAGAGCACGTCGGGGGATGCAGACGCCACCGAGTCCGGTCGGGACGCGCCGACTCCGGCCGATTCCGCCCCGGCCTCCGGGAAGCCCCGGGACGCCCCGTCAGGGGGCGGTCGGCAGCCGCAAACCGAATCGACCCCCGCCTCGCCGGACGCTGCACCGGAGCGAACACCGGCGAAAGCGGACAGCGATGAAAGTGTGGCGGATGCGCCGTCAGCCAAGGGTCGTACCCGCGGTGGACGCGGCCGCAAGCCTGGCGCCGATGCCGACCCGACCGGGGATGTGAGCCCGGCCTCCAGCGAAAGCCAGGGCGCAGCGAAACCGGAAAAGTCGGAAAACGCGCCCGCCCCCAGTGCCGAGGCGGCACCGAAACCGGAGGCCGACAGCCCGGCCCCGGCCAAGCGTCGGCCGCGTGGTGCCGCGAAGACGGGAGCCGGCGAAGCGACCCCGGACCCGGGCGAAGCTACGCCGAAGGAATCGACCGAGGCACCGGCCACGGCGAAGAGCGCGCGCTCGAAACCGACCCCGGAACGGTCCGGCGACGAAGCCGCCGCATCCTCTGCCCCTGCCCCGTCGAAGCCCGACGAGGCAAAGGCCGAACGCGTCTCGACGCCCAAGCCTGCCCCGGAACCGGCCGACACCACGGCCGGCGACACGGAGCGCAAGGGCAACGACTGAACGGAACCAGCCGGTTCCAATCGAAAAGGGCCCGCCTTTCGGCGGGCCCTTTCTTTGTGGGTCCGGCTCCGCTATCCCCGGACCCGTTCCTATCATCGCGATCAGGCGTTACGGTCCCGGGGTCGGCTCAGGAGGCCTTCAGCGTGTGACGCTCGCGGATGTGGGCCAGAAGCCCGTCGGCGGCCGCCTCCACCAGATCCATGACGTGCACGAAGCCCTCGTCTCCGCCGTAGTACGGATCCGGGACTTCGTGTTCATCGAACTGCGGGGCAAAGTCCAGAAACCGCAGCAACTCGGCCCGCGCCTCGGGCGGACGAATCGCCTCGGCGTTGCGGTAGTTCGCGTCGTCCATGGTCAGGATGTAGTCGAACTCGAGGAAGTCCTCCGGCTCCAGCTGGCGTGCGCGCAGATCATCCAGGTCGTAGCCGCGCGAACGCGCCTCCTGGCTTGCGCGGCGATCGGGCTTGGCACCCACGTGATAGCCCGCGGTCCCGGCCGAGTCCACCTCGATCGCGTGTTCCAGCCCGTGTTCGCGGATGCGCGCCGCGAACACCCCGTGCGCCATGGGCGAACGGCAGATGTTGCCCAGACACACCATCAGTACACGTATCTTCGCCATCTCCATCGTCATCCCGATCATCAAAACACGCAGGATACCAAACCGGAATGCGCCGGCGGATTCGTTTCATGCCCGGCCCCGCGGTGTGCGATGCTGAGCCTTTAAACTCAGGAAGTGGTCATGGTCGACCTTGGCGGCCCGCGAATCCCCGGCTGGACATCCCCCGGCACCCTGACCGGGGGTGCCGGGAGTCGTGAAGCCACAAGCCTCCAGGTTGGGGCCCGTATCGAGGTTCGTGTTCTGGATGTCCTCCCGGATCGCAGCGTGCGCCTGCGTCTGGGACCCAGTGCGAATACCGCCGGTGCGAACACCGCGGGGACAGCCGGAGCAGCAGCGCGACCTACGGCGAGCCCTGCGCTGGTGACGGCACAACTGGCCGGCGCCCTGCCCGATGCACTGGTGAATCGCCCCGCGGGTGGCTCGGGTCCGCCGGTGATGCTCGCCGAGATCACCCGGACCCAGCCGCGCCTGGAGGTGCGTCTGCTACCCCTGACGCTGGACCGCGCCGGCCCGCGACCCGCCGGGCTTGGCCCGTCGGCCAGTCCCGCTCAGCAGTGGCTCGGGCAGGAACTCCGCCAGCACCTCCCCGGGGCGCGTCCATTGGGCCCTACCCTGCAGGCGCTGCTACCACCCGCCGGCGGAGCTCCACGCGGCGAAGCGCCAACGCAGGCCACCGGAGCGGTGGCGCCGCTACCGCCGGCGCTCCAGCGTCTTGTCGATCTCCTCCCGACGCCGGCACAGCTGTCACAGCCGGAAAGCCTGCGCCAGCAGGTTCAGCAATCCGGGCTCTGGATGGAGGCCATGCTGGGGCTCGCGGCCCGGGGCCAGGGCCCGGCCCATCCCCTGGCCGCCGATCTCAAGGCCCAGTTGCTGCGCGCGGCCGACCAGCTCCGCCAGGGAGGCGAAGCCCGCCCCGCGGCGGCCCCGCCGGCCCCCGCGACGCCAGCGAACGCACCCGCCCTGCCAGCCCTGACGGGGCTGCTGGAAGGCTTGCTGAAGCGCGTCACCTCCCTGCAGCTCCAGTCGCTGCAATCCTTCGCCAGCGACGAACCCGGGAACAGCCGCTGGTTCTTCGAGCTGCCGCTACGCAGCGAGCAGGCCGTCCACGGCGTCTTCGGCGAGATCCAGCGCGAGTCGCCCACTGACGAGGAGCCGGATCCTCCCTGGTCGATCGTGCTGACCCTGGATATCGGGGACCTGGGACCGCTGCGTGTGGCAGCGGCCGCCCGCACAGCAGGCGTTAACGTGCACTTCACCGCAAGCGAGCCCGAGACGGTCGCGCGCCTGCGGCAGGAACTGCCCCGGCTGCGCGAACGTCTGGACGAGCGCGAATTGACGGTCACCGGGCTGTCGGTCCGCCAGGGCGAGGTGGACCCCGAGCCGCGGCCGCCGGGCACCCACCGTATGCTCGACGAGCAGGCCTGAACGGTGGCACGCAGGGACACCGGAGAGCGAAAGGCCGGGCGCGACGGGGCGCCCGAGCGGGCGGTTGCGCTGGAATGGGATCGGCGCCGGGCGCCGAAGATCACGGCCAGTGGATCGGGAGCCACCGCCGAGGCCATCCTGCGGATCGCCGAGGAGCACGGCATCCCGCTGCATCAGGACCCGGCCCTCAGCGAGGCGCTGGCGCAGATCCCCGTCGGGAGCGAGATCCCGGAGGAACTGTACGTGGCGGTGGCGGAGATTCTCGCCTTCGTCTTTCTCCTGGCGGGCATTACCCCCGATGACCGCGCCGGTGGCTATCGGGATGCATCGCGCAGCCGGGGACGCTCGGGCGGCGGGCCCGAGCCGGAATCATGAACGCCCGCTAGAACCCGTTGGCGCCGCCGTGCCGGTCCCGTGCAGGCTGAAAAGCAGGTCGAGCTCGGTGGATGTGAGCCCGCAGCGCCGGCGCACCTCTTCGCGCCCCAGGCCCTGCTGGATCAGACGAATGGCCTGCTCGTAGGCACCGCTGTCCCCTTCGCGGGCCCGCAACTCGCTGTGCTGGTCATGCAGGCGTTCCAGGGCCCGCTGCACGGAGGCCTGGGCCTGGCCATGGGTGGCTACACCCTCGGACAGGGCCTTCATGGCCCCCTGCAACGCCATCACCGAGGTGGCCTGGCGCTGATAGTCCTGGCGCAGGGCGGCGAGCTGGCGCCGCAGCAGGATCACCAGCCCCACGGAAAATGCGGCCACGATGGTCGCCAGCAGCGCGATCAGCGCGACCAGCCAGATCACCATTCCCTCTCCCATTGCGCGCACTCTCCTGAATACCGGGCCCGGTGATTGTCGCGTGAATCGTGGGCGCCTGACCAGCGCAGCGCAATTGCCGGAGCGTGATCAGCCCGGGTTTGCGGATTTCTCGCAGCGGCGCGCGCGGACGCAGGTGTCAGGCGTAATCGTCGATCAGACCCCGCCGCTTGCCGCGTTCCTCCTTGCGTGGCGGGCGCTGCTGGGTCGGACGCACCGCGGGCCGAAAGACCGGGTCGCGGTCGTGATCGTCGCTCAGACGGCGACCGGGAACGGTGGTATGCACGGGCCGGACCGTGCGATCCGGCTGAAACTCGTCGACCATGGCTCACCTCCCGGCTTGCGCCCAATGGCCCGCTTGTTCAGGGAGTTGGACCCGACGCCCGCGCTACAGTTCGCGCAGTTGCGCCCACTCCTCGTCGGACAGCAGCTTGTTCAGGTCCACCAGGATGGTCAGCCCCTCCTCGGTGCTGGTGACCCCCTGGATGAAACGGCTGCTGTCATCGTTGCCGACCTCCGGCGCCGGTTCGACCGCGTCCGGGGCGATCCGCACGACCTCGGATACCGAGTCCACCAGGATCCCGACGTTCTGGTTGTCCACGTCGATGATCACGATCCGCGAGGCCTCGTCGGATTCGCGATCGTCCAGCCCCATGCGCCGCCGCGCGTCGATCACGGTCACGACATTGCCGCGCAGGTTGATGATCCCGAGGATGTAATCCGGAACGCCGGGGACCGGCGCGATCTCGGTGACCTTGAGGACCTCCTGAACCTGCAGGACGTCGATCGCGTAGGTTTCCTCCGCAAGGCTGAAGGTCACATACGGAGCGGTGTCGGCCTTGGCCATGGCTTCTACGTCTTGTGCGCTGCTCATGTCGTCCTCGATGTTCCGTGCAGGCGGGTTTCGCCCTGTGGTGTCGTCCTGACCGGGTTATCGGCCGCTCGCCGCGAGGCTTGAATGCCGCGCGGGGTGCTTCAGTCCCAGCCGCCCTCGTCGAGGGTCTGGTCCAGGGCCTCGAGATCCAGCAGTGTCGCCATCTTCTCGCGCTCCACCCCGGCCAGCCAGGGCAGGCGCCGCCGGTGGCTGCGCCAGCGCAGCGAATCCGGCTGGATCACGCGGGTCCCGTGGATCGCCCGGCAGGCCAGGGCGAAGCGGGAGCCGGCCAGGAACACGACCTGGCGGGCGGTATCCGGCTCGTATTCGCGGTCCTCCGGCGTCACCACCGCGGCCAGGTCGATCAGCTGCACCCGGCCCTGTTTGGTATCGGCCAGCCCAAGGTACCAGACGGAGTGATTCGGGGTCGGTCGCACCTCCAGGCTATCCAGCGGGGCCACACCGCCCAGCGCGTGGAGCGGCGCCAGTAGCGTCAGGTTGCCGGCCTCGATCACCAGGGCGGAGAACGACTCCTCGGGGCGCGGGTAGTCCCGCTCCGCCGGATCGTCGGGCGGTGCGGGCGGTGTCGCGGCAGGCGCTACCTCCGGCTCCCCAACCGACGTCGAAGTGTCGACCTCCGGAACGGCTTCCGCCACCGGCGCGGGCGGCTCCAGCAGATCCTGACGCAACAGCGTCCGCACCGGTTCCGGTTCGTCGAGCAGGCTGCCGAAATAGTCGTCCAGCGCGTCCGGTTCCGCCTTCAGGGCCAGGTTGTCGACTGTGGATCGCTTCATCCGCGCCGCCTCCGTTCATGGGGTTCGGACAGCTGTCCGCCGATCGCCTCCAGCAGGTCCGAGTATGCGAGCACGCCGCGTGCATCGGGGATCATGAAGCAAAGCGGCTGACCGGCGCTGGAGGCATCCCGAAACTTCGTGTCCACCGGGATCACCCCGGGCCACACGTCGTCCCCGTACAGCCGGCGCAGCTCGGCCAGGGCCTCGTGCGCGGCGCGCGTGCGGCGATCGAAAAGCGTGGGGATGATCCGGTACTGCAGCTCGGCCTTGCGCGACTTCTGTACCATTTTCAGGGTATTGATCATCCGTTCAAGCCCCTTCAGGGCGAGGAATTCCGTCTGTACGGGCACCAGCAGCTCGTCGCAGGCCGCCAGCGCATTCACCATCAGCACACCCAGCATCGGCGGGCAATCCAGCAGCACGTAGTCATACTGGTCGGAGACCTTCTCCAGCGCGTGCCTCAGCACCAGGCCCATGCCGCTGCGCGTCCCGAGCTGGCGGTCCAGAGTGGCCAGGGCGGTGCTCGCGGTCAGCAGATCCAGCCCCGGGAAGCGGGTCTCGCGGATCAACCCGTTGGGATCCGGGTCGGCCCCTTCGGCGCACTGGCTGAACAGTTCGTATACCCCGCGCGTGGCGGTTTCCGGATCGTGGCCGAAATAGGCCGTCAGCGAACCATGCGGATCCACATCCACCAGCAGCACACGCTGCTCCGGACCGGAGAGCAGGCCGCCCAGCGTTACGGTGGTCGTGGTCTTGCCCACCCCGCCCTTCTGGTTTGCCACCGCCCAGACCTTCATGGTGTGTCTCCATCCGTCGGGAGCGGCGCGGGCGGAAGATCCTCGCGCAGGCGCTCCGGTTCCTGCGCCCCCTCGGCGCGTGGCCGCGCCCCGGGCAAGACCACGATGGACACGCGCCGATTCTCGGCACGGCCCTCCGCCGTTTCGTTGCTGGCCACCGGTCGGTGTTCGCCATACCCCAGGGCCACCAGATTCTCCGGGTCCACCCCGGTCTCCTCGAACACGCTGACGACCGCCGCGGCGCGTCCCGACGAGAGCTCCCAGTTGGAAGGATAGACCGCCGTCTGGATGGGGACGTTGTCGGTGTGCCCCTCCACGTGGACGCGCGACACCCGCGGGGCCAGGATGCCCCCCACTTCCTGCAACAACGCCTCGGCCTCCGGGTTCAGCGTCGCCGACCCGGACGGGAACAGCAGGCGGCTGGTGATCTCGATCTCCAGCCAGTAGGCCTCCCGGGTCACGCGAAGGTCGCCCTGGTCGATCCACTGCGCCATGGCCTGTTCGATCTCGCGGGCGGTCTCCGCCAGTTCGTCGAGAAAGGCCTGCATGCCGGCGTCGTCGGGGCTGTCGTCCAGCATCCCGCTCAGGGCCATGTCGATGGGCTGCGGACCGTCCTCCACCAGCCCCGGCTGGACCTCGATCGGCACCAGTGCGCGCAGATCCTGCGGGGAGCGGTCGCGTGCCACGGTGGGATCCCCCACCTGAATGGGCTCCGCCTGCATCGGCGCCCGGAAGGCATCCACCAGGGACTCCGACAGCACGCGATACTTGCCATCATCCACCGACGAGATCGCGTACATCACGACGAAGAACGCAAGCAGCAGCGTGACCAGGTCCCCGTAAGGAATGGCCCATGCTTCGTGATTCTGATGTTCCTCCGCCCGCTTGCGTCGCGCCATGGTGACCTCACTCGTGGATGAAGCCACTCAGCTTGCTTTCGATATTCCGCGGGTTCTCGCCCTCGGCGATCGCGATCAGACCTTCCATCAGCATTTGCTGGTGTTGCGAGCGGTTCTGAATAATCGACTTTAACTTGTTGGCCAGCGGAAGGAACAGCAGGTTGGCCGAGGCGATCCCGTAGATGGTCGCCACGAAGGCCGCCGCGATCCCCGCCCCCAGCTTGCTCGGATCCGCCAGGTTCTGCATCACCGCCATCAGGCCCATGACTGCCCCCACGATACCCAGGGTCGGCGCATAGATGCCCATGCTCTCGAACACCTTCGCACCCTGCATGTCGAAGTGCTCGCGGTTGTCGAGGTCGGCCTCGAGGATCTGGCGGATGGTCTGCGGCTCGCTGCCGTCGACCAGCAGTTGCAGCCCCTTGCGGGCGAAGCCGTCGCTCTCCTCGTCGGCCAGGGTCTCCAGCCCGAGCAGGCCTTCCTTGCGCGCCACATGCGACCATTCCACGATCTGCTCGACCATGGCCCGGTTGTCGATCTTCGGCGGCTTGAAGGCCCACGGCAGGATCCGCATCCCGTGCATGAACACCGTCAGGCGCGCCTGCACCAGGGTCGCCCCCAGCGTCCCCAGCACCACGATCACGAACGCCGCAGCATTCCACAGTGCGCCCAGGCCGCTGCCCTTGGCAATGCTGCCTCCAAGCACGGCCACCAGCCCCAGCGTCACCCCGATGAGGCTCAGGATATCCATGTCAGCAGAACCCCTTGACCAGCGCGGGACCGATCTCGGGCAGCGGATAGACGTGATCGGACAAACCGGCCTCTGCCACCGCCGCCGGCATCCCGTAGACCACGCAGGTCGCCGCGTCCTGCGACCAGACCTGCGCCCCGGCCCCTTTCAGCGCCCGCGCACCCTCGCGCCCGTCCGCACCCATCCCGGTCAGCACGACCGCAAGGACCTGTCCGCGCAGCGCATCCACGGCGGAGCTGAATGCGGCGTCCACGCTTGGCTTGTAGATCGTGCCCAGCGGGCTCTCCGCGATGCGCACATGGGTCTGGCTGCCCCGTTCCAGGGTCAGCTGCATGCCCCCGGGGGCCAGCAGGGCCACGCCTGGCTTCAGGGCATCGCCGTCCTTCGCCTGGCGCACCTCGATGTTGCACATCGCGTTCAGCCGGTCGGCAAAGGCCGGCGTGAAGCTGGCCGGCATGTGCTGGACCAGCACAATCGGCAACGGGAAACTGGCTGGTAGCGGTTTCAGCACCTCCTGCAGGGCGACCGGCCCCCCCGTGGAAGTCCCGATCAGGACCGCCCGCAGTTGCCGCAGGGGTGTTGGCGGCCGGGTGCGCGCGACCGGCGGCTGTTGCTTGGCAGCGTCTGCGGCCTGACGGTCGGCCTCTTCCCGCCGCGCGGTCGGCCGCGACTCGCGGGCCGGTGTGCTGGTGCCCGGCGCGCTGGCCGAGCGCGCGCGGCTGCGCGACAGCGAACGCACCCGGCGGCGCAGCAGCATGCGGGCGCTGTCCTCGTCGCCCGCCATGTCGCTGAACCGCTTGGGGAGGAAGTCCACCGCCCCGGCCTCCAGCGCATCCAGGGTGGCCTGGGCGCCTTCGGTGGTCAGGCTGGAGAACATCAGGATCGGCCGCGGACTCTCGGCCATGATCTTGCGTACCGCGGTGATGCCGTCCATGACTGGCATCTCGATATCCATGGTCACGACATCGGGGTCGAGCTCGCGCACCTTTGCGATCGCCTGCTCGCCGTTCTCGGCCGAGCCGACCACCTCGATGCCCGAGTCGGAATCCAGAATCTCCGCAATGCGTCGACGAAAGAACCCGGAGTCGTCGACGACCAGAACCCTGATCGGCATCCTCAGCCCTCGCTCGTGCGCGATGCGCGGCGGGGACGGCCGGACATCTGCAGTTGCCGCATCAGGATGGTCACCAGATCCGAGACATCCAGGATCAACGCGATCCCGCCATCCCCGGTAATCGTGGCACCCGCCAGGCCCTTCACGCCCTGCAGATTCTGCCCAAGGGGCTTGATGACCACCTCTTCCTGACCGACGAGATCATCCACCACCAGACCTACCTTGCGATCGGCGGTATGCACCACGACCACATGGGCGTCCTTGCGCGGCTCGGGCTCGTGGCCCGGCTTCAGCCAGCGCTTGAGGTAGTGAATCGGCAGTGCCTGCTTGCGCACGATGATGACCTCCTGGTCATCCACGTAATGCGTCTTCGTGAGGTCCAGATCCAGGATCTCGGACACCGACGCCAGCGGGATGGCGAAGCGCCGGCCGTCCAGGATCACCATCAGCGCGGGCAGGATCGCCAGCGTCAGGGGCAGCTTGACCCGCAGCGTGGTGCCCACGCCCACCTCGGAGTCGATTTCGATGGTGCCGTTGAGCTGCGAGATCTTGGTCTTGACCACGTCCATCCCGACCCCGCGGCCGGAGACGTCGGAGATCTCGGTCTTGGTCGAGAAGCCGGCCATGAAGATCACGTTGAAGGCCTCGCGATCGGTCATGCGCTCGGCCATGGCCGGTTCCATCAGGCCTTTCTCCACGGCCTTGCGCCGCAGGGCCTGCGGGTCCATGCCGCCGCCGTCGTCCTTGATCAGCAGCGCGATGTGATCGCCTTCCTGGGCGGCCCCCAGCACTACGGTCCCCTTGCGCGGCTTGCCCGCCGCCTCGCGTACCTCGGGGGTCTCGATGCCGTGGTCCACGGCATTCCGGACCAGGTGCACCAGCGGATCCGACAGGGCCTCGACCAGGTTCTTGTCGAGGTCGGTGTCCTCGCCGAAGATCTCCAGCTCGATCTCCTTGCCCAGATTGCGGGAGAGATCGCGGATCACGCGCGGGAAGCGGTTGAAGACCTTCTTCACCGGCTGCATGCGGGTCTTCATCACCGAGGTCTGCAGATCCGAGGTCACCAGGGCCAGGGAGCTGATCGCCTTGCCCAGCTCGTCATCGACATGCTGCGAGCGCAGCATGCTCAGCCGGTTGCGTACCAGAACCAGTTCGCCCACCAGGTTCATGATCTCGTCCAGGCGCTCGGTATCGACGCGCACGGAGGTCTCGCCCTGCGGGGCCGCGCGTCCACCCCCCTCGGCACCTCCGCCTCCAGCACGCACGCCGCCGCCTCCGCCCTGGCCTCCCGCGGGGGTATCGGCGGGTGCGGCGGCCTTCTCCGGTTCGGCGGGTTCGGGCGAGGCCGGCGAGGCTTCCGCAGGTTCTTCGTCCGCGGGGCTGGGGACCGCCCCGGTAGCGGCCGGCCCGGCGCCCTTGGCCTGCAACTCGTCCAGCAGGTTCTCGAATTCGTCGTCGGTGATCAGGTCGCCGGAGCTACCCTCACCCTCCGCAGCCGGTTCTTCTCCGGCCGCATCGCCCGCGGTGGAGCCCGTCTCCACGGGCTTCGGCGGCTGATCGCCGTGCAGGCTGTCGAGCAGGGCCTCGAATTCGTCGTCGGTGATCTCGTCACCGGCACCGACCATCGCTTCGCCATCCGCCGCCGGTTCCGCATCCGTATCCGCTTGCGGTTCGGGCTCTGGCTCCGGCTCGGGTTCCGGGGGCGGCGGCGCGGCGGGCTCCGCCGCCACGTCCTCGTTGTTCGCCATGCGCCGGAGGTTTTCCACCAGGTCGGCCTCGGCGGGCGTGGGATCCACGCCGGAGCGCAGGTCCCCGAACATCACGTTCAGGGTATCCAGCACCCGCAGCATGGTGTCCATCAGGTGACTGTCCGCCCGCCGCTCACCGTTACGCAGCAGGTTGAAGACGTCCTCCGCGTGATGGCACACGGTCACCAGGGGATCCAGGCTCAGGAAGCCGGCCCCGCCCTTGATGGTATGGAAGCTACGAAAGACCGCATTCAGCAGATCCCGGTCATCCGGATTCTGTTCCAGGTCGATGAGTTGCTCGTTGAGCCCCTCCAGCAGTTCCCCGGCCTCGATCAGGAAGTCCTGAAGGATTTCGTCATTGGGGTCGATGGCCATTCAGTCTCTCCGGTCGCGTGGCGCCATTCGCATGAGGGGAACTGCCTAGAAGCCCAGGCTCGATAGCAGATCGTCCACCTCGTCCTGTCCTTGAACGACATCCGCGGCGGAATCTTGAGTCTTGGGCACGCTGGGACCGTGACCCTTGCGGTCCGCCTCGCGATCCTCCTCGCGTTGTTCAAGCGACGCCTCGGCCGCCTCGACCTGCTCCATGCGCCCACTGGAGAGCCGGATCAGGGACACCAGGTTCTCTTCCAGGTCGGTCACCAGCTGGATCACGCGGCGAATCACCTGGCCGGTAATATCCTGATAGCTCTGTGCCATCAGCACCTCGGAGAGCAGCCGGCGCAGCTCCTCGGTGTCTTCCCCCGCCTGCGCGAAGAACGTGTCGAGCTCGCGGGCAAAGTCCCGGAACTCCTCCACCGAGAGCTGGCGGTTGCGAAAGCGCGTCCACTTCGCCGTCAGGTCGGCCGCCTGCTGACTGAACGACTCCGCGATCGGCAGGCTCGACTCGATGGCATTCATGGTGTCGTGGGCCGCCTGTTCGGTCATCGTGACCACGTAATTCAGGCGTTCCTTTGCGTCCGGGATCTCCGCCTGGGTCAGTTCGACCAGACGCGAATCGCCGCGGAAGCTTTGCAGGGCCTCGTGAAGATCACGGGTCAGCTTGCCCAGCTCGTCGAAGAGTTCGCGGTCATAGGGGCGCGCCAGATCCTGCACCAGCGCCCGGGCGCCCGTGTCGTCGCCCGCCTCCAGCGTCTTGACCAACTGCCGCGCAAGCTCCAGCTGATCGTCGCGTGGTGGGTGTTCCTGTTCAGTCATGAGAAGCCTCTTGCGGGTACGGCGCGGAAGGTTTCGGACGACGCCCGCGGCGGTCGGTGCCACGGGCGTCGGGCATATCGGTCACAGGCCCATGATTATCCCTGTGCTTCAATGCGTTCGAAGATCTTGTCGATCTTCTCCTTCAGCGTCTCGGCGGTGAACGGCTTGACCACGTAGCCGTTCACGCCCGCCTCGGCCGCCTCGACGATCTGGTCGCGCTTGGCCTCCGCCGTTACCATCAGCACCGGCATGGACTTGAGGTTCGGGTCGGCGCGCACGGCCTTCAGCAAGTCGATCCCCGGCATGTTGGGCATGTTCCAGTCGGTGATCAGAAAGTCGAAATCCCCGTTCTGCAGCATCGGCAGCGCGGTGCTGCCGTCGTCGGCTTCCTGGGTATTGTTGAAGCCAAGATCACGCAACAGGTTCTTGATAATGCGCCGCATCGTGGAAAAGTCGTCCACGATGAGAATCTTCATTCCCTTGTCCACACGTCACTCCGGGATTCGTAGGGTGGGTTTTAGAATAACTGCAAAGCCGTACCGTCTTCGAGCCACGAACCCAGGCGGGCGCGCAGTCGAATGGTGGCCTGACTTCGGATCTGGCTGACGCGCGACTCGGTCACGCCCAGCACGGCGCCGATCTCGCGCAGGTTGAGCTCTTCGATGTAGTAGAGCGACAGCACCAGCCGCTCGCGTTCGGGGAGGTCGCCGAGGGCTTCGGCCAGTTCCTGACGGAACTCACCGGCCTCGAGGGTGCGGGCCGGCGACACCTCCTGCCCTTCGATCACGCGATCGGCCCCGTCGTCACCCCCGCCGAGGTCGTCCAGGGCGAACAGGTGGGCCCCGGCGTGATCCTGCAGCATCTCGTAGTACTGGTCGATCGGCACGTCCAGCTCGGCGGCGACCTCGCTGCCACGCGCCGCCCGCCCCTCGCGCGCCTCGACGGTCTGGATCGCGGCGGCAATACGCCGACTGTTGCGGTGCACCGAACGCGGTGTCCAGTCACTGCGGCGCAGCTCGTCGATCATCGCGCCACGGATGCGGATCCCGGCGTAGGTGGCAAAGGTCGCGCCCTGGCCGCCCTCGAACTGGCGCGCCGCCTCGAGCAGCCCGATCATGCCCGCCTGAATCAGGTCATCCACCTGCACCGAGGCGGGGAGCCGCGCCATCAGGTGATGGGCGATGCGGTGGACCAGCTCGACGTGATCGGCAATCAGCTCCTCGTGCCCGCCGCTGGCCGCGGAGGCCGCCTGATAGCCGGAAAGTCGATTACGCGTCGTCATCATGCGCTCTGCAGCATCCGTTCCACGAAAAACCCGACGCCACCTTGGTCACCGCCGCCCACCGGCCAGCGGTCCACGGTCCGTGCCAGTTCGGCAAAGGCCTTCCCCGCCGGGCTCCCGGGGTACTGCTGTACCACTGGCGCGCGTTTCTGCACCGCCTTGCGCAGGTGATCATCCATCGGAATATAGCCGGCCAGGTCGAGCACCACCTCCGGCAGGTAGTTGCCGCAGACGGTATTGAGTTTCTGCATCAGTCGCTCGGCGCCTTCGCGGCCGTCGACCATGTTCGTCACCATGCGGAAGCGACGCAGGCCATGATCGCGGTGCAGGACCTTGATCAGGGCATAAGCGTCGGTAATCGAGGCGGGCTCGTCGCAGACCACCACCAGGGTCTCCTGGACCGCGCGGCAAAACGACGTCACGGATTCCTGCAGGCCGGCCGCGGTGTCCACGATCAGCACATCCAGGGGTTTGCGATAGGCGCTGAAGGCATGGATCAGACCGGCATGCTCGGCCGGCGTCAGGTTGGCCATCGCCGCGATCCCGGAAGCCGACGGCACCACCTTCACCCCGTCCGGTCCCTGGACGAGCACATCTTCCAGGCTCTCCACATCACCGGTCACCAGGTCGTGCAGCGTGCGCTCGGGACGCATCCCCAGCAGCAGGTCCACGTTGGCCAGGCCCAGATCGGCGTCGAACAGCATGACCTCGCGCCCGAGCCGGGCTAGGCCCACCGACAGGTTCACCGATACGTTGGTCTTGCCCACCCCGCCCTTGCCCGAGGCAACCGCGATGACCTTCAACGGCTTGTTAGTGCGTGGCATAGCGCCCCTTCCCGACCGGTTGAATCAGTTCCAGCGTGGCGGGCTCCGCCGCCCGTGCCGGACGTGCCTGGGCGCGCGCGCGCCGCGGCGGTTCCATCTCCGCCAGGCGCTCGGCCGCCCAGGTCTCGCGGGCATTGGCCGCTGCCCCGGGTTCATCGGCGGCATCCTCCAGGGCCAGTCGGGTCAGATACCCGGTATCGACCCGGTGAAAGTCCTCGGCAATACGCTGGCCATCGCTGACGAACCCCAGCCCCAGGTGCTGATCGAGCAGTACGGACAGGACCTCGCCCAGCTCCTCGGCCTCGTCCAGCTTGGTCAGCACCAGCGCCGAGGGCTCCGCCTTGCGAAATGCCTCCAGCACCCGCCGCAACGCGCTCCCCTGGGTCGTCGCCGACACCACCAGCCAGCTCTCGGCCCGGATGTCCGGCGGCAGGTGCGCGAACAGGGATTCGTCCTCCACTGCCCGCGGGGCCTGTCCCGCCGTATCCACCAGGATCAGGTGCCCATCCTCCACGCGGCGCGCCAGTTCGCGCAACTCTCTCGCGTTCTGCAGCACCCGCACCGAGATCCCCGCCATCTGGGCGAAGGCCTGCAACTGGCGCGTGGCCCCGATGCGCTGGCTGTCCAGGGTGACCAGCGTAACCGAATCCGGGCCCATGCGGCGGATCTGGCGCAGCGCGATGCGGGCCAGCGTGGTGGTCTTGCCAACGCCGGTGGGCCCGACCAGCGCCAGCAGGCCGCCCTCGTCCAGGATGTCCGGCCGGTGGGTGGCAATCGCGCCCGACAACCGCGCCCGCAGGCGTTCCCAGGCCTGTTCCGGCGAGCTGTCATCGAGAATGCTTCCGGCCAGGCTGCGCGCCAGGGCGTCGCTGAACCCGCGGTCGATCAGGCGCGCCTTGCATTCCGCCGCCAGCGGGTGGCGGGCCGCCCAGCGCGCCTCTTCGCTCTCCGCATACTGGCGCGTCATCAGGCTGCGCAGGTCGCGCAGCTCCTGCCGCATGGCGGTCAGCTCCGGGTCGGCCGGCCACGACGCTGCGGCCTGACCGGCGCCGCGCTCGCGGGCCGGCCGGGCGGTTGTGCTCGCTTCGCGGCTCGTCGCGGGCGCGTCCTGCGCGGCTACCGGCTCCGACGCGGCGCCGTCCTCCAGCGCCGCGACCACCTCCAGCCAGCCGTCGACCCGGCGACTGGACAGGATGACCGCGTCCTCGCCCTGCTGCTCGCGCACCTGGCGCATCGCATCACGCATGTCCCGGGCCCGATATCGTCTGACGTTCATGCTTTTTCTCCTGCGCCGCTCGCGCGGCGGAACCCTTCATCGTGTCGTTCAGGCGGACTGCTTCTGCGACTCTTCCTGGCCGACGGTGGCAACCACCCGGATCCGGCGATTGTCCGGAATCTCGGTGAAGGCCAGCACGGTCAGACTGCGGACCGCGCCGCGCAGCCACCCGGCGATCCAGGAGCGGATCTCCGGTGCCACCACCAGGACCGCCGGCTGTCCGGCCGTCTCCTGGCGGCGGGCCGCATCGGCCACCGAGCGCTGCAGCCGCTCCGCCAGCCCGGGCTCCAGTCCAACCGTGCCGCCCGAGCTCCCCTGCAGGGACTTATGCAAGAGCTGTTCCAACGACGGATCCAGCGCGATCAGGGGCAGCTCGTCCTCCGGCCCCACCAGGTCCTGCACGATCGAGCGCGCCAGGGCCACCCGCACCGCCGCGGTCAAAGTGCCGGGATCCTGACTCTTGACCCCCTCGTCTGCCAGGGTTTCGGCGATCGTGCGCAGGTCGCGGATCGAGACCTGCTCGGCCAGCAGGTTCTGCAGCACCTTCAGCACGATGGACAGGGACAGCGTCTTGGGCACCAGGTTTTCCACCAGCTTCGGCGAATGGCGCGCCAGCTGGTCGAGCAGGTGCTGCGCCTCCTCGTGGCCGATCAGGCGATGCGCGTTCTCGCGGAACACCTGTGACAGATGGGTCGCGATCACCGTGGCGCAGTCGACCACGGTATAGCCGGCACCCTGGGCCTGGTCGCGGTCCGCCGGGTCGATCCACAGCGCATCCAGATTGAACGTCGGGTCCTTGGTCGGCGTGCCCGGCACCGTCCCGAACACCTCGCCCGGATTGATCGCCAGTTCGCGCTCGGGGAAGACCTCGGCCTCGGCCACGGTCACGCCCAGCAGGCTGATGCGGTAGGCATTCGGGCTCAGTTCGAGGTTGTCGCGGATATGCACCGGCTGCAGCAGGAATCCCAGCTCCTGCGAGAGCTTGCGCCGCACGCCCTTGATCCGGCCCATCAGCTGGCCGTCCTGGGTGCGATCCACCAGCGGGATCAGGCGATAGCCCACCTCCAGCGACACCAGATCCACCGGCGGCACGTCTTCCCAGGTCAGGTCGCGATCCTCGGACCGGGCCCCGCCCTCGTCCTCCTGCGGGATGCGCTCCACCTCCACCTCGGCCTCGCGGGCCTGGCGCTTGAGCAGGTATGCCCCGCCGAAGATCAGCGCGGCCAGGCCCAGGAACACGGCATTGGGCATGCCCGGCACGATCCCCAGTGCGGCGATCACACCCCCGGCCACGTACAGCACGCGCGGGTTGGAGAACATCTGGCCGAAGACCTGCTGCCCCATGTCCTGGCTGCTGGTCACGCGGGTCACGATGATCGCGGTCGCGGAGGACAGCACCAGCGACGGGATCTGCGCAACCAGACCATCGCCGATGGTCAGCAGCACGTAGTTGGTCGCGGCATCGCCGATCGTCATGCCGTGCTGGACGGCCCCGATGGTCAGGCCGCCGATGATGTTCACGAACAGGATCAGGATGCCGGCGATCGCGTCACCGCGAACAAACTTGGAGGCCCCGTCCATGGAGCCATAGAAGTCCGCCTCGCTGGCGATCTCCTCGCGGCGCTTGCGTGCCTCTTCCTGGGTCAGGATGCCGGCGTTCAGGTCGGCGTCGATCGCCATCTGCTTGCCGGGCATGGAATCCAGGGTGAAGCGGGCGCTGACCTCGGAGACTCGCCCCGCGCCCTTGGTCACCACCACGAAGTTGATGATGATCAGGATGGCGAACACCACCAGGCCGACGGTGTAGTTGCCGCCCACCACGAAGTCGCCGAAGGCCTGGATCACCTTGCCCGCCGCGTCGGTCCCGGTGTGGCCTTCCAGCAGGATCACCCGCGTAGACGCGATGTTCAGCGCCAGGCGCAGCAGCGTTGCCACCAGCAGTACGGTCGGGAAGACGGCGAATTCCAGCGGCCGCGGTGTATACACCGCAACCATGATCACCACCAGCGACAGCGCGATATTGAAGGTGAACAGCACGTCCAGCGCCAGCGGCGGCAGCGGCAGCACCATCATCGACAGCATGGCGATCAGCAGGATCGGCGCGCCCAGCCCCCACTTGCCGACGTTCCCGAGGCGGTCGAAGAAGGCCATCAGCGATCCCTCCGCTTGCCGCGCTGCTTGTCGGGATCGAGATAATCCTCCGGCACTGGCAGGTCATCCGGCATCTGCGCGTCGGCGTCGGCCCGCTTGAGCTGGTAGACGTAGGCCAGGATGCGTGCGACGGCGACGAACAGGCCGTTGGGGATCTCCTGGTTCAAGTCCGTGGTGAAATAGATCGCGCGGGCGACGCGCGGCGCCTCGACGCGGACGATCGCGTGTTCCTCGGCGACCGCACGGATCGAGGCCGCGACCTCGTCGGCGCCCTTGGCCACTACCTTGGGCGCTGCCATGCGCGAGGCCTCGTAGACGATGGCCACGGCGTAATGGGTCGGGTTGGTGATGATCACGTCGGCCTTCGGGACCTCCTCCATCATCCGCCGCTGCGCCATCTCCTGCTGCAGCTGGCGGACCTTCTGCTTGACCTCCGGCTTGCCGTCGGTCTCCTTGTATTCGTCCTTGACCTCCTGGCGGGTCATGCGCAACTGCTTCTGGTGGTTCCACATCTGGAACGGCGCATCGATGGCCGCCACCACGATCAGCGCGGCCGATACCGCGATAAAGGTCCCCAGCACCAGCTGGGCGGTATGCGCGATACCCTGATGGATCGGCTCGTAGCCCAGCATCAGCAGGCGATCGGAAAAGGTGGCGAGCACCGCGACCGCGACGCTGGAGATCAGCACGAACTTGGCGAAGGTCTTGCCGAACTCCATCAGCCCCTGCCAGGAGAAGATGCGCTTGAGCCCCTTTCCGGGATTCAGCTTGGAGGCCTTCGGGGCCGCCGCCTTCCAGGAGAAGTTCGCGCCCCCGATCACGATCGGCGCCATCACGGCCGCGACGATCAATACCCCGAACAGCGGAAACAACGTGCGCAGGGTGCGGAAGATCTCCTGGGCCAGGTAGGGCAGCAGCAGCGACGAGTCGTACGCCATTTCGGGATCGAAATCGAAACGACTGGTCATCTGTTCAGCAAGTTGTGCGCCCATATTCGGGCCGTACATCAACATGAACGCCCCCGCGGTCATCAGCACCAGGAAGGTGCTGAGCTCGCGTGACCGCGGGACCTGACCCTTCTCCTTCGCCTCGCGCAGGCGTTTCGGAGTGGGCTCTTCGGTTTTTTCCTGCCCGTTCTCGTTCTCGGCCATGTCAGAACCCCATCCGGGTCTGCATCAGGTGGAAGGCCTCGAGCATCAGCTCCCCGAAGCGTTCCGGCAGCCCCGGAAAAGTGAACATGAGCAGCACAAAGCCGATCAGGATCATCATCGGGAAGCCCACCGCGAAGATGTTGAGCTGCGGCGAGGCGCGGGTGATCACGCCCATGGAGATATTCACCAGCAGCAGCGAGGCGACCGCCGGAAGCGCCACCAGCACCGCGCCAACGAACATCGTCGATCCGAACGCGACCAGCGCGTAGAAGGCCTCCGCATTCAGGCCGGTCGGGGCGATGGGCATGGTCTCGAAGCTGGTCAGCATCAGTTCCAGCGCGATCAGATGGCCGTTCATCGCCAGGAACAGCAGCGTCGAGAAGATCACGAAGATGGTCGACACCACCGGCACCTGCACGCCCTGGGCCGGGTCCACGATGGAGGCGAAACCCAGCCCCATGCCCAGTGCGATCACCTCGCCCGCCTGGGTCACGGCGGAGAAGACCATCTGCAGGATGAAGCCCATGAACACTCCGATCGCGATCTGGTGCAGGGTCACCACCACGCCTTCGAGGCTCAGGGGGTCGATATCGGGGAGCACCGGCCCCTGCATGGCGACAAAAATGGCCAGCAGCAGCGCCAGCCCCATGCGCACCCGAGCGTTGACCGTGTCGGCGCCGAAGATCGGCATGGCGACGAGCATGGCGCCGATGCGCGCGAACGGCCACAGGACCGCCCCCACCCACAGCACCAGCTGTTCCGCCGCCAGGGTCATCGGTCTACCCCACCATCCCCGGCGCGCCCTCGTAGAGGCGCTCGGTGTAGTCGATCAGCAGCGCCAGCATCCAGTGTCCACTGATCAGGAGGGCCGCGAACATGGCCAGCAGCTTGGGGATGAACGACAGGGTCATTTCCTGCACCTGGGTGGCGGCCTGAAGCATGCCGATCGCCAGGCCCACCGCCAGCGCCGTCAGCAGCGGCGGCGCGGCCAGAAGAACCACCACCGTGAGCGTCTCGCGCCCGATATCGACCACCAGTTCGGGTGTCATCGGAACCTCCTAAACAAAAAAGCTGGTGGCAAGGGTGTTCATCATCAGCGCCCAGCCATCGACCAGAACGAACAGCATCACCTTGAACGGCAACGAGATGATCAGCGGCGAGAGCATCACCATCCCCATCGACATCAGGACCGAGGCCACCACCAGGTCGATGATCAGGAACGGGATCAGGATCAGGAAGCCGATCTGGAACGCGGTCTTGAGTTCGCTGGTGATAAACGCCGGCACCAGCAGGCTCAGCGGGATATCGTCGGCATCCTCGAAGCCGTCGATCCCGTTGATCTCGGCGAACATCGCCAGGTCACTCTCGCGGGTATGAGCCAGCATGAACTCGCGCAGGGGCTGCACCCCGGCCTGCAGCACCTCCTCGGTCCCCATCTCCTCGTTCACGTAGGGCACGAACGCGGTGTCGTAGATCTCCTCGAACACCGGGGCCATCACGAACAGGGTCAGGAAGAACGCCAGACCGATCAGGATCTGGTTGGACGGCGTCTGGGTCGTACCCAGGCCCTGGCGCAGGATGGCCAGCACCACCAGGATGCGCGTAAACGCGGTCATCATGATCAGGATCGACGGCAGCAGGGTCAGCAGCGTCATCAGCAGGATGATCTGCAGCGTCACCGAATAGGTCTCGCCACCATCCCCGTTGGTGGTCACCGTCAGGGCCTCGATCCCCTGCGCGACCTGCGCTCCGGCCAGGCCCGGCAGGGCCAGCAGAGCCAGCCCCAGCCCGATCCGCAGCAGCACCGACATCACGACTGCCCCCGCTCGCCGGTGGCCGGCGCACGCCGCGTCACCGCGCGCTTCAACGCACTGGAGAAGTCCGGGGTCTCGCCGGCCGGCGCCAGTACCGGTTCGTTCATGGTGTGCAGCGTGCGCATGCCGGCGGGCCCAACCCCGACCAGGACCTGTTCGTCCCCGACCTGGACCAGCACCAGGCGCTCGCGCGCGCCCACCGAGCGCGCCGCGACGATCTCGATCACCTGGGAGCCGCGATTGAGCCCGCCCTGTGTGCGCCGCAGGACCCAGCCCAGCACCACGATCGCGCCGATCACCAGGACCAGACCGCCGATCAGCTGGGCCAGATACCCGGCGGCGCCGCCGCCACCCCCCTCGGCGAGGGCGGTCAGTGGCCAGAGGCTCCCCGTGGCGGCCGTCAGGACGAGGGCCGCGATGTGCGTATAGCGTTGATTCATGGCTATTTAAGCTTGCGGATCCGTTCGCTGGGGCTGATCACGTCGGTCAGCCGGATACCGAACTTCTCGTTGACCACCACCACCTCGCCATGCGCAATCAGCGTCCCGTTCACCAGCACGTCCAGCGGCTCGCCGGCCAGGCGGTCCAGCTCCACCACCGAGCCCTGATTCAGCTGGAGGAGGTTGCGGATCGGGATGCGCGTGCGGCCGATCTCCATGGAGATGGTCACCGGTACATCCAGGACCATCTCCAGGTTCAGCTCCTCCCCGTCGCCCTGCACCACGCCGGAGAGCTGCTCCGGTTGCAGGGTTTCCGCGCCCGGGTCCGGCTTGTGCTTGCGTTCCCGCTTCTCGGCCTTCGGCGTTTCCTGCGCCGGTTCCTCGGACGCCCCGCCCTGTGCCTCGTTCAGCAGCGCGTCGGGGTCGGCGGCTGCCTCGCCATCCTCGTCCTTCTGCTCCGCCAGGGCGGCCGCCCACTCGTCGGCCAGGGCCTGGTCATCGGAACCGCCCTCCGTCTCCAGATTCTCGGCGGCGGCCTCCGCGTCGGGGCCGGGGGTGTCCTGTTTGGGATCGTCGGTGTCTGCCATGCTGCGGCCCTCTATCGTTTGATGATGCGTTCCGAAATCTGGATCGCATTCAGCCCATTGGATACGCCGAACTTCCCGCGGAACATCGGGATATCTTCGACCTGCAGGGAAATCTTTTCGGGGAGATCAACCGGGATGATGTCGCCCGGCTGGATATCCAGCAGCTCGCGCACGGTCACCTCGGTCTCGGCCAGGATGGAGCTGATCTCGACCTCGGCGGTCTGGATCTCCTCCTGGAGTGCGTGCATCCAGCGCTGGTCCACGTCGGAGCGGTCCGACTGGATACCGGTGTCCAGCTGCTCGCGGATCGGCTCGATCATCGAGTACGGCAGGGTCACGTGCAGGTTGCCGCCGCCCCCGTCGAGCTCGATGTGGAACTCGCTGATCACCACGATCTCGGTCGGCGAGACGATATTCGCGAACTGCGGGTTGACCTCGGAGTTCAGGAACTCGAACTCCAGCTCCATGACCGGCTGCCAGGCCTTCTGCATGTCCTCGAACGCGCCTTCCAGCACGCCGTGCACCACCTTCATCTCCATCGGGGTGAAGTCACGCCCCTCGATGCGGGTGTAGTAGCGCCCGTCGCCGCCGAAGAAGTTGTCCACCAGGATGAACACCAGCTTCGGGTCGAACACGAACAGCCCGGTGCCGTGCAACGGATGCGCGCGCACCAGGTTCAGGCTGGTGGGCACGAACAGCGAATGCATGTACTCGGAGAACTTGGTGATGCGGGTGCCCACCACCGAGATCTCGGCGGAGCGGCGCAGCACGTTGAACAGACGGACCCGAAGGTGACGCGCGAAACGCTCGTTGATCATCTCCAGCGTGGGCATGCGCCCACGCACGATCCGGTCCTGGGTGGCGAAGTTGAATTCGCGTGCCTGGCCATCACTCGGATACGGGTCTTCGGTCTCGACGTCGCCCTCGTCCACGCCGTGCAGGAGGGCATCGATCTCGTCCTGGCTGAGGATATCCGTCTGTGCCATGACGGGGCTCCTACTGCATCACCAGTTCGTTGAACAGCACGGCCTCGACCGCGTCCGGGGCATCGCGGGAACGCAGGATCCCGGCGATCGTCTCTTTCAGTTCTTCCGCCAGGGCCTCCTTGCCCGCGCGGGTATTGAGATCCTCGTAGCGCTGTTCCGCCAGGATGCCCAGCAGGTCGTTTCGGATTGCCGGCAGGTGCCGTTCGAAGGCCTCGGCGACCGCCGGGTCATGGGTCACCAGAGCAAGTTCCGCGCGCAGGTAGCGGATGCGCCCCGGGGCCTCGATGTTCACCGTCATCGGCTCGAGGCTGGTGTACAGCCGCTCGGGCGGGCCGGCTTCGACCTGCTCGGTATCGTCACCGTCCGCCATCAGGAAGAACCAGGCGGCGGCCGCACCGCCGGCTACGAGAAACAGGACGACCAGGATCAGGACGATCAGCTTGCCCTTCCCGCCCTTCTTCGGGGCGCCGCCTTCGTCGTCGTCCAGATTGACTTCCTTCTCTGCCATATCGCACCCGCTGTCCGGTAAACCGAGGATTCGTTCTCGGTACAGACCATAGCAAGGCTGATGCCAGAAGTCGTTTTAGTCTTTGTAATCCGTAAGTTACGCTTGTTTACTGGCGGTTTTCCGGGGTAAACGCGGGCGCGGAAAACATGAAGAACGTCAAGAATCGGCCGCCCGGCCGCCGTGAAAGACGGAATCTTGGCGGCACACGGGAACATGGGGGAAGCCGGCATAAGCGCAGGAACGGGCCTGCAGCCACGGCCGCAGGCCGCGGCTGCACCCAAGCACGGCCGGTCAGGCAAACAGGTCCAGGCGCCGGTTCAGCATGGAGAGCGTGCTGCCATCGGCGGCCTCGCGGTCCTCGGCCTCGGCGGCCTCGTCATCCGCCGCGAGCGCCGTCTCGCCGGCCTCCTGCTCCGCCTGCTCCTCGGCCGCGTGGTCGGACACGGTCGCATCGTCCAGCATCAGGCCGCTTTCGGCCAGGCTGTCACGCAGGCGCGGCATGGCCGCCTCCAGCACCTCGCGGGTCACCGGATTGGCACTGATGAACTGGATACTGGTGCGATCACCCTCGACCAGCACACGCACATCCAGGCTGCCCAGTTGCGGCGGGTGCAGCTTGAGTTCGGTACGCCCGCCCTGCGCCTGGGCCAGCATGCGAACCTGGTCGGCCAGCTCCCGGGCCCCGTTGGGCTGCTGCAGGAGTCGTGTCAGATCGAGGCGCGGCAGCGCCCGCGCCCCGTCCGTCCCTTCGGCCTGCCCGAGCCCCTGGGCCGGCAGCACCCCGCTCAGGGGGTCGGAACGGCCGCGGCGCGCCTCGTCACCCCCCTGCCCCATCCACTGGGCGAGGATCTCCAGGACGTTGTCGCGGGCCATGCCTCCCTGCGCACCCATCACGTCGGGCTTCAGGGCAACCGCGCCATCGCGTCCGGCGTTGGCCTGGGCCGCTTCGACGAACAGCCGCATGACCGCGGCCGGCAGCGGCTTCACCGGCAGGGCCCGCTCCTCGCCTCCTCCCCGGGCGGGGGTACCTTCGGCGCGGGGCACCTCGGCTCGTCCCGGTTCCTGGGTCGCAGCCATCAGCGCGGCGACCGGCAAGGCATTGCCACCCCCTTCGGGATCCGCGGCCAGGGGCTGCCCGTCCAGCAAGTCCTGGAGTCGCGCCAGCATCGCCTCCAGGTCCAGGCCTTCCAGTTCCTCGCCGGGAACGCCCAGGCTGGCCAACAGCGACTCCATCTGGGGCTCCAGGATGGCCAGGAAATCCTCGCCGTCCTGGCCCTTGAGGCGGCCTTGCAGGCCTTTCAGGTCGTCCAGGCCCTGCATCGAGCTGCCGCCCAGCAGTTGCAGCAGCGGCAGCATGCCCTGGCCCGTATTCTGTGTTGCGATCATTGCCGGATCCTCGGTCTGCCGGGGTCATCCCCGGGCCTTTGCCTCAATCGATACTCAGGGTCCATTCAAGAACCCTGCCAACGCGCGTCTGCCTCGCGCGCATGGGCCTGGCGGGTGGCCCACATATCCTGTTCCGTCTGCTGGCGCCGCGCGTCATGCCGCGCGGTCTCGGCCCGCCGGCGCTCGAGCAGCTTCTCCAGCGAGAGGCTGTTTCGATGGCGTTCCAGCCACTCCTGGCGCGCCGTCTCCACCTGGGACTCGGCCGCCTGGATGCGCAGATCCTGCTGCTCCAGCGCGGAGCGCAGCTGGTCGCGCATGCCGGCCAGCCACTTCAGCGCATTGGCATCGTCCGGCAGGGTTGCCTGCAGGTATTCCCGCTGATAGGTCTCCAGGCGCTCGCGCTGGCCGGCGATGGCATCCAGTTGCTGCAGCCGCTCGCCCAGCTGGCGCGTCGCCTCGCTTTCCTCGATCTTGCGCAGCCGCAGCAGGCGCTCCAGGCGCTTCGGGTTCATGCCGCGCCACCCCCGACCAGGGCCAGCAGATCATCCCGGGCGCGGTCGAAGCTGACGGCCTCGTCGCGGCCCTGCCCCAGATAGGCCTCCAGGCGTTCATGCATCGCCACCGCCTCGTCCAGATGCGGATCGGCGCCCTTGCGGTAGGCCCCCACCGCGATGAGGTCGCGATTGCGCATGTAGGTGGCGGCCAGATCACGGAAGCGGCGGGCCGCGCGTTCGTGTTCCGGAGTGATCAGTGACGACATCACACGCGAGACCGACGCCCCGACATCGATGGCCGGGTAGCGACCCGTCTCCGCGATCTCCCGCGAGAGCACCACATGGCCGTCGAGGATGGCGCGCGCCGCGTCCACGATCGGGTCGTTCTGGTCGTCACCCTCGGCCAGCACGGTGTAGAAGGCCGTGATCGAGCCCCCGCCGACATCGCCATTGCCGGCCCGCTCCACCAGTTGTGGCAGGCGCGCGAAGACCGACGCCGCATAGCCCTTGGAGGCCGGCGGCTCGCCAATGGCCATCGCGATCTCGCGCGCCCCCTGGGCAAACCGGGTCAGGGAGTCCATCAGCAGGAGCACGTGCAGCCCCTGATCCCGGAAATGCTCGGCCACCGCCGTGGCCACCCAGGCACCATGCTGGCGCAGCAGCGGCGACTGATCCGCGGGAACCGCCACCACCACGGTACGGGTACGCGATTCCTCGTCCAGGATCTCGTGGATGAACTCATTCACCTCGCGACCACGCTCGCCGATCAGGCCGACCACGATCACGTCCGCTGTGGTGTTGCGCGTCATCATGCCCAGCAGAACGCTCTTCCCGACCCCCGAACCCGCGAACAGGCCCAGCCGCTGGCCGCGCCCCACCGACAGCAGGCCGTTGATCGCCCGGATCCCGACATCCAGCGGCTCGCGCACGGGCGCGCGCTGCAGAGGGTTGATCGGACGCCCGGCCAGTGGCCCAAAATCATGGGTACGGATCGGCCCCTGGCCATCCAGGGGCGCCCCGTTGGCGTCGATCACCCGTCCCAGCAGCCCCTCGCCCACCGGGATCTGGCGCTGGTTGTCCAGCGGTTCGATGCGCGCCCCGGGCGTCAGCCCCGTCGCCAGCTCCTCGGGCATCAGGAAGGTGCGCTCGTTCTGGAAACCGACCACCTCCGCCGGCACCGGCTCCCCGGTTTCGCCGTGGATCAGGGCGCGCCCGCCAATCGGCAGGCGCAGACCCTCGGCCTCCAGCGTCAGGCCGGTCAGGCGCGACAGATGCCCCTCCGCCTGGGGCGGGTTGACCCGCTCCACGCGACCCCGGGACTGCTGCAACCGGTCCAGAAGCCCCGTGCTCAGACGTTCGCGGCCCTTGCGGCGCAGTTCGTCGATCGGAGTGCTCATGACTCCTCCGCATCCGGGCGGTCGGACGCCTGATGGGCGCTGTCATCCCGGGGCTCGGCCTCAGCGGCCGGGGCATACTCGCCGTTCCACAGGGCCTCGACCGCATGCTGCAAGCGCCGCTCCAGGCTCGCGTCCACGCTCGCCGCGCCTGCCTCCACCCGGCACCCGCCCCGCGCCAGGCCCGGATCCGGGACCCAGGTGATGCGCACGTCCGCGCGCTCGGCGTAGGTCTCGACCAGCCCCTGATCCTCCGGATTCAGATGCACCCGCACCTCCTGGTTGCGTCCCGGCAACTGCGCCAGCGCGCCCTCGAGAACCGCCCGGATCTGCTCCGGCCGGGACTCCAGCTCGCTCTGCACGACCTTGCGCGCCAGGACCGTCACCAGGGCCAGAAGCTCCGGCTCCAGGGCGTCGGCTGCATCGGCCAGCGGATCGGCGAGACTACCGGCCACCGCCTCCAGTGCGGCCACCGTTTCGCGCAGTTTCTTGTCCTCGCGCGCCCGGGCCGCCTTTTCCGCCTCCTTCTGGCCCAGTTCGTGACCTTCGGCATAGCCAGACTCGAAACCGTTCTTGCGCGCCTCTTCCTCGATCGCCTCGATCTCGGCGGCGGTGGGCAGACGGCGCGGCGGATGGACACCGTCGTCACCGATCTCCGGCGGCTCCCACAGCGACGCCGAGGCGTCGGTATACAGCCTGGCCGCCGAGCTGTCGCTCACAACATGGCCTCGCTACCGCCACCGCCAAGCACAATGTCGCCGTTCTCGGCCAGGCGCCGAGCCACCGACAGGATCTCCTTCTGCGCGGCCTCGACCTCGCTGACACGCACCGGGCCCTTGGCCTCGAGATCCTCGCGCAGCATCTCGCCGGCACGTTTGGACATATTGCGAAAGATCTTGTCCTTCAGGTCGTCGTCGGCGCCCTTCAGCGCAAGCACCAGGGATTCGGTCTGGATCTCGCGCATCAGCGTCTGGATGCCACGGTCGTCGATATCCACCAGGTTATCGAAGACAAACATCTCTTCCTCGATACGCGTGCCCAGATCGGAATCCGACTCCTTGATCGTCTCCATGATCTCGGCCTCCCGCGAACCCTCCATCAGGTTCATGATGTTGGCCGCCGAGCGCACGCCCCCCAGCATCGAGGTCTTGCTCGCCGCATTACCGGAGAGTTGCCGGTCGAGGATCTCGTCGAGTTCCTGCAGGGCCTGGGGCTGCACGCCATCCATGGTGGCGATGCGCATCACGATGTCGGACTGCACCCGCGCGGGCAGGTACTGCAGGGTGTCGGAGGCCTGGTCGGAATCGAGATGGGACAGCACGATGGCCACGATCTGCGGATGCTCATTGCGCAGCATGTCCGCGATGGCGCGCGGGTCCAGCCACTTGAGGGCCTCGATGCCCTTGGAATTGCGTCCCAGCAGGATGCGGTCGATCAGGCCCGAGGCCTTGTCGCCCAGCGCGCTCTCCATGACGCTGCGCACGTATTCGTCGGCGCCCACGCCCAGCGCGGTCTGTTCCTGCACATGGGTGGAGAACTCGTGCAGCGCGGCGTTCACATCGCTGCGCGAGATGCGGTCCATCGAGGCCATGGCGGTGCCGATCTTCTGCACCTCCTTGGGCCCCATGTGGCGCATGACCTCGGCGGCGGCATCCTCGCCCAGGCTCATCATGAACACGGCGGCGCGCTCGGCGCCTTCCAGCTTGGAGTTCTTGTCAGCGGCCATCGTCACCCAACCAGGTCTTCATTACCTGCGCCACGCGCTTGGGATCCTCGCGGACCATCTCGCGCACGGCCTCCAGATCCATCTCCTGCTGATCCGGACCCTTGGGACCCGTCAGCGCGGCCACGGCCGAACCCTCGCTCGGCCCCATGCCGGCCTCGCCGCCGGACTCGTCGGTCAGGGCCTCGCGGTCATCCTCGCGCCGCGGGGGCGGTGCCGGACGCTTCATCAGTTGCTTCATTGCCGGGCGCACCACCGTCAGCAGGATGATCAGGGCCAGCAACAGCGCCGCCACGATCTTCAGCACCTCGATAAACCAGGGCTGCTCCCAGAAGGCGATCTCCTCCGCCGGGATCTCGTCCGCGGGCGCCTCGAACGGCGCGGTCACCACATTGATCGTATCGCCTCGTTCGGCGTTGAATCCAACCGCCTCGCGCACCAATGCCTCGATGCGCTCCAGTTCCTCGGCGTCCCGCGCCACCTGCACCGTCTCGCCGTCCTCGTTGACCTCCTGACGGAAGTCCACGACCACCGCGGTGGAGACCCGGCGCACGCCGCCCGGCATCTCGCGGATGTGGTTGATGCGGCGATCGACCTCGTAGTTTCTGGTCACGTTGGTGCTGCGACTGCCCGGGAGCGGCGCCGGAGCAGCGGCACCTTCCTCGCCCTCTTCCCCGACCACGCCGCCCTCGGGGGGCTGATTGGTCAGCGCGCCCGGGACGCCCCCGGCACCGCCTTCGGGACCCGTGCGCTCTTCCTCCCGGCTTTGTTCGGACCGCAGCGCGATGGTCTCGGGATCGTACAGCTCCTCGGTTCGCTCCACGCGCGAGAAATCAATATCGGCATTGACCTGAACGCGCACCTTGTCGCGCCCGACGATCGGGATCAGGAGATCCCGAACGCGGTCGGTATAGCGGTTCTCCACATCCCGTGTGAAGTTCAGGCGATCGCCACTGCCGCCCATGCCCGCCTCGCCGCCGTCCTGGGTCAGCAGCGTGCCGCGCTGGTCGACCACGGTGACCCGCTCGGGATCCAGATCCGAGGTGCTGGAGGCCACCAGATGCACGATGGCCCCCACCTGCGTCTCGCTCAGGGATCGTCCGCCGCGCAGGTGCACCACCACGGAGGCGCTGGCCGGCCGGCGGTCGCGCACGAACACCGACTGTTCTCCCTCGGCAATGTGCACTCGCGCGCGATCCACCGCATCCAGGGAGGCGACCGTGCGCGCCAGCTCGCCTTCCATCGCCCGGTGATGACGCGCCCCCTCGATCATCCGACTGGTGCCAAGCCCGGTGTCCTCCTGCAACAGTTCGAAGCCGAGGTCGCCGGAGCGCGGCAGCCCTTCGCCGGCCAGCTGCAGCCGCGCGTCGGCGACATCGCCCTGCGGGACCTTCACCTGCCCGGTCGTGGAATCCACCTGGTACTGGATGCCGGCCTGGGACAGCACCTGCACGACCTCGGCCGCGTCCTCGGCGTCCATGCGCGGGAACAGCGGCACGTAGGTGGGGCGCATGGCCCAGTAGAGCAGCGCCACGATCACCACGATCGCGCCGGCCAGCATCCCGATCAGGGCAAGCTGGCGGCCCGCGGGCATCCCGTTGAACTCCTTGAATCCCCCGGTCACCACCGCGGGCAGGGACTGTGCATTGTCGGCCATCGTCCGTTCTCTCCCTCAGCCCGTCCGGCCGATCAGACCTGCATCCGCATGATTTCCTGGTACGCCGTCAGCAGCCGGTTGCGTACCTGGTTGGTCGCCTCGAAGGCGATACTGGACTTGCTCATTGCGGTCATCACCTGCGGCAGGCTGACGCTGTCGTCGCCCAGCTCGAAGCGCGTCTGCAGATCCGTAGCGGCCTGTTGGGTCTGGTTCACGCCGCGCAGCGACTCGGTCAGCACGTTCTGGAAATCCGCCCCGCCCACCCGCTGCGGTTCGCGATTGGGCTGGGCCGGGTTGGTCCCCTCGATCCCGCTGGTCTGCGTCAGCTGACGCATCTGCTGCAGGACGTTCTGAATCTGCATCTCGCTCATCTTTCCTACCCTCGGGGGTTCTCGCTATGGCGACCCGGCGCTCTGCACGGAACCCTTGTGCTCCCATGTGCGCGGCTTACCGTTTTCTTCAAAACTCCAAGCAATCCATATGCCAGCCTCGCTGGGCGTCATCCCGACGCCGGAACCGCAAAGCCGTTCTCGCGCAGGCGCGCAATCTTGTAACGCAATGTTCTGGGGCTGATTCCCAGTCGGTCCGCGGCCTCCTTGCGCCGCCCGCCGGACTCGCGCAGGACATTCAGGATCACCCGGCTCTCCTGGGTCTGCAGGGTCTGCTCCAGCATCGGCGTCGGGTTTTCGTCGCTGGCCGACCACTCGGGCGTGTTCATCCGGATCGCCTGATGGCCGGAGTCGCCCGAGCTCCAGGGCGCCAGCATGTCCGCATCCAGCCAGACCGCCTCCAGCGTCACCCGGTCGTCATCGCCTTCGTGCAACGTGATCGCGCGCTCCATCACATTGGCCAGCTCGCGGACATTGCCCGGCCAGTCGTGCTCCCGCAGTCGCCGCTGCGCCGCGGCGTCCAGTTCCCCCAGGCGCCCGCGGCTCAGCCGCCGCAGCAGGGCCTGTGCCAGTGGCACGATATCCTCCGGGCGCTCCCGCAGCGGCGGGATGCAAAGCGGGAAGACGTTCAGGCGGTAATACAGATCCTCGCGCAAGTGGCCTTCGGCCACCGCCTCGCGCAGATCGCGATTGGAGGTGGCGATCACCCGCACATCCACACGCTGTGCCTGGCGCCCGCCCAGCGGCTCTACCTCCCGCTCCTGCAGCGCCCGCAACAGCTTGGCCTGCAGGTGCACGGGGATTTCGGTCACCTCGTCCAGCAGCAGGGTCCCGCCGTGGGCCCGCTGGAACTTGCCGGGCCGGGCCTCCAGCGCACCGGTAAAGGCGCCCTTGGCATGCCCGAAGAGCATCGCCTCCAGCATGGCCTCCGGGAGCGCGGCGCAGTTGATCGCCTCGAACGGCCCGCGGCTGCGGGGGGAGCGCGCGTGCAGCTGCCGCGCCAGGACCTCCTTGCCCACCCCTGACTCGCCGGTCACGAAGACCGTGGCGGCGCTGCGCGCGATCCGCGATACAAAACGATCGATCCCCTGCATCGCAGCACTGCGGGCCACCAGCGCCGGCGCCTCGAATTCCTGCGCCGAGACCAGCAGCGGCCGCAGCCACTCGGCCAGGGTGTCCCCCATCTCCGGCAGGGCAAAGTGCGCGTCCACCCCGGCTCGCATGGCCGACAGCTCGCGTTCGCGACTGGCCTCCAGACTGATCGCGGCGACGCAAGATCGCGGTTCGGGAAGGACTTCTCCGCTCAGGGCGGGTTCACCGCCCAGCAGCACCGCTGCGGGACGGGCCCCTTCCACGGTTTGCGGCAGGTCGGCCGCTTTGCAGGCCTGCAGTCGGACTCGAGGAATCGTGGCCAGGACCCGGACCACGGCCTCGCGCAGTGCCGGTTCGGCATCCACCAACAGGATTGTGGCTCGCGACATGAACGTCTTCCCATAGAAATTCGGGGAAGGTTCAGCAAAAAACGCGCCAGCGTTACAGGTTATTGATTAAGAGGGGTTTTATCCAAACCGGGAGGCCGATCCGTCAAGCATTCGTCGACCGTCGCGCGGGAATTCAGGGCTTTTGGTGACGGGATCCCGACCTCCACTACGGTCCGGGCCCGTCTGGCCCGAGGCCGGCTCAGGCCTTGCCGAGCCCGAACTTGCGCATGCGCTCGACAAGTGTGGTGCGGCGCATCCCGAGACGACGCGCCGCGCGCGCGACCACCTGTCCGGTCTCGTCCAGCGCACGGACGATCATGTCGCGTTCGAGATCGTTGAGGAAACTGCGCAGATCCACCCCCTCCGGCGGCAGTCCACCGGCCAGCAGGCTGGCGCCCGCCGACCCCGACTCGGTGCCGCCGGGTGTGGGGGGAGGTCACGGCCAGATCCTCGATCCCTTCCGGCCGGACCCGGGGGGGCAGTTGTGCGAGGTCCACCGGCAGGTCGGGATACATGATCGCCAGCTGTTCCAGCAGGTTGGCCAGTTCGCGGATATTGCCGGGCCAGTTGAGCTGCCCCAGGTGCGCGACCACGGCCGGCGTCAGGTGGGCCGGGGTCATGCCCTGCTCGCGCAGCCGTTCTTCCAGCGCGCCGATCAGTTGCGGCATATCGCTGGTGCGTTCGCGCAGGGGCGGCAATTCGATGGGGAACACGCTGAGGCGGAAGAACAGATCCTGGCGGAAGCTGCCATCCGCCACCGCGTCATCCAGGTTGCGATGGGTGGCGGCAATGATCCGGGCCCGCGCCGGGAGCGACTTGTTGGAACCCACACGCTCGAAGACGCGTTCCTGCAGCACGCGCAGCAGCTTCACCTGCATCGGCAGCGGCATGTCGCCGATCTCGTCCAGGAACAGCGTGCCGTCCTCGGCCAGCTCGAAACGCCCCGCGCGGGCGGTGAAGGCACCGGTGAAGGCCCCCTTCTCGTGCCCGAACAGCTCGCTCTCCAGCAAGTCTCCGGGGATCGCGCCGCAGTTCACCGCCACGAACGGCTTGTCCGCCCGGTCCGAGGCGTTGTGGATGGCGCGGGCCACCACCTCCTTGCCGGAGCCGGTCTCGCCCAGGATCAGCGCGGTGGCGTCGGTGCGGGCCACCTGGCCCACCAGGCGCTTGACCGCCTGCATGGTCGGATGCGACCCGACCAGCCCGGGCATGTCGTCGTATCCCGGCTCGCGGCCGAACCGAAGCCACTGCAGGACCTGCGAAACCCGCGCGATGGAAAGCGGGTGCTCCACCACGCAGTCCACCCCTTCGCCCTGGACCTCGCCCCCGTCGGTAGGCTGCACGACCACCGCGGCGTCTTCCGTTCGTGCATCCTGCAGCCGGGCGGACAGCTCCGCGGCGGGTCCACAAAGCCAGATCGCGGCGGGGGCGACGTTCTCGAAGGTGCCAGTGGCCGGCTGATGCTCGGCCTCGCAGCCCAGGCAGTTCAGGATCGCCCGGGTGGCATCCGTCGTGCCCGAGTCACCGCTGAGTGCAATACGCATCGCCTGTTGCTGTTCGCCCGGATCCCGCATACCGCTGTGCCCCGATGTTCGCGACCGGATGTGGCAACGGGTGACGCCCGGCCCGCATCCGATGATGTGATCGAGTTCGCAGTATCCTGTCTAATTGCGATTGCCGTCAACTTTCTGGCGTTTCTCCGCCACCTCGCGGCGGTGCAGGCGGAAGATCCACCGCCCGAGCGCCTCTTCCAGAGGCCCCTCGACCCCCGTCCAGCGAGTCATTTGCTGGCCTCCGCGGGTTGTCGGAGTCTCGACACCCAGGACGCAGGGCTGCGGCAGCAAGCGGCTCAGATAGACCTCCACCCGCTCGCAATCCTCGGGCAGCGTACCCGCGGGCAGCACCATGCCACGCCCGCTGAGTACCAGCTCGACCGGGTCCGGGCGTTCCGGGTGCAGCGACTCCGCCACCAGATGCAGCAGCAGGTCCAGCTTGTGTTCCAGGCGCTGCACCTCGGGGGCGCCCTCGTCCTCGTGGGGCATCGCTCCGCGCGGGTGTGCGTCGTCGAACAGGTCGAGGCTCTCGATCAGGCGCTGCGCCAGCACGGGGTCCGTAACCGGGCGTTGCGACGGGCCGATCATGAGGGTCGTCGTAACCCGCAGGTCCTCCCCGAGGAATTCGTCCTTGCTGGCGTCATCCATGTCCGTACCCGCCTCGTCTGTCCGCCGACCAAATGCCTTCGTTATAGACCATCGACCCGGCGCGCTTCAGCCGACGAATGCGCGCGCATTGCGGAACAGCCGCAGCCACGGTCCGTCCTCGCCCCAGTCCGCCGGGTGCCAGCTGTGCTGCACCGTACGGAACACGCGCTCCGGGTGCGGCATCATGATCAGCGCGCGACCGTCCTCGCTGGCAAAGCCCGTGGCGCCGCCCACGGAGCCATTGGGGTTCGCCGGGTATTGCGACGCCGGCGTGTCATCGGCCTCCACATAGCGCAGCGCGGCCTGGTCGTGGATCGGCGCTCCATCGGCATAGTATGTACGCCCCTCCCCGTGCGACACCGCCACCGGCAGCACCGAGCCGGCCATCCCCTCCAGCAGGATCGCCGGGCCCGGTTCGATCCGCACCTGGGACAGGCGCGCCTCGAACTGCTCGGAACGGTTGCGCACGAATCGCGGCCAGTGGCCCGCCCCCGGAATCAGCGGGGCCAGGTGGGACAGCATCTGGCAGCCATTACAAACCCCCAGGGTGAAGGTCTCGGGGCGTTCGAAGAACGCCTGGAAGGCATCCCGCAGCGCCGGGTGGTTGAGGATGGTCTGCGCCCAGCCCCCACCGGCACCCAGCACATCGCCGTAGGAGAATCCACCACAGGCGGCCACGCCCTGCATCAAACCCAGATCCTGGCGACCGTCCAGCAGGTCGGTCATGTGCACGTCCACCGGGGCAAACCCCGCGCGCTCGAAGGCCGCCGCCATCTCCAGCTGGCCGTTAACACCCTGCTCGCGCAGGATCGCGATTCGGGGGCGTTCCCCGCGCGCGATCATCGGCGCGGCCACGTCCTCGGCGGGATCGAAGGTGACCCGCGGCTGCAGGCCGCCGTCGGCGTCCACCCGGGCGAGCTCCTCGTCGGCGCACTCCGGATCGTCCCGCAGCCGCTGCATCCAGGCCGAGGTCTCCTGCCAGTGGCGCTGCAACGCCGCGCGCGTGGCGGAGAAGGCCTCCTGGTCGCCATGGCGGATCACCACGCGCTCGTCGTCGGTCCGTCGGGCCACCGGATGCAGATGCGCCTCCAGGCCAGCCGCCGCCATCGCGTCGCGCAGGGCCGATTCGGCACCGGGCGCGACCTGCACCACGGCGCCCAGCTCCTCGTTGAACAACCACGCCCCCGGCGCTTGACCCTCCGGGACCGCGATCTCCAGCCCACAGCGCCCGGCAAAGGCCATCTCCAGCAGGGTCGTGATCAGGCCACCGTCGGAGCGGTCGTGGTAGGCGCGCAGCAGGCCGTTGCGACGCAGGGTCGTAATGGCCTCGAAGAAGGCGCGCAGGCGTGCGGCATCGACCACGTCCGGCGGGGTCGCGCCGACCTGCCCGTAGGCCTGGGCCAGGGCGGAGCCGCCCAAGCGGCCATGGCCCTCCCCCAGATCGATCAGCCAGAGCCGGTCATCGGCCTCCGGGTCGGGCTGCGGCGTCAGCGTCCGGCGCGCATCGGCCACCGGGGCAAACCCGGATACGATTAGCGATACCGGCGCGTGCATGTGCCGCGCCTGCCCGTCCGCGGTCTCCCAGACCGTCCGCATGGACAGCGAATCCTTGCCCACCGGGATCGAGATGCCCAGTGCCGGGCACAGGTCCTCCGCGATCGTGCGGACGGTGTCGAACAGGTTGGCGTCCTCCCCGGGCACGCCGGCCGCGGCCATCCAGTTGGCGGACAGGCGGATCGCGTGCGTACCGTCGATATCGGCTGCCGCCAGATTGGTCACGACCTCCCCGATCGCCATGCGCCCGGAGGCCGGGGCCGACAGGATCGCCAGCGGCGTGCGCTCGCCCATGGCCATCGCCTCGCCGGTATAGCCGTCGAAGTCGGTCAGCGTCACCGCGCAATCCGCCACGGGGACCTGCCACGGCCCCACCATCTGGTCGCGTGCGACGAGGCCGCCCACGCTGCGGTCCCCGATGGTGATCAGGAAGTGCTTCGCGGCCACCGACGGCATGTGCAGCACCCGTTCCAGCGCCTCGGCGAGTGGACAGACCTCGGCATCGAACGCCGTTTCCGGCGGTGGCAGTCGCCGGTCCTCGCGCGTCATCCGCGGCGTCTTGCCCAGCAGCATGCCCATGGGCATGTCCACCGGCGGTTCGTGGAACAGGCTGTCCTCGACCTTCAGATGGCCCTCGTCGGTCGCCCGGCCCACCACCGCAAACGGCGCCCGTTCACGCGCGGCCAGGGTGCGGAAGGTCTCGAGATGCTCGGCGGCGATCGCCAGGACGTAGCGTTCCTGCGCCTCGTTGCACCACAGCTCCATCGGCGACAGGCCGGGCTCCGCGGTCGGCAGGTCCCGCAACTGGATTACGCCCCCGCGCCCGGCGTCGTCGAGGATCTCCGGGATCGCGTTGGACAGCCCGCCGGCGCCCACGTCGTGGATCGACAGGATCGGGTTGCCGGCCCCCAGGGCCGTGCAGCGATCGATCACCTCCTGGCAGCGGCGCTCCATCTCCGGATTGCCGCGCTGTACCGACGCGAAGTCCAGTTGCTCGGAGCTCGCCCCGCTGGCCATGGAAGAGGCCGCGCCGCCCCCCAGCCCAATCAGCATGGCCGGACCGCCCAGCACCACGATCGGGGTCCCCGCTGGCACATCCTGCTTGTGCACGTGCTCGCCACGGATCGACCCGACCCCGCCGGCCAGCATGATCGGCTTGTGGTAACCATACAGCGTCTCGCCACCCGCCGGATTCGGCAGCGCCATCTCCAGCGTACGGAAGTATCCGGCCAGCGCCGGACGGCCGAACTCGTTATTGAAGGCCGCCGCGCCAATCGGGCCATCCAGCATGATCTGGCGCGCGCTCTCGATGCGCCCGGGCCGGCCGAAGTCGCGCTCCCAGGGCTGCTCGCGGCCCGGGATCCGCAGGTTCGATACGGAGAAGCCAGTAAGCCCTGCCTTCGGCTTGGAGCCTTGCCCGGTGGCGCCCTCGTCGCGGATCTCGCCCCCGGAACCCGTCGCGGCGCCGGGGAACGGCGAGATCGCGGTCGGGTGGTTGTGGGTCTCCACCTTCATCAGGATCGGCAGATCCAGCGTTTCACGTCGGTATTCACCGGTGATCGCATCCGGCATCAGGCGCACGCCCGTGTGACCGGCGATCACCGAGGCGTTGTCGCTGTAGGCCGACAACACCCCCTCGGGATGGCGCGCATGGGTCTGGCGGATCATCCCGAACAGCGTGCGTTCGTCGGCCTCGCCATCCAGCACCCAGGCGGCATTGAAGATCTTGTGCCGGCAGTGCTCCGAGTTCGCCTGCGCGAACATCATCAGCTCGGCGTCGGTCGGAGCACGCCCCAGCGCGGAGTATCCGTCCGCCAGGTAGTCGATCTCGTCCGGGGACAGCGCCAGTCCCAGTTCCCCGTTCGCGCGCTCCAGGGCGGCGCGGGCGTCCTCGCCCAGCTCCACGCGCGCCAGCGAGCGCGGCGTCTCGCTGTGAAAGAGCTGTGCCGCGGCCGCGGGATCCTCGATCACCGCCTCGGTCATGCGGTCGTGCAGCAGCGCGGCCAGCGCCTCCAGGTCCGCGCCGGCCGCCGCGTCGCCCCCGATCTGCCAGTGAATGCCGCGCTCGATCCGTTCGACCGCGTCCTCCAGCCCGGCGTGATGGGCAATCTCGGTGGCCTTCGACGACCACGGGCTGATCGTGCCGAAGCGCGGGATCACCACCAGCTCTCGCTGCACGGCGAACTCGGGCGCCACCCAGGTCTCGCCCTCCCGCAGCAGGCGCGTGAGCACCGCCTCCTCGTCCGGCGTCAACCGCCGCCGGGTCTCCACGAAATAGACAAACCGCGCGGCCAGCGGGCCCGCGCCCGGTACGCTTGCCCGCAGCCCTGCCTCCAGAGCCCGCAGCCGAAACGGCGAGACCGCCGCGCCCCCTTCCACAACCCGCATTGCGCTTCCTCGAACCGGACGTGCCAAAAGCAGCGCATTGTACCGGACCCGCCCCCCGCGCGGGACCTGTTGGAACTATGTCACCACGGAGTTCACAGAGGGCACGGAGAAGGTCAAGGTCAAGGGCTTGTCTACAGGAAGACGGGAAGGCAAGAAGGTTTTGGGGTGTCGAGGATCGTCCTGGAGGGTGCCAGTCATCCCGTCAAAAATCTTCCTGTCTTCCAATCTTCCTGTAAATCGCCCTGCCCTGTGTCCTCTGTGCCCTCCGTGGTGAACCCGCCCTTGACCTTCTTTGGTCCGACAATCACATGGCCGGGGAACTTTGGATGCGCTACCATGTCCATGAAGTACTTGGGGGCGACTTGGCTTCGACGCGGGTCGCGAAACCTTAGGTGCATGCCGAGGCTGTAGTGGACCTCGTAAAAACCGCTGCAAAAAAATAGTTGCCAACGACGACAACTACGCACTCGCCGCTTAAAAACCGGTAGATGCCGTCCGACTGGAGCCGTGCTTATGCGTCCAGTATCGGGCGTCGACTCTCATAAGCTCGTGGTGAAGCGTGCCCGGCGTGGATCCATTAAAACTCAACCGGGATCGCCAGTTGCATTCCCTGCCTGTCGGGTAGCGGCTGGTTAAACTCAAAGACAGAATAAGCATGTAGAGCCGAAGGCGGAGGTCCTGCGGACGCGGGTTCGATTCCCGCCGCCTCCACCAAATTAGACCGACCAATCAAGCGCCTGCGGGCGCTTTTTTGTTTGCATTCGAGGTAGATGCATGGCCGTGTACCAGGACACCCTGACCCAGCAGACCCGCGGCCGCGGCACGCTGAACATCACCCAGGCCGTGGAGCACATCGTCCGTGCCTCCGGCATCACCACCGGCACCTGCCACGTCTTCCAGCACCACACCAGTGCCTCGCTGCTGGTCACCGAGAACGCCGATCCCGACGTCCGCCACGACCTGGAAACACTGATCGCCCGCATGGCCCCGGACGGCGACCCCGCCTACCGCCACGACATGGAAGGCGACGACGACATGGCGGCCCACGCCCGGGCCATGCTCACGCACAACGACCTGACGCTCCCGGTCGGCCAGGGGCGGCTGATCCTCGGCACCTGGCAGGGCGTCTTCCTGTGGGAACACCGCTACGCCGCCCACACGCGCCGGCTGACCATTACCGTGCAGGGCGAATAACGCCCGACTCAGTCGCGCTGCACGTGGACCGTGATCTCCTCGCGGTCGTGGTAGAGCTGTCGCGCCTGCATCCGGTGGGCGATCCGGGCGTCCAGCAGGCGCTCCTCGATATGGTCCAGGCACTGGTCCACCGTCTGCCAGCGCCGTTTCATCGGCAGCTTGAGGTTGAAGATCGCCTCGCGGCACCAGCCCGCCTCCAGCCAGTCCGCCATGCGCGCCGCCACGCGCCCCGGCTTGTCGACGATGTCGCAGACCAGCCAGGTCACCGGATTCGGGGGTTCCCACGAAAACGCATCCTCGCGGTGATGCTCCACCTGGGTGGTGGCCATTAACCGGTCATCCATCGGCCCGTTGTCCACCGCGTGCACGTACATCCCGCGGCGTACCAGTTGCCAGGTCCAGCCACCGGGTGCCGCCCCGAGATCCACGGCCTGCATGCCTTGCGCCAGGCGCGTGTCCCAGTCCTCCCGGGGGATGAAGGTATGCCACCCCTCTTCCAGCTTCAGGGTCGAGCGGCTGGGGGCCTCGCGCGGCGAGCGCAGGTGCAGGATGCCGCCCGGCCACTCGCTGCGCTCCCCCGGCCGGCTCACACCGAGCTGCACGCAATCGCCCGCATGCCAGAAGACATGCAACCGCTGCCCGTCCGCCTGTGCCCGCAGCACCCCGCGCTTGCGCAGTACTGCGGCCAGCGGCCGCTCGACGGCCTTGACCAGGCGGCGCAGCCCTTTCCCTTCGTTGGTATCCGGCATCTCGTGCCAGACGGAATCCACTGCCAGACCGGAGGCCTCCGCCTGCTCGATGATCGGCGTCAGCCGGTCCGCGCGATCCAGCCCCTCGAGGACCGGAAACGCCGGGAACACCTGCCGCGCGAAGATCAGCGCGGAGAACGGAAGCACCCCCGCGAGCGCCTCGACGGAGCCATCTGCCGGCTCGAAGTGAACCGAGCCGCTGCCGGCGTGCACGCGCGCGAAGCCAGCCAGCCCCGCCCGCGCCGCGCGGTCGGTCAGTTCCGCCGTCAGATCCGCCTCGAACCCCGGCCGGCAGTACAGCAACAGGCCCGAGAAGCCCGGTCCGTTTGTCTCCATCTCCGGATCGCTCCCACAAAAAAGCCGCCGTGCAGGCAGTGCACGGCGGCTGCGAGACTAACCGGCCCGCTCGCGCGGGCCAAGCCAGAGGGGTCGATCAGCGATCCAGACCGGGATCGCCCTCGACGTTCTTCAGTCGCGGCAGGTAGGGCTTGCCGGGGCTGATGGTGTCGTGCTCGCGCAGGTAGTTGGCGACTACGTCCCAGACCGGGTCCGTATCCAGCGGCTCGTGGACATTCGCCCAGCCAGCGACCACGTACTTCCTGTCCGGATCCAGCGGCTCGCCGTTGATGTGCATATCACTGATGCGGCTGCCCATGGATTCATGCGGATCGATGGTGTACTCGATCCCCGAGGTCCGGACCATGTCGCCCCCCCGGTGGTGATAGGGGTTGGAGTTGAAGATCGAGTTGGCCACGTCCTCCAGCGCGTTCTTCAACTGCTCGCCGGTCATCTCGTTGCGCTGGGTCTCCGAGTAGGTGGTCGCGGTCTGCGTCATCAGCTCCTCGAAGGTGATGGGCGAGCCCGGCAGCACACTCACGCCCCACCGGAAGCCCGGCGAGAGGGCCACCTCGGCATCCATCTCCTTGATCATCGCGTCCATGATCACTTCGTCGAAGGTGCCGTTGAAGTTGCCGCGGCGATACAGCACGCCGTCGGTAACCGCCAGCTCTTCGCTCAGCTTGTCCTCGTAGGGCTCGCGAACCTTGCGGATATGCTCTTCCATCTCCGCGTCCGCCTCGATCAGGTTGGAGAACACCGGCAGCAGCGTGAACTTGTAGTCGCGGATGCCGCTGTCGGTCACATCCAGGTCCATCACGCCCACGAACTTGCCGTTGGAACCGGCGTTGGTCACCAGGGTCCGCTCGCCGCCGGCATTCTCGATCTCCATCGCCCCGGGCACGGCATCGTGGGTGTGGCCACCCAGAATCACGTCCACGTCGCGCAGGCGGCGGGCCATCTCCATGTCCGTGACCATACCGTTGTGCGAAAGGATTGCGACCACCTTGGCGCCCTTCTCGCGGCACTCGTCGATCATGCGCTGCATGTTGTCGTCGCGGATGCCGAAGCTCCAGTCCGGGAACATGTAGTCGGGGTTGGCCACCGAGGTATACGGGAAGGCCTGGCCGATCACCGCCACCGGGACCCCGTTCATCTCGCGGATGGTGTAGGGCTCGAAGACCGGGTCGCCCCAGTCGCGATCCTCGATGTTTTGCGCCAGGAACTCGATGTTGTTGGGCTTGAAGTCGTTCTCGATGACCTCCATCACCCGTTCGTCGCCAAAGGTGAACTCCCAGTGGCCGACCATGATGTCCACGCCCAGCAGCTTCTGCGCATCCACCATGTCCTGGCCGTTGGTCCACAGCGACGTGGCCGAGCCCTGCCAGGTGTCGCCACCGTCCAGCAACAGGGAGTTCGGGCGTTCCGCCCGGAGCTTCTGGATCAGCGTGGACAGGTGGGAGAACCCGCCCAGGCGTCCGTACTTCTCGGCCGCATATTTGAAATCCATGTGCGTCACGGCGTGCGCAAGCGGCGTACCGGGCTTGATATCGAAGTATTCCAGCAGTTCCTTCCCGGCCATCACCGGCGGCTTGCCCTGCATGTCGCCAACCCCGATGTTCACGTCCGGCTCGCGGAAGTACACCGGCTTCAGCTGCGCGTGGCAGTCCGTGTAGTGCAGCAGCGAGACATTGCCGAACTTCGGCAGGTCATACATATCCGCATCGGCCGGTCGCCAGGATCCCTTCTCGCCAGCCCAGGCATTCATCGAGAAGCCGGCGGCGCTTGCGGCCACCATGGCCTCCAGGAACTCTCGGCGTGTCAGACTCATGTCGCTCTCCTTGGTGATCTTCTGGATTTCTCGTCAAACGACGGGGCATTACCGCGGCCCCACGCAGTTCCCGACGCGCAAAACCCATTAATGTTCCGCCAGAGCCGGCCAAGCGAGCCTGCGATAACCACATTTTCCCGGACATGGGCAGGAGAAGCGCCCACCTTCGCCACCCCTTCCCGCGAGATCGCGAAACTTTGAATTCCTGAGGAATGCGTCACAGTTCGGCAGGCAATCGACACAAAAAAGCCTGCTATCCGGAGATAGCAGGCCAAGACGCGACATACACCGTCGGAAGCATCCGGCCGCCTGCACGCTGGGGGATCGTGCGCTCCTTGGCGGCCGTTGTTCGGATCCGACGGTTTCAGGCTAGTCAGCCATCCGCCGGTCTTTCTTGATCCAGATCAATAGATCCCCCAATCCGTGGACCTGGCTGTGGTTCCGGCCCTGGATCCAGGCCATGCGGCATTAGCTTCAGGCCGCGTACTTGCCCTGGGCCGCCAGCCCGTTGTCGCGGGCGCGCTCGTACACTGTCTGCTGGGCCTTCTCGAAGTTGGCGCCCATGTCCTTGCCCCACAGCTCCATCGCCGCCTGCTGCATGCCGCGACCATAGGAGAAGGACAGCGGCCACGGGGCCCCGCCGATGCGGTTCATCGCATCCAGGTGATTGGTGGCGTCGGCATCGCTCTGCCCACCGGAGAGGAACACGATCCCGGGCAGGATCGCCGGCACCGCGGACTCCAGGCAGCGCAGCGTCGCATGCGCGACATCCTCCACGCTGGCCTGCTCGGGGCAGTCCTTGCCCGGCAGCACCATGCTGGCCTTCAGGATGGTGCCCTCCAGCAGGACATGATGCTCGTAGAGCGCCTTGAACACCGCGCGCTGGGTCGCCTCGGTCACGCCGTAGCAGGTCTCGATGTCGTGACTGCCGTCCATCAGGACCTCCGGCTCCACGATCGGGACGATGCCCTGCTCCTGGCACAGCGCGGCATACCGCGCCAGCGCGTGCGCATTCGACTCGATGCAGGTGTCGGTGGGCATGGTGTCGCCAATCGTGATCACCGCGCGCCACTTGGCGAACCGCGCGCCCATTTTGGCGTATTCCTCCAGGCGTTCGCGCAGGCCATCCAGGCCCTCGGTCACCTTCTCGCCGGGGAACCCGGCCAGGTCCTTCGCGCCGGTATCCACCTTGATGCCCGGCAGGATGCCGGACTCGTTCATTACGTCGACGAACGGCTTGCCGTCGCGGGTCGACTGGCGGATGGTCTCGTCATACAGGATCGCGCCCGAGATGTACTCGTTGAGCTGCGGCGTGGTCAGCAGCAGTTCGCGATAGGTCCGCCGGTTCTCCTCGGTGTTCTCGACCCCGACCGCGCCGAGCCGCTTGCCGATCGTCCCGGTGGATTCATCGATGGCGATGATGCCCTTGCCGGGGGCCACCATCGCTTCGGCCGTCTCTACCAACTGATCGATCTTCATGCCAGCTCCTTGCGTTGCTGCTTGGGAATTTGAAGAGTAGTCACCCACCCCGGGTTCTTCCAACACGGGTCCTTCCAACCCGACAGGCGAAACCCCAGCACAGTTTCCCGAACAGCACGAAAGGCCGTGTTCGCGGCGCACAAAAACCGCTCAGACGTACATGCCCGCCGCGTACCCGGAGGCCCAGGCCCACTGGAAGTTGTGCCCGCCCAGATGCCCGGTCACGTCCACGACCTCGCCAATAAAATAGAGCCCCGGGATCGAGCGGCACTCCATCGTCTTCGAGGACAGGGCGGCGGTATCCACCCCGCCCAGCGTCACCTCCGCGGTGCGGTAGCCCTCGGTCCCGGACGGCCAGACCGTCCAGGGCTGACAAACCCCCGTTACCTGCTCGATATCGGCATTGCTCAGGCGCTCCAGCGGCCGGTTCTCCACCCACAGCTCGCACCAGCGCTGCGCGACCCGGCGGGTCAACTGCTCCCCCAGCACGCTCTTCAGCTCCAGTTTCGGGCGCTGCTCCCGCAGCTCGCGCAGATGGGCGGCCAGGTCCATGCCCGGGAACAGATCGATCGCCACCGGCTCCCCCTCCACCCAGTACGACGAGGCCTGGAGCACCGCCGGCCCGCTGAGCCCCCGATGCGTGAACAGCAGGTTTTCCCGAAACCCCATGCCCCCGGCGGTGGTCACCGTGTCCAGCGACACACCCGACAGCCCCTCCAGCTCCTCCAGGGGCCGCCCGCTCAGGGTGAACGGCACCAGGGCCGGCCGGGTGGGCTGGACCGCCAGGCCCAGCGAACGCGCCAGGTCCAGCCCGAAGCCCGTGGCCCCCATGCGCGGGATCGAATAACCGCCCGTGGCGATCACCAGCGACTCGCAGGCAATGGCATCCCCGCCGGCCTGCAGCCCATGCGGCGCCCCTGTGGCCACATCCGTCACCGGTGTATCCGTGCGCACGGTCACGCCGGCCGCCGCGCACTCGTCCAGCAGCATCCGCACGATGTCCTTCGACGACCGGTCACAGAACAGCTGCCCAAGCTTCTTCTCGTGGTACGGGATGCCGTGCTTCTCCACCAGGGCGATAAAGTCCCACTGGGTGTAGCGGCTGAGCGCGGACTTCACGAAATGCGGATTCGCGGAGATGAAATTCTCCGGCTCGCAGTACATGTTGGTGAAGTTGCAGCGCCCGCCACCGGACATCAGGATCTTCTTGCCCACCCGGTTGGCGTGGTCCAGCACCAGTACCCGCCGCCCGCGCCCGCCCGCCGTCAGCGCACACATCAGCCCGGCCGCGCCGCCGCCGATCACGACCACGTCGAAGTCCACAGTTGCCCGCCCCGGTTCCGTCACCAAACGTTCCCCGAGGCCAGCGGGATGTGGCGCAGCCGCCCGCCCACGCTCAGCGCACCCACTCCTTGCGCACCACCAGGGTCTGCGCAATCAGGTCGTGCAGCGCCTGCCGGCGCCGGGTGAAGGCCACCATGATGTAGCCGATCATCAGGATCATCCCGGACAGAATGGTCGCGAAGTGCCGCCCGGTCGCGCGCAGGAACGAGATCCGCTCGCCGTTGAAATCCACCACCCGCAGCCCGAACACCATCTTGCCCAGCGTGGCCTGATACCGGGAGCTGTGCATGCCCGCCCAGTACAGCCAGGCCACCAGCATATTCACCAGAAACCAGGCCACCTCCGCCGGCGGCACCGGCTCATCCGGTCCGCGAACCGCCATCGTCTCCGGGCTGATCACGGCCTGCGCGACGATCTGCGGCACCCCGATGATCACACCATCCACCAGATAGGCCCCGACGCGGACCCAGAACCCGCCATAGGCCGCGCGGTCCTCGGGCGGGCCGTCGTGCCCGCCGCCTCCGGCCGCCATCGGCGCTCCGCACTGGATGCAGAACCGCGCGTCCGGCGGGTTCTGCTTGCCACACTCTCCACATTCCATGATCGCTCACTCTCCTTTCCTTGAGTGTCTGGGCCGCTGGCCGGCCTCTACCCTCCGGCGGCCGGCCCCTACAATAAAGGCTCGACCGGAAGAATCCGGGTCACGCCGGAGACGAACCGCCGCCACAGCCCCGCCTTGGGCTCGTAACGGTGGGCATTGCCGGACCCGTCCCGCCACACCAGGCCGCCGGTCGCATCCCGCCCCACCCGGTAGGCCACCTGCGGCCGAATCCCTTGTTGATGCAGCGCCGCGAGCCGCTCCACCAGAACCGGCTCGCGCAGGAACACGCCCGACTCGCTGTTGGTATGCGCCGAGCGCGGATCCAGATTGAACGAGCCCACAAAGGCCTCGCGGCCGTCGAACACCAGCAGCTTGGTGTGCAGGCTGGCCTGCGAGGCATCGATCCCGCGGTCGCGCTCCAGGCGCGCCCAGCGCGGCGGCCCCGTGGGGCGCAGCTCGAACAGCTCCACGCCGGCATCCAGCAAGGCGTGGCGCCGGCTCGCATACCCCGCATGGGTAAAGGCCACATCATTGGCGGCCAGCGAATTCGTCAGCACCTGAATGCGGACCCCCGCCTCGCTCATGCGCGCCAACTGGGCCGCCCCGTCGCGCCCCGGCACAAAATATGGCGACACGATCAGCAGTTCCTCTTCCACGCCCAGCAGCCGCTCGCCCAGCGCATCCGCGACCCGCGAACCCTCGCCGCGCCCGCGCGCCTTGGCCTCGTCATCCACCACGAACTCGGCCTGCGTAGTCCACACATAGGCCGCCGCATCCGCCACCGGCTGCGGCACCGGCAATCCGTTCAGGGGCTCCATCTGCATCAGGGGGTGGGTGTGGTTCTGTGCCAGCCAGGCGCGCAAGGCCCCCTGCTGCATCGCCAGCCGTTCCGGCGAGGCATTCTCCCGCGCCAGACGCGCGACCCCGATCGCCCCCGGACTGTTCCAGAACTCCACAAACGAAAGATCGATCTCCCGGACCAGCGGCCCCACCACCACCAGGTCCAGGTCCGCGAAGTTGTAGTCCGGGCTGGCCTCGAAATACTCGTCCCCCACATTGCGCCCGCCCGTGATCGCCAGATGCCCATCCACGATCCAGGCCTTGTTGTGCATCCGGTGGTTCAGGTCGCTGCCGCGGAAGAAGAACTCCGCACTCGCGCGCAACAAGCCCTCGCGGCTGCGAAACGGGTTGAAGACCCGCACCTCGATATTCGGGTGCTGATCGATCGCGGCCAGGGTGGCGTCGCGCCCGCGCGCATCGATGTCATCCAGCAGCAGCGACACCCGCACCCCGCGATCCGCCGCCCCCAGCAGCTCGCCCATCAGCACCCGGCCCGCCGCATCGTCGCGCCAGATGTAAGACTGAACCTGAATGCGCTCGCGTGCCATGCGCACGCTCATCACGCGCCAGCGAAACGCTTCCGCCCCCTCGTCCAGCAACCGGAAGCCCGTCTTGCCCTCGTCCCGGGCCGGCGGATGCCCCTGCAGCCACGTCGCCAGCGGCCCCTCGCTCGACGGCGGCTCCAGCCCCTGCCAGGCACGCTCCGGCGCCGGCTGCAGCGGGGCACAGCCGGCCACCAGCGCCAGCAACAGCACCGCCACAAGCCAGGAAAACCAAACCGGATAACGCATCACCAAGCCATCGCCGGACGCGAAGCCCCCCTTTCTAACCCCACGCGAGCGCTCAGCCTGCCGCCTCTACTCGGCCCTGTCGACGCGCCCGCCCGAACCCCGGACACAAAAAAAGCGAGCCGGGCGGACCCTGACTCGCTTTTTTCTACAAACTGGTAGGCGCGATTGGACTCGAACCAACGACCCCTACCATGTCAAGGTAGTGCTCTAACCAGCTGAGCTACGCGCCTGTCGTCTTCGAGCTGCGTATTCTACCGACTCCCCGCCCCCTGTCAAAGCCTCCGTTAACACGCTGTTTTCTAGGCATCCTTTCGATCCGGACCACCAATAGAACGGGTCAGACAACGGTAAGGCTCCCACCGGCATTCCACCCCCCCGTCAGTGGCTGAGACACTTCTGGGACACAAGTGAGACAGATCTGGGGCAACCGCCTTGTCGGCCCAACGAATCCAAGCCTCCGACTTTGAGCACTACCCCACCATCGGGCTCGTCGGAGCTCAGCTCGTCGGACCGCGCCCCGTCCCAACACCTCGGTTCTCCAGGAATTCCTCAATGGCCATCCGCACCACGTCCGAGCGAGTCGGAATATTCGCGAATTGATCGCGGAGCTCGGTACGGCAGGTATCAAGCCGCGCGAGCGTTTCGTCGTCCAGACGGATATTCACCTGCTTCTGCTGCGTTCGAGAGGGCTTCATCCGATATCCAATCTTTCTGGTTAAGAGCGAATTATAGGCGCCCCCCGTATAGCCGTATAGCTCGCTTCCAAAGATCTTGACACCAACGTATAGCCGCTATACAGTTGAGTCATGCCGTATAGCGGCTATACATACGGAGGAATCATGACTTATCTGACTTCAGTAGAACTCGCCGACAAACTCCACATGAATCCGCGCTACGTGAACAACGTACTCAGGAGGGAAGCCTTATCCGAAGGCCGACACTACGTTCGACCCTTCGGTCGACGGAAGGTCCTCTACATCTGGGAGAACATCGAGGAGGACATGTACACCGACGCCATGCCGGCAATCCCGATGGCCAACGGGGGTGCCTGCCATGGGTAATATCCGCGCCAGAAAAGAGAACGGCCGCCTGTACCTGGATTTTTCCTACCGGAAGACCCGCTGTCGGGAGTACACCGCGCTCGACGACACCCCGTCAAACCGGAAACGACTCCAGAAGATGCTCGAACGAATCGAAGCCGAAATCCTTGTGGGCACCTTCGATTACGCCAAGACGTTTCCCAACAGCCCTCGCGCGGAACGATTCTCTCAACCCACGTCTGTGCTACAGGCCGCCGAAGGCCCGGACGCAGGCCCTACGTTCCAGGAATTTGGGGAGACCTGGTTTGCCGAGAACGAGCCCACCTGGAAGCCGTCCTACCGGACGAAGCTGCGGGACATCTTCGATAAGCAACTGGCCCCGCAGTTCGGGGAGAAGAAAGTCAGCGACATCCAGAAATCCGAGATCCTCCAGTACCGCGCCGAACTCGCCAAAGTATGCCGCGCCACTGGAAAAACGCTGTCTGCGTCCCGGATCAATCAAATCATGAATGTGCTCCGGCAGATCCTGGTGGAAGCCGCTGACCGATTCGACTTTATCACGCCCTATCAGGGCATCAAGCCACTGCGTGTCCCTCGCACGCAGGTCGACCCCTTCTCCCTGGAGGAGGTCCAGAAGTTCCTCGATACCGTCGATCCCAGGTGGCGGCCGTACTTCATCGTCCGGTTCTTCACGGGTATGCGGACGTCCGAGGTGGACGGACTGAAATGGCAGTACGTCGACTTCGACCGACGGGAGATCCTCATCTATTCGGCCCGCGTCAACGGTGAGGACACCACGACCAAGACGGACGGATCGATGCGCACCATCCAGATGTCGGAGATGGTTTACCAAGCCCTCTTGCAGGCCCAAACAGACATGCGCGGGCGACCCGTTTCCTGTCGGAGCGATTACGTGTTCTCCAGTCGTTTCGGCTATCCGCTGTCGTACCACAACGTGAATCACCGGGTGTGGTACCCGACGCTCAAGAAGGCCCAGCTCAAGCGCCGCAACCCCTATCAGACGCGCCATACGGCCGCGACGCTGTGGCTTGCCGCCGGCGAAAATCCGGAGTGGATTGCCCGTCAGATGGGCCACTCGAACACCAAGATGCTGTTCACCGTGTACTCGAGGTATGTCCCGAACCTCACTCGCCAGGATGGTTCCGCCATGGAGCGACTGCTGCGGTCGCGCATGCAGCTTCCTCAGGCCGCTGTCGAATCGCTCACCGAGGGGGTCTCAGATGATCAGTAAGTCGCCGAAGACAACCCGCGTCGGTGACCACCTGACGCATACCGAAGCGCCTCGACAGATGGCATACGCGCTCATTCAGGCATACCAGCTCGAGCACCGGCCCGACCTCGCGCAATCGCTGGGTACCGATCCGAGCGAGCCCGTCCTTGAAACGGTCGCTGCATGGATCGCCAGGGAACTTCATTGCATACCCCTGGCATTGGACGGCGCAGTGATCAACTGGCTCGCATTCCGCCTCGAGGAAGAGCTCAAGGCTCAGGAGGCGACTGGGCATGTGTAGGACCGTCGTAGACGTAAAAAGCCTGCTGGCAAACCCGGAGTTCGAGATCGACGTTCCCGTCACAGGGATCTTCGGTGCGGAGATTGGCAAACCGAGTTCCGGCCGGAATGGCGTGGCGTACTATCCCGTGTATCTCTGGGATTACACCGGCAGCGTTCGGGCCTTCGCCCCAATGACGGACTGGCAAGAGATCCACCCTGGTCGGCCGGCCACACTGGAGTGCGGAATCGAATTGCAGCGAGACCGCAACGGGCAAGTTCAGGCGGTCCTCCATCCCACTCTGGACACCGACAACCAGAGGCCCTCAATCGAACTGCTTCCTGGCCATGTCGCCCCCAACGTCCAAGACCTGGAACGGCTCGTCGACCTGGCCAACGCCCTGCGCACCCCTGCCTATCGCGCATTCCTCGAGAACGTCTTTCGTGACCTGTCCTTCACTCAGCCCTTCGTGACCCTCCCCGCCTCCAAAAGCTGTCACCACACGGATGCCGGTGGCCTGCTCGCTCACAGCCTGGAAGTCGCAGAGGCACTTAAGGCGGCCACGCGCGAGCTACCGAACACTCCGGTGTTGTTCGCCGAAGCCGCTGTGGTAGTGGCCCTGCTTCACGATGCCGGGAAGGTCCTGCTGCGCGGACCTGACGGCCATCGTTACCCCTGCCGGCACCACGAGCACGACAAGCTGTTGGAATTCGCTCTCAGCGCTCCTCTGACTCAGCTCAAAGAGACGCACAAGGATGCGGCAGGCGCCCTATGGGGAACGATCAAGGCATATCAAACCGGCGACTCCTACAACATGCCACTGGCAGGAGTCATCCGCGGCCTGGATGGGACAAGCGCCCAAAACAGCGGGGTCAAGACGCATCTCGCCTCAAACCCTGGCTGCTACTGGACGACCCTCGGAGGGCGACGCCCGGTCTGGATCCCGCCAGCTATCAGTCATACCAGCGTACCGTGAGCTGGGGTACCGTTCGCTTCATCGGCCTTGGACACGACACCAGCGCGCCAAGGCCCCCACCCATCAAAGCACCGCCCTCGTTTCCCCGCATGTGCCGCAGATTCACCACGGGGCCTTGTGGTCCGTCCCCAACTGTTGCTTTCGCACTCCGAAAACACGCACGGCTTAAGTCCGGTCTACCAACCCTTCGGCGTTTTAGAACAATGAGAAAGCATACTGACTATTGGGAATGTACCTGACAATGCGGTTCTTGCCCGGTAACTCCCTGCCTGAAGACTCAAATGCCGAGTCGATCAGCGTGCGCAACTCTGGCTTTGGTTTCCTCCGATGGATCCCCAATACCCAGAAACTACGAAGATCTACTTCACTCGCCTTAACTTTTGAAATTTTATCAATGTCTTTGATCATACTTGAGAAGCATTCCTTTGCCTCCGGATGTTGTTTTACCTCTAAGGCCGCATAAGACCCCGTTCGCCACCCCTTCTTTCGAACAAGAAAATCCGCACGACAGAAAGTGCGCCGCTTTTCCTTGCGACCGTCGAATGCTACGGGCCACTCTCTCCACCACTCAGGTTCTGATTCATGCTGGACCAAGAAGTTGGCGAACTCAATCTGGAACCACACCTCCCAACCCGAGATCTCCTGTTGTTCAATAATCTGAAAAGATCTAGCCACTCTCCGCTGCCGAAAGAACGCATCCACCAATTCTGCAATATATTTTAAGTCTGTGTTCACATCAGCCTCGATATCCTTATATCCCGAGAACCCGAGAACCCGAGAACCCGAGAACCCGAGAACCCGAGAACGCAAGTACCAACCCTTTTAGCCCTTCCTACGACACCTCAACCTGCATATTGCCGAAATGAAAGAACAAGTCTCCGGATCTCAAGTACTCCAGAGCATCATCGATGGTGCAAACGGCTTGGACCACCGGATAGCAGAATGGGGACCCTAAGCACCAAGCGTATGTAGAGGGCGAATAGATTTTTTGGTGTTCAAACTACTTGAAATTGCTCGCCAGCTTGTCGAGCACCTGCTGCGCTTTCCGCTTCTCGACCTGAGGATCTTCTTGCTGCAGATACTCGACCGCGGATAGGTCATCGCCCCGCTTGCGGTTCTGCCGAGGCTCCAAGGCCTCAATCAGTATGGCCTCTAACGCAGGGACGATTTTTCCGGCTCCGTATGCCTCAGGCTGGTCCTGCAAGGCTCCTTTGTCTGAAACCGGCAGAACGCCGAACCAGGAGAATCGATCCCAGCGGGTCGAAAGACGGTCGAGCGTGTGCTCATAAAGGCGTCGACCAAGTGGCCGATCAACCGAGCGTCCCACATAGACCACTTCGCGACCGTCATAGAGCAGATAAATACCGAGCTGCCCACAGAAGTCGACCGGCTCAGACCCTATCTGCTGGATACCAAGAATCTTGGGTGTCCCGCTCCAAACAACGAAGTCGCGACGCCAGAACATCCCGAAGGAGGAAACGACATCATATTGCTCTTCACTTTCCCCGTCGGGGTCTTTGGCATCGGGCTTGGCTCCAGCCTTCGCCTTCGACGCAGCAGCAGGACCGTCATCCTTGAGCATGTATACGCCGCGATCCACCTTTCGAAATGGTGACCTATCTCCTTCCTTGCTGATCGAACTTGAAATGTTCGCGTTGACGGTCGCAGGAGGCGTTGCGCCCACGTTTTTCCGGAGTCCGTCTGCCACGATCTGCTCGGCGATGTCGGTGTAGTGCATCGCGCCACCCGCGTCGCTCAGCACTCGCTCGATGGCCTTGCGCCACGTCAAATCCGTCATTCCATACCTCAAAGTTAGGTCCCGCCGTGACGGGAAAACGTTCGCGAGAGGCTCGCCCACGACATGGTGCCCGAGAGGCCGGCCTCCGATTTCGGGACTTGAACCCCTCAGTAATCCCAGCCCTGATGGGCGAGCGGCGACTGGTTGAGCTGATCTCTGCGTAACCGCCAGTCCGGCAGGAAGCGGTCCATGAGAGTCCGGAAGCGATCGTTATGCTGTCGCTCCAGCAGGTGCACCAACTCGTGTACCAGGATGTATTCAAGGCAAGGCTCAGGTTTCCTGATTAGGTCCAGATTCAACCAGATTCGCCGGGCCTCGATGTTGCAGCTACCCCACTTCGTCTTCATCTGCTTGATGCGACATTCGGCGACTTCTTCGCCCACGACGCTTTGCCACCCGGGGAGAAGTTCGTGGATTCGCTGACGGAGCTGTTCTCGGTACCAGCGCTGGAGGAGGCGCTGCCGGGCCTCTAGATCGCTTCCTGGGGGGGCGGTGAGTTCCATCGTGTGATTCCTCACGAGACGAACGCCGGTTGCCCCCCTTTGTTCAGTAACGTTCAGCCGATAACGCTGACCGCGGAAGTAGTGGCTCTCGCCTGTCACCATCTCGCGGCCCGACTCCCGCGGCTGGGCCTGAAACATTCGCTGCTGACGGCGGATCCAGGCCAGTCGCGACACCACTGCCAACCGGATGGCCTCCTCGTCCATGTGCGCCGGCGCAGCCACCCGCACCCGGCCTTCCGGTGGGTACACCCCGACGTGAAGATTTCGGATCGACTTGCGATGGACCTCTACGGCCAATCCGCCCACGTCGATTTGCCGTAGCTCAGTACTCACTCTGTGCCTTCACCATCTTCATAACTTCGTCGACATCGTACTCTCCGATCTCACGGACCTGCTCTTCCAATACTGCCCGAACGGCCCGTTGGACTTCCCGCTCACGGAACGTATTGCCCCGCCAGTCCGCTTTCTTCACATTGCGCACGCGTTCGTCCAGCCGCAGTGCCAGAGTCTCATCCTGTCCCAGGTTGTCGTACAACGCCCTTTGGGCCGGTGTCTCGAGACCCGAGGGGTAGGTTGACCTTCCCTTGCCCCCGGCCGCCTGACGGGTGAGTTCGATGACCTTCTCAAGGTATTCCCGGTATTCGAGAGCCTCTTTCCGCCGTTGCTCGATGAGCGCATCGAGGAGCTCGGACATCCGCTCGTAGTACTTCGGGTTAACCGCCATCTCATCGATGATCAGGCGCCGGACATTGTTCTCGATCGTTTCCGCCATGGCCTCCGGGTCGCTTTTTATCGATTCAGGCAAAGCATCAACCGCTTCCTCTCCCCGGTCGATAATCAGCTCCACGAGGGTCATGTCATCGAACTCTGAAAGCTTCTCGCTATCCTCCGCCCGGACATAGCTGTCCAGAAGATGCCGCATGGCCGGTTCATAGAGCTTCATGTCGATGTAGTCGCCACTGGCGAGCTTCACCTCCTCGCGCACCTTCTCGTAATGCTCCACCTCGGCCTTGATCTCGGCCGCCTCGGCATCGCTGTAGCCCGCAGGCCCCATCTCGTTGGCCAGGTTCGCGTACGCCCGCAGGAACGCACTGACATGCTTGTACAACGCCACCCGCTTATGCTCGTTGTCCTTCTGCGTGTCGGGATCGTCACTCGTGCCCACGAAATAGCGGCGATACGCCGCACTGTCGCGCGGTGGCTCCACGGCCTCGCAAAGCGCGTGGATGGCCTCGCGCGTCTCATCGAGGCGCTCACGCGCCTTGGTCAGCCGGTCTTCCAGCAGACCCTCGACATCCTCCGAATCGAACGCATCAAAGGCTCTACCGGTGTAATCCTGGATCGACTGCTCCAGCGACCTGAACAGGTCCTTGTAGTCGATGATATAGCCGACTTCCTTGTCCTCCGTATGCAACCGGTTCACCCGGCAGATCGCCTGGAACAGGCCGTGATCCCGCATGTTCTTGTCGATGTACAGGTAGGTTGCGGGCGGTGCATCAAACCCCGTGAGCAGCTTGTCCACCACGATCAGCAGCTTCATCTGCCCTGGCTCGTCGATAAACCGCTTCTTGACCTCCTTCTCGAAGGTCTCCACCTTCCCCATCGCAGTCTCTGGCGACTCGTCAAAGTGCGCGGCCAGCATCTGACGGTAGATCTCGTACTGATGGAGCTTATCCGTCTCACCCTCCCCGGTCGCTTCGCCCTTGATGTCCGCGGTCGACGGGGCATAGGAGGTCACGATCGCGCACTTGCCCTTCAGCTCGGTGTTCTGAAACATCTCGTAGAGCCGACAGGCCGAGTAGATGCTGCCCGCTACCAGCATCGCGTTGCCATGACCGCTGAGCAACCGGTCGCGTGTCGCCATGTCCCACAAGATGTCGGCCACGATCTTCTCCAACCGATCGCGCGAGCTCAGCACCTTCTGCATCGTGCCCCAGCGCTTTTTGAGCTGGGCACGGGCGTAGTCATTCAGCCCCTTGGTCTTCAGCTCGAACCATTCATCCACCTTCTGCTGGTTTGTAAGCTGCTGGTCGATGTCCCGGGCTTCGTAGCGCAGATCCAGCACCACACCATCACTCACGGCCTGATCGTACTTGTAGGTATGGATATAGGGGCCGAAGATCTCGATGCTCTTGCGCTTGTCCTTCTGCAAGAGTGGGGTTCCGGTGAAGCCAAGCAGCGTGGCATCGGGCAGAAGCGCCTTCATCGCCTCGTGCAGCTTGCCCGACTGGGTGCGATGGCATTCGTCGACGAATACGAAGAGATTCCCCGGCACCCTGAAACCCTTGGGCAGTTGCCCCTTCAGGTCGCGGACGAACTCGTCGACATCGCCTTCTTCCGAGCTACCGAACTTGTGCACAAGCGAGCCGATCAGCCATTCCTCGCTGCTCCCGAGCACTCGGATCAGATCCGCGCCGCTGCGGGTCCGATGGATCTGCTCGTCGACCCCCTTGAACACCTTCTCGATCTGCTCATCCAGCTCCGTACGGTCCGTGATCACCAGTACCCGGGCATCGGTTACGTTCTCCCGAATCCACTTGGCCAGCCAGACCATGGTGAGAGACTTGCCGCTCCCCTGGGTGTGCCAGATGATCCCGCCCTCGCGCCGGCGCACAAACTCCTGCGCCGCGCGAATGCCGAAATACTGATTGTGCCGGCACGTCTTCTTGGTACCCGCATCGAACACGATGAAGTCGTGGATGATCTCGAGCAGCCGATCCTTGCGGCAGACCTGTTCCAGGCCGCGCAGCAGTAGATCCTCGTTCACCGAGTCTTCTTTCCACTGCAGCCAGTGCTTCTCCGGCGTCTCGATCACGCCGTATCGCAAGCCCTCGGTCGGGTTACCCGCCATCACCAGTTGCACCGTGGAAAAGAACGGCCGGATAAAATCCTGCTTCTGGTTATCCAGGTTCTGCCGGATACCCTCGGCCACCGCCACGGTGGAGCGCTTAAGCTCCAGCACGCCCAGGGCGATGCCGTTGACGTACAGCACCACGTCCGGGCGCTTGGTATTGGCCCCGTCCACCGTGACCTCCTCGGCCACGGCAAAGTCGTTGTTCTCGGGATTGGCCCAGTCGATCAGCCAGACCGTGACCGTCTGCTCCTGCACCGATGGCTTGACGTGTACCCCGTAACGCAGCTTCTCGTAGACGGCGCGATTGGCGTCATAGAGGGTCTTGCTACCGGCAATCGCCGCCGCCTGGTCCAGCTCGCGCAGGGCGCGATTGATCACGCGCTCCTCGTGGCCCTGTCGCGCCAGCCAGTCTCGCAGCAGATCTTCCTCGATATTGCGGTTGCCCGCCCGGTCCTTCCAGTCGCCCAGATAGCGATAATCCAGCTCGTCCCGGAAGAAGCGCAGCACCTGCTGCTGGGTGAGACGTTCCCGTTGGCCGACGGTGCTCATATCATCTCCTCGGCGGGCCGCTTTTTGAACTCCTCTCGCCATACTCTCAACGACTCGATGTCTTCTCTAAGTTCGGCTTCATCCGGAATCCGGACCGGCGTTTCCGGCGACTGGCTGTGCTCGAACGCCGAGTACTTGGTCATCAAGCCGTCGACGAACTGACAGTCCTCGCCAGTTATTCTAGGCAGCCATTTGAGCCTGTTGTCAGTCTGAACACTCCGTCGGTTACGCTTGACGATCTCATAGAGGAGGTCGTCCTCAATCGTCCGCTCCAGGAGTTTGCGAAAATCCGTGCAGATCCCTTGGGCATGACGCCGATAAGCATCCCCTCCACCCGTTTCACCTGCCTTTTTCGCTTCATCAAGTCTGTGCAACAGGTTGGTGTTTGCGGTTTTCGTCTTGGCGCTCCAGGCACTTTCATCAGCGGAGTGGCCGGTGGTTCCGCTAAACGACTCAATACATCGTCGCTCCAGATTTTTATTCTTCCAGTCGTCGCCGACCTTCTTCGCAGCCCCTTCTGCCGCCCCATATAGCGAAAGCCGGTGCGTAAACACTAGGACTTGCCGCTCTTTACCTAGTTGTGCGAGCCGCAAGGCAACGTACCACTCGAACTCTTGATCTAGAGAGGAGATGGGGTCATCGAAAATGAAGGGTGCTGGGTGCGGCTTTTCACCAACGTCCGCAAGGAACGCTGCCAGGGAGATAATGCGACGTTCTCCCTCGCTCAAGACCATATCGGGCGAAGCTTTCGGCCAAGTGGCATCTTTCAGCGCAACCCGATGAAGCGCTGTGCCCTGCTTCGTCCGGGTTTTAACGACCTCGACCTTGATATGTGCCGCTCCGAGTCGCTTCAACTCGTCACGGAAACGAGTCAAATACGCTTGCGAAATGGCTTTCTCCGCAAGTTCACCAGCTTTGAGAGAAATACCGCGCGGATTCGCCTGTCGCGCCCACTCGTCGTATTTGGCTACCTGATTCAGTCGCGCCACTTCCGCTTTGACGGCATCTGCCTGTTGCGCCACCCAGCGTTTTGCTTCCAGGTTAAGGCGGTCCTGCTCAGCTTGCTTGCGGTCAAAGTGTTTCGCATCTGCATCGTATTGAAGAGCTCGCTGTTCAAGGGATTCAGCACGCTCCGTGAGCATCTTCAGCAACTGCTCGGGCCATGCAACCGGGCGCGCTTCGCTATCTCGCTCTTCGTGGAGCAGACATTGCGTGGCTCGTTCTGCCTCCTCCCAGAACTTCTCAAGCCGTTCCACCCAGCCTTCTTCATGCAAATCGGCCGCTTCGCAACGAGTTCGAATCGAATCTTTAGTCAAGCTTTGCGGCAACTCATCCAGCGCCTTTTTGTATGCCAACTCGGCCTTCTTGGCCTCGTCTTCCACTGTGCCCTGAACAAAAACCTCAAAGTCACGCAGGCGTTGCTGCGCATCGGGTTCAAGCGTTTGATGACACAAAACGCAGCGGCTCCCGTCATCCGTTACTGGAAACTCCTGTTCCGGGTAGGCACTTTGCGAATACGCACGAGCCGCCTCCCATAATGCGATCCACGTTTCGGAGCCGATCCCCTTGAGTTCAGCGGAATCGATCTGTGCTGCCTCACTTGCAGCCCGCCGCTTCGAGGCGGCATGTTCGCGAGCTTGCCGAACGGCCTTTACACGCTCAGCGCTACAGCCAGAAGCGGTCGATTCCAATTGCTGGATAAGCTGATCGACCTGACTCTTCGTGCGCCGAGCCTTTTGCGCGTGCGAAGCCGGGTCAGCCGTCTTGAGACGCTCTTCGAGCTGGCTCAGCGACTTTTCATTGTCATCTGTCCATTGCGTTAGCCGCTCGATCTCGCCTTGCGCCATGGCGGATTTCAATAAGCGATATGCCTTGCCGCTCGGGCTTTGCTCGTATTTTGATGGCAGTGTTGGCAAGCTGCTCTTCAGACTCTCTTGGTCACTCTTCAGGCATGTCTTAACCCGTTCGCATGCCGAGGCCAGTCGCTCAAACAATGCGATTTGGGGTGGCACATAGGATGTCTCCGTCTCGCTGGTCAGGTAGTACGAAGCTGCTTCTGAGTCGAAAATGTCCACCGTGCGCAATGTGTCAACGCCAGCCCCATCCGCCGACCAGGCGACGGTCTGTTCACTACCTGCGACGCTGTACGTAATGTTGCACTGTTGGCTGCGCGGCGGCTGCTGGAAGATATTTGGCCTCAGCTCCGCGGCCCGTGGATGACCGCAGGCCCGCTTCAGAATTCGCGTATAACCGCTTTTGCCGGACCCATTGTGGCCGTACACGACTACTAGATTTCCCTGGCCGAAGGAAATGGGAACTCGGGGTGCGAGATTCTCGATACCTTGAATGTCCCCGATTGACACCAACCGTAATTCGTCGACGCTAGAATTCCCCCCGCCAAGGCCGTCGAACGTTCTATGTGTTGAAACCCTTCGTCCGTCTTCTGTTGTCAAATATTGCGCGATTCCCTGAATGTCGCCGTCGCTCAGGTTGCCAGAGGCCAATAACCGCTCGGCAGCCGCCTGAAGCCAATCCGGCCTTGCGCGGAGCCAATCGACAATTTCCTGGGTAACGTCTGTCATGCTGCTTTCCCTGGTTTAACTAAGCGCACCCGCCCGGTGAGGAGCTGTTGCATCATGCCCTGCTTGATCTGGCGGGCCTTGTCGCGACGGCGTTCCAGGGCCTCGATTTCGGTATCCATATCGGAGAGGACGGTGGCGATGGCGGTTTGTTCATCTTCCGGCGGCAGAAAAACTTCCACTAGCTTCAGTGACTCGCTATTGAGCGTGTAACCTTTTACCGCTTGCTTTCCGTAGAGTGAAAAGTCGGTTCTACTAAGTGCGTAGTAAATAAATTCTTCATCAGCTTGAAGATCGGTAAAGCTGCATATCGCTTCGTTGGTAAACAAATCACAACCAGCAAAGCACAGGCGACCAATTGAGAGCTTAAAGCTCATCAGCAAAGTGCCCTCCGGAATAGGCGTCATCCCGGCCGCTGCTAGATCCGTGATCTGCTCCTTAGATTCCTTTACCACCTTACCGTGCAGATCTGCGATCGAGAGCCAGACGTGACCACGGCCCCAAAAGGCGGTGTTGTTCCGACTGGGTGTACGGCCCATCGCTATAGTTGAAATATCCCCCAACCGCTTCGTCTCCCACTCGCCGGTGAAGCCGGGTAGGCGGGTCTGGCCGGTGAGGAGTTGTTGCATGGCGGCCTGTTTGATGGCGCGCTTTTTGGCGATCAGGCGGTCGAGGGATTCGATCAGCGCATCCGCGTCCGACAGGGCGGTGGCGATGGCGCGTTGCTCCTTCTCTACAGGACAGGGGACCTTTAGATTGAGCAGGCTGCCTTTTGCAATGTTCTTCATGCTTCCACTTGTGCCAGTGGCAATCTCTTTTAGGTACTTCCGATATTCAGGGCTACTCAGAATATAGGCAAGCCACCTAGGCGAGAACCTAACAGTTTGTCTGAATATGGTCATCCAGATCCGATCTGGCAAAAACAAGTGATCGTAGTCTTTTCCAACGAACCCAGACTCACCAACCAAGTTTGGTGTGTTCATACGGCTGATCAGTATTGTTTCAGCCTTAGGACTCAGCTTCGCCCGACTGCGGTCCTTGGGCGTAATTGGCTTTGCTTGATCTGGAGAGAAGATGCCAGCCTGGATGCATGATGTCTTCAATACTGAGGGTACGTCATCTATCGGTTGATCCGATGTGCTTGAGTTGACGCTCACCCCTGCGTGAAGGGCACTAACAAAGTAGGCGAGTGCCTCTACCCTCCAATCCTCCGGAATCACCCCCACCTCGGTCCGCTTATACCCGGGCGGTAAGTCCTCAGCAGTCGCGATATCGGGCTCCACCGAATAGACGGCCGACCCATCCCGCACGGCCTGCTCCTCCACCGCCTCGCTGCGCTCAGCCATCGACCCGCACCCCCATCTTTTCCAGGTGGCCGGTGACTCGGGTGGTCAGTGCTTCCACCTCGCGCTCGATGCTTGGCAGGGGTTCGGCGTAGCGCTCTTCCAGTTCGCGCACGCGACCGGCGAGCTGGTTGGTGATGCGCTCGACTTCGGATTCGATGGCGGCGCGGATGTCGGCCAGCCATTTGTCGTCCACGGCGAGCTGCTTGATCTCGTCCTCGGTGAGCTCGGCGTAGCGGGCCAGTACGGCCTGGTCAAGTTCGGTCTGGGCTTCCTTGACGGCCTTCTTGGCGGCGGCCTCGTTGTCCATGAGTTTCTTGCACTGCTTGAGGGCGGCGATTTCGTCGTCCGCCTCCGGCTCGCCCTTGAGGGCCTTGAGGCGCTTGGGGATCTCGGTCTTGGTGACCTTGCCCTTGTCGTTCTTGACCTCGCTCAAGGGGTCTTCCTCGCCGTCCTGTTCCTCGATGAATTCCTCCAGCTCGCGGCTGGCGGTCTCGAGCTCTGCCTGGAGGGTGTCGAGCCGGGCCTGTTCGTCGGCAAAGTAGCGGGCAATGACCAACGCGGGTGGGATCAGGTCGAGCTTGTATTTCTTCGCCTTCTTGCCGCTGCCGATAGTCAGGTCGGGCTCTTCCTTGAGCTTGCGCTCCTTGTTCTCGATCACGCCCCGGGGCCGGGCCGCCTCGACCCAGCCCTCGGCGGCGATGAGGTAGACATCGTCCTGCATGACATCCGCCCAGTAGTCCATCAGGCGCTGGTAGACGGCGTAGCGGTCGAGCAGGGGCACATCGGTGAAGCGTTGCAGCAGGTCCTCGGACAGGCCGTGGATCACGTCGCGCGGCTTGTCGCCCGCTTGCAGGGCGTATAGGTCCGGGCGATGCGCCGCCTGCCAGTCGTCGGTGACGCCGGCCACGCGCTCGGCGAAGGCCGTGAAGGTGGCGTGGCCCAGCACGGTGGCCTTGACTTCGCGGGCGTCGACCCGGGGTTCAAGGTAGCCGGGCCGGCCGTTGTCTTGAAACAGCGCCTCGCGCAGGCCGGGCAGTACGGACCAGTAGGGCTCGAGCGCGTCCACGTCGCGCTTAGGCGTGCCGCCGTTCAGGTGGGCGTAGAGGTCGTGCCGGTCCTCCGCCTCGCCGGCGTCGATGTAGCGCGGGATGTTGAGGTTGTAGTCGTTGGCATCCGAGGCGATCTCGGTCAGCGGCACGCGGCGGGCATAGCCGGGCAGCTCGCGCTGGTGGTTGAACACGTCCACGATCTTGTGGATGTCGCGGGAGCGCAAGCGGTTCTTGTTGCCGTCCTTCATGAACTCGCGGCTGGCGTCGATCATGAAGATGTGCTCGCGGTCGGCGGCGTGTTCCTTGTCGATGACCAGGATGCAGGCGGGGATGCCGGTGCCGTAGAACAGGTTGGCCGGCAGGCCGATGATGCCCTTGATCAGGCCGCGCCGGATCAGGTTGCGGCGGATATCAGCCTCCTTGTGGCCGCGGAAAAGCACGCCGTGGGGCAGGATGATGGCGCCCTTGCCGGTGGACTTGAGCGACTTGATGAGATGCAGCAGAAAGGCGTAGTCGCCGTTCTTGGCCGGCGGGATGCCGTACTCGAAGCGGCCGAACTCGTCGTTGGCCGGGTCCAGGCCGTTGGTCCAGGACTTGGCGGAGAATGGCGGATTGGCCACGGCGTAGTCGAAGGTCTTGAGGCTGCCGTCAGCGTTCTTGAAATAGGGGCGCGAGAGGGTGTTGTCCCGCCACAGCTCGGCCGTGGGGTAGTCGTGCAGGATCATGTTCATCCGGGCCAGCGCCCAGGTGGCGTTGTCGTTTTCCTGGCCGTAGATGCTCAGGCCCTGCGGGGCCTCGTAGGCGGCGCGCAGCAGCAGCGATCCGGACCCACAGGTCGGGTCATACAGGGTCTCGTCCTGACGGGTGTCCGGGCCGATGCCCACCACCTGGGCGATCACCCGCGAGACTTCGCCCGGCGTGTAGAACTGGCCCTTGCTCTTGCCGGACTCAGTGGCGAAGTGGCGCATCAGGTATTCGTAGGCGTCACCCAGCAGGTCGTCGCCGTCGGCGCGGTTGGCGCCTAGGTCGAGCTGATCGAAGGTCGCCACCAGCTTGGACAGCCGGTCCTGCATGTCCTTGCCGGAACCGAGCTTGGTCTCGTCGTTGAAATCCGCCTGGTCGATGACGCCCTTGAGGTCGTTGGCCTCGGCGAGCCGGCCGATGATCTTGTTGATCTTGTCGCCGATCTCCTTGTCGCCCTTGAGCGCCACCATGTCGGCGAAGCTTCCGCCCTCAGGGACGTCGATGAGCGAGTCCTTCTTGTCGCTGACGTACTTCATGAACAGCAGCGTCAGCACGTAATCCTTGTACTGCGAGGCATCCATGCCACCGCGAAGCTCGTTGCAGGACTGCCACAGGGACGAATAGAGCTGGGATTTCTTCAGGGCCATGGTCGGATTCTGTTTCCTTCGACGGTCAGTCGTGGGTATTCATTGACTTGCGGCATTGCGCGTGGACACGGACCAGAGCCGCGCCCTCAGCCGCGGTACACCTGTTCGTTGTGCCAACGGATAAACTCCGGGTCCGGACGCTGCCAGACCGTTTCCGGCACGCGTGCCAGGCGCTCGCCGTGATGTCGGTAGTACTCCCGCCCGTTCTCGTATTCCTCGCGAATGCGCGGGCTCACCTCAATGTGGTGATCGGGCGTCACGGTTACATAGCCATCATCAAACAGTCGATGCCAGTCTGAGCGCAGAAGCAGACCGTTCGACACCTGGTGCGGGCCATGCTCGGCATAGGGCCTGATATGTGCCGCCTCGAGCGTGGGCAGCGTGCGCTCGCCCGTGACGGCACAACGCCGGTCGTAGGCATCGGTGACCAGCACCCGGAATGCCCCCTGCCCAAGACGGGCACGAGCCAGAAACGCGCGCCCCCATCGGTCATCGCCACCCTCCTGCACATGTCCACCCGGGGGCAATAACTCGTGATTGCTCACCCGCATGGCAACCTGCTGGTAGAACTCGGCCCCCTCGCCCTCAGTGCCGTCGTACGTCTTCGCCGTAACGATGTTCTTGCTCCAGCTCCCGGGTTGCGGGATCCAGTCGTATTCCTCGAAGAAAAACGGATGCGCCAGGATATTGCAGCCGATCTCCGTGGTCCCGGCCGTTTCTTTTCGTCGATAGTGGGCGATCCTCGTCCGGAACTCGGACAGAGAATCCACGCCATTCATCGGCCCGAATGCCTCCCAGGCAAGTCGTACCGGCAACGAGGTGCTGCGCACGAAGAATCCGCCCCCGGCAATAGCGTTGTAAGGGCTGTGCAGCTTGAACAGAAACAGATCGCCCGGCTGCAGCCTGCGAATACGGCGCCCCCCGCCTGGCTGCCAGAAATTCACCTCCTCCGGCTGCCGCGACCGAAGCTTCTGGAACCAATCCATGTCCGTTACCGCCACCCAGATGTTCATGCGCTTCCTCCTTGCCACCAACTTCACGCGCCTTAAACTCAGCCGGCCTAACGGCCGTTGGGTGTCGGGCTTTCGGATGGCACATCCGCATCCGCCTCTGTCTTACCATTCGCACGGTCAATGAACTTTTGCCGTTCCGCTTCCAGCGATCTCGAGGACTCAGCTATGCCTGAGGCTGTCGCTTGTGCATGCGGATCACTAACCACGATTTTCCAGCCTTTCCAAAGCAACAGAAGAACCGCGATCGGGACGAGTACTGATTGCAGGAGGAACACCACCAACAACTGGATAAACGAGCCAATCATCCTCTCCGAGAACTCGACGGTGTTGCCGATAATCTCCCCTGCCGAATCCCAAATCGCCCGCGCTCGAGCGATGACGCCACCGTCTTCTGCTGCGCCCTCAACCTCCTCGAGCTCCTCGACGGATCCCGCCACCTCCTGCAATTCTCTGTCCTGCCGGTCTTCGAGGACAGCTCCGGAGATAACGGCGACAACAGCGAGACCCAGCGGGAGAAGAACGCGCAAAAAGATCCAAAGACCGATCACCAGCTTCGTCAAGGCGACAAACCGTGCGGAGGTGGGACCCGTTGTAATCGTCGCGATCATAAGGAGCACGGCCGCCACCGACAGCAGCACTGGAACTGCAATCAGAGGCACCACCTCCACGAGAAAATGTTGGAGAACCAGGGCCGCGATAGCCCACAACATCACCTCGGAGAATCGCTCCAGGAGGTCTTGCAGGGGCTTTAGCCGCATGCCTGGCTTCATCGACGCACCCGCTACACCGACCCCGCCGCTCACGGTCGTCTCCGTGACCATGGAGATCACTCGATCGAGAGCGCGAGCGCTGCCGTAGGCCGCCGTCGCATTAATCAAAGCAGTCGTCAGGTACTGATCGGCCTTCTCGTCGGCCGCATGCATGACCGGGTCGACAAGGTGTTGCCCTAAGAGGTTGGTGGCCGAAAGCCCTAGAAGCACTAGAAGCCCGATCGACACGGCAGCCTTCTTATGGGACGACCGCTGTCCGCGGTCCCTAACGATTTGAACAAGTTCCCGTCCAGTTCCCTGGTCTACTCGGTAGAGACTCCAGGTCCAGTAAAACGGCAAGATCACCACCAACGGGTACCCGAACCAACGGACCTGGATCTCATCCTCGCGGACAACTCGAACAAAGCTTCGCAGCCCCAGAAGGACACCGGCCAGCGTCACATATGCCCACCAGTGATGATGTGCGATCGCCAACCAAAACGAAGCGAGATAGATTGCATCACACGCCAGGGCCCCTATCTTCCTCCAATCCCCCATGACTCCCCCTGTTCTTTTTTGTCTCTTGATCAGAGCCTGAAGCCACCGCCTTCCCTATCGATTTCGGTGCCCTCATGAAAGCGAAATCAAGACCAGACCCCATGCGCCAACGGCCTCTTCCTCTCCATCACCCCCGGCTAACTGGATACAGCCCCCCTACCCCAGGCCCAACCATGTCGCAGAGGCACCATATCAGCCGCGGCAGCCGCCAGGCGAACCTCCCGCCACACTGAGTCTCGTGTACAGCTATCGAAAAACCTAAGTGGTTTCAGTGCTCGAAGCTGGTTGAGGAACATACACCGACAGACGACACGTGAGGGAAGCTTTCCACGAGCACGCACCCACCAATCATGGGGTGACTTGGGCGCCGTCGCCTGTATCCAACTTCTGTCGCTGGCCGGGCTCCGTACAGGCCACATTCATCCGCCCGACAATCGCGACAACCAGCCCAGGAACCCCTCCATTACGGCAAACAAAGACACGCATTCGTCCATGAAACCCAGAAAGGCAAACAGACATGTGACGCCATAAACCGCGCCCATGAGTATCGCGGCAACGGCGCCATATGCGATCACCTCCCACAGAACGATCTGCCCGAGTGGGGCTCCCCTGTCTTGACCCGTCAGGCGCTCCCGCAGTCTATGAAGCATCCGTCTTCTCCTTCGTGTCGCAGCACATACGCCCAGCTTCACGCGCCCCGGATTCTGCGCACTCGTGACTTCGCACCGACTGGATGGAAGGCATCTTACGCGAAGCCCGCTCGACGCTTCGCCACACCGGGCTTCAGTGCGTGCTCGGAAAGCACAGCGTCCAAGATGGTACCGACATCCACATGTTGGCGGTTCGGCCGCGTCTGAAACCGTCTCGCAACGGTAGCCAAGTCCCCCGGGGTCAGATTGTCGAGGCCGGAAAGAACGTGGCGTTGCCCAGCGGACACCTCCGACGGATCCAGGCCCAATGAGCGGAGCAGTTCGCTGAACATCGTTTTTCGCTGCTCGGCATCTAGTGCTCGCAGTTCGAGCTTGTAGTCGAAGCGGCGCAGGGCGGCGGAATCAATCGCGCCAAGGAAGTTGGTGGCGCAGATAACAATGCCGTGGAACTGCTCGATCTGGACAAGGATTTCGTTGGTCTGGCTGACCTCCCAGCGTGCGCGAGCGGTCTCCCGGTTCCCGACGAGGCTGTCGGCTTCGTCGATCAGCACCACAGCGCCCTCGTCCTCGGCCGTGCGGAAGAGCCGGGCGATGTTCTTTTCGGTCATGCCGACATAGGGCGACAACAGGGCCGAAGCCGGGCGCTGGATCAGGGGCCGGTCGGCCTGCTCGGCCAGATGGGTTGCCAAAGCCGTCTTGCCGGTCCCCGGTACACCATGCAACAAAAGACTCCCCTCCCCCGCAGCCGCCAGATGCTGCACGACCGGCTCGATCGCCTGATCCGTGTTGAGCATGCTCAGGTCGTAGCGCAGCAGATCGGATCCGCGCCGCCGAACCGGTGGCCGGCGCTGTTGCAGATGCGCCTGACGCGCAAGCTGCTCGTCCAGGAACGATTCGAGCCCTAACTGCGGATCCTCGGCATGTAGGAGGCGCGCCACGCGGAAGGCGCTCTGCACTTCGGCCGGGGTCAGCCCTTCGATCTGTGAGGCCCGCTCGATCCAGGCGTCCGAGACGGGCAAGTCGCCCCGGGTATGTTCGAGCAGTGATCGGCGCACCGAGCGAGGGGGCTGGCGCAGCTCCAGGGTGTAGTCGAACCGACGGAGATAGGCGCGATCGATCTGCCCGACATGGTTGGTGATCCAGATCGCGGGCGTTGCGTTGGCCTCGAGCATCTGGTTGGTCCAGGCCTTGCCACCCGGGCGGTCGCCACGGCTGCCGACGCGCATCCAGCCGTTACGGGCGTCGAACACGTCCTCGATCTCATCAAACAGGACGGCATGACCGGGGGCGCGCGCCACCACGTGCTGGCACAACTGATAGGCCCGCTGGCGACTGCGCGGCTCCAGCGGGTCACCGCTCTCGTCTTCAAAGTTGACCTCTACCGCCGTGAGGCCCGCCTCCGCCGCTGCGGAGCGCGCAAACTGTGTCTTGCCCGTACCCGGCTCACCGTGAATCAGGATATTGATCCCCGCGGCGCCCTGCCGGGATGCCTGACGGAGAAGCGCCGCGACGCGCGCACGCTCCTCCTGCAGATGGGTCATCGGCAGCATGCCGACCTGAGGTGCCGGCGAAGGTCGAAAATACGTCCGAAAGATCGCATCGGGCGACGCGTCGGGTGCGTCCAGCTCCAGGCCGATGCCGCGCAGCAGTTCGTACTCCATGTGCGCGGTGTCCATGCCCATCCGGACATTGGGCTGAATGAGCCCCGATCGGATCAACGTGCCATCCGCCGAGAGCGCCACACGTACATCCTGCTCCGGGCAATCGAGCGCTACGGCCATCACCTCAGTGCTGCTCATGGCGACCGCCTTGCGAGCAATGGCCACCATGCTGGACAGGTCGGTATCGATCTCGTGAAGGACGAGGAAGAGCAGCACCTGCTGCTCGCAATCGGTCAGCCCCAGGCGATCACCCAGCATCCGGATATTGGTAGCGAAGCGCTGACGCTGGGGCCTCGGGGGATGCCGGCTTACGCGCTCGAGCTGCTGCTCCAGCGCCGCGTCGATCCGTTCCGGTTCCAGCGCCTCATCGAAGTCCTCCATGTCGGGATCCATGGAGGGGTCGATCCCAAGGTCCGTCAGCGTTTCCGGCTGAAGCTCCTGGAGCAGCCAATCGCCATGGTCGCGCCGTCGCGCCGCGACCCACAGGCGCAGGGCCCACAGCAACGCTTCACCGCGCAGCGGTCGGGACTGGGAATGAAATCTGCGGGAACGCATGCGTCCGGTGCGCGGCATGATGGATCTCCTGGTCAATCTGGAGCATCAGTATCCGCCACGGAGGCGACGGTTTTCGTCGCCTGATGATTCTTGCTGCCCGCAATACGGAGGCAGCCGACGCAAAAAAGCCCGGGGTCCTTTCGAAGCCCGGGCCATTCCATCGACAGTGATTGAGAAGGTCCTATTGGAAAGGGTTCTGCAGGCCAGCGCGAGCGTCAGCGATCGCGGCATCCATCAGTAGCCAGCTCCCGAGATACACCGCTGCGATCACCAAACCGGGTATGAGCAGATTGGCAAACCCGTAATGGCGACGCTTGTAGAGATAGGCCGGATAGCACACCACCCACAACATCAGAACCAGGAAGAACCAGGCGGTCGGCCCATAGCTCCCCTTCTGGCGATTTGTCTGCATACCGGCGCTGGCAGCTTCCACCGAAGCCAGTACTGCGGTGATCAACAACGTGCCGAGGCCGATACCCATAAGGGTCGTCTCTGGGGACTGCAGCAGATTCATGTTCCCCACCCAACCCCAGATCAGCACGATCGCCAGGATCGGAACGCCCAGCAGGAAGATGCCGAGGTCAGGGGATGTCCGCACCGCACGCGACTCCCCGGTTTCAGGTGCCCCGGTGGACGTCAGATCCGACCCGCAGTGCTTGCACTTGATCGCGACCGCACGGACCGTCTCTCCACAATATGGACAGGCCTTGGTATCCGAGGCGGCCTCCGATGCGCTTGCCTCCTCAGGGGCACGCGCCGCCTCGGACGCTCTCGGTTCCGCGCCGGCCTGGATTGTCTGCGACTCGGCCGAGGGTGCCCCCGCGCCGACCGGTTTGGGCTCCTGAGCCTTCGGATCGTTGGGGTGCGCGATCCGGATCGCCTTGCTACCCGGTTCGAAGGGGTCGTCGACGAAGCTCAGGTCGTGCTCCGGATACTTGTCCATGAGCTGCGCCAGCAGCCTTTCCGGGTCCAGGTTCTCACTGGTCTCGAACTGAACGCGATGCTCCCCTCGAATTCTCCGTACCACTCGCATAATCGGCCCTCCCTGTATTGCCGGCTGGAGGGATCATTCTTCCGTAGCGGCGCGACGGTATTTGTCGCGTGTCCGGCTGGAGGCTAATCGAGCACGATCCGGTTTAACTCGAGACCATGCTCTCCAGATCCGAGGTACTTCACTTCACCCTGGAGTGTCACGCGCCAGCCCGAGGCCGAACGGCGCCCCAGGACCTGCAAGCGAGCGTTGAGCGGTAGATGCTCCGCATCGGCCGTCAGCGGGTTCATATGACCCGCAACAGCGAGTGACTCGAGCGCGCCATCTTGGCGTCAACTTTTGTCGCACCCCTCTGTGAAGCTGAGGCTCCCTGAACCCAGGAGTGCCCAATGCCCTTGAACCTTCGTCGTCGACCGCGCAGACACAGCATGCGATCCAGCCGTCCGTCCCCGTCGGACGACGTGCGAAACATGAGAACGCTTTGGAGCCTGCGGATCCTTGCGACGGCCCTGCCTCGGGATGCGAGTGACAACCTGACTTCATGGGCAAACAGAGGCGAGCTGAAAGGGCTTGGCATACACCTCGACGAAGAAGACGAGGATGATCATCTGGCCTTGGAGCGAGCCGTTCAGGAACGACTTCATGCAATCGAGGGCGATGACTCGGGGCTCCAAGACCGTTCAATCGCGCGCAACATCCGGATCCTTGCTGAACCCTTGGGCCTGCACGAAACAGAATGCGAAATCCTGGAGTTTCTCACCCTCTACACGTCCCACTACAGCTTTGAAAAGCTGTTATCCGAAGTTCGCGAATCCTGCGATCTGGCCTCGGCAGAAATCGTCGCGCTTGCCCTGAACCGGGCCACCCGTGAGATCCAGGATGCGCTCTCGCACGGCGCAACCCTGGTCCGTTCCGGTCTTGTCACGGTGTCCTCATCCAACGGGCGCGATCTCGGGTTCGACTTGCTAGACAGCCTCGCCTCCCAACTGCTCGGAACCCTGGATTCCCCGGACAGCATCTTTGCGGGCTTTTTCCGTGACGCGCCCGATCCCGAGGAGAATCAACTTGCCCTGGCGCACCTCGAACCCGACATCGCACGAATCAAGACGCTACTCCTCCAGGCTGCCGGGGATGGCGTTCAGGGTGTCAACATCTTGTTGTATGGCCCCCCGGGCACTGGGAAGACCCAGATCGCGCGGCGTGTCGCCCATGAAGCCGAGCTCCACGCACGGGAGGTGAACCATGAAGACGCCCACGGCAGCCCCATGGAACCCAGCCATCGGCAACGAGCCTACCAGCTCTGCCAGTACCTGCTGCGCCGGGCCAAGGATGCCCTAATCGTCTTCGACGAAATCGAGGATGTGTTCGAGGTCAATTCAGGCACGGCGCGGTTTGGTGGCCACCCCCGCTCGCAAAACCGCGGGAAGGCCTGGACCAACCAGATGCTGGAGGATAATCCCGTTCCGGCGATCTGGATCACCAACCATTGGGATCAACTGGACCCAGCCTACCTGCGCCGTTTCGACTACGCCCTCGAGGTAGGGCACCCACCACGCTCGGTCCGACGCGCACTCCTCGCGCACGCCTGCGAAGATCTCGACGTGACCGAGGCCTGGCTAGATCACATAGCCGGGACCGAAGCCCTGACCCCCGCCGAGATCCGCCGTGCGGCCCGAGTGGCGCGGCTCCTGCGTAATAGCCCGGATACGCCGGAATCGATCATGGCGAATCACCTGAACCAACAGGCCGAGTTTCAGGGTCGTCCGCCATTGACCACGCCTCGCGGGCTGGATGCACTGAATTACGGTCTGGAATACCTCAATACCGACACGCCGATCGAGGCGGTCATCCAGGACCTCGTCGCTGGTGGGCAAGGCACCCTGCTCGCGTATGGCCCTCCAGGTACAGGCAAGACAGCGCTGGCTCATCATCTTGCCGAACAGGCCGACCGTCCCCTGCGCAAGCGCACTGCCTCGGAACTCATCTCGCCATACGTGGGGATGACCGAGAAGAACCTGGCCCAGGCTTTTCGCGAAACGCGGAAGGAAGGCGCCGTATTGTTACTGGACGAGGCCGACAGCTTCCTCACGGATCGGTCCCAGGCCCGCCAGACCTGGGAGATGACAAAAACCAACGAACTCCTGGTCCAGATCGAGGCCTTCGACGGCATCCTCGTGTGCGCCACCAATTTTCTGGAAGCCCTGGACCCTGCCGCCCTGCGCCGCTTCGATCACAAGCTGGAATTGCGCCCACTGGATCAACAACAGCGCGCGCAACTCTTCGATCAACTTGTCACGCGACTGCAACCGACCGATGCAGCCGACCGTGCCGCACACGATACCGCTCACGCCATCGTACGCCAGCTCGACGGCCTCACCCCTGGCGACTTCGCGACGGTGGTGCGAAGCCAATCGCGCCGGAGCACGTCACGCGAGGGCCTCACATTGCAGTCACTTGCCAATGCCCTGATCGCCGAGCATCGGATCAAGCCCGGTGCGAGCACACGACGTGCGGGATTCGCCTGACCAAACCCACCTCAAACACGACGTAACACAGACGGCACAGGGGCAGGAGCACACCACATGGATGACATTCAAGATTCAACGCAAGCTGCCACCATTGCCGCCTTGCAAGCGGAACGGGATCAACTCCTCACGCTGCTGAAAGCCCTCCCCGACATCTCATTCGTGCTTGACGAGGACGGCCTCTACATCAAGGTTCTCGGCGGGGCCAACGAGGCCATGTACGCGAACGGCAAGTCACTGGAAGGCCATACGCTCTCGGACGCTCTTCCTCCAGCAGTCGCAGAGGACTGCCTCACCCACGTGAGGGAAGCCCTCCGCACTGGTGAGGTGCAGACGCTGGAGTATCAACTCCGGGTGGCCGATGTGTCGTTGCTGCCTCCAGCCGTTCGGGATTGCGATCATCACCAAGCCGAGCAGTGGTTCGAGGGCCGAGCCATGCCGCTTCCCAGCTACAACCACCCAAAGCCGGTGGTGCTTTGGGTCGCCATCAACATCACACCGCGCAAACAACTCGAGCGGTACTGGCGCGAGGCCGCCTACAGCGATCCTCTGACCGGCATCGCCAATCGGAGGGCCCTCTTCGAGCACGCTGAGCATGAAATCGAACGGGCTCATCGCCACCACCGTCCCCTTTCGCTACTCGTCCTGGACATCGATCACTTCAAGACGATTAACACTCAGTACGGTCACGCCCAAGGGGACGAGGCCCTGCGCCAGTTCACACAGGGGTGTGCCAGCCTGTTGCGCGATACAGACTTCATCGGGCGCATTGGCGGCGAAGAATTCGTGGTACTCCTGCCGGAAACCGATCAGGTGGGCGCTGAACAGCTCGGTGCGCGCGTCGTCGAGGCAATACCAACCCTCGACGTTCCCGGGATGAATCACGGGCACAGGATGACCGTATCGATCGGAGCCGCGACTCTGCTCGAACACGAAGGGTTTGAGGAACTTCTTCGTCGGGCTGACGACGCTCTATCCACAGCGAAACGTTCAGGTCGAAACCGACTACGGCTAGGTGAGCGCTAACATGTAGCGCCGGCGCGACTGGTACAGCCAGCACTGCCAAGGACACCCATGGGCTTGGGCCAACTTCAGCAGAAACGCCTCCTTAAGGTGGCGATGCGTGAAGAGCTCACGCCCACCCTAGGGCATTGGTGCGACCAAACCGGTCGCACGGCGCAGGCCATGCTGTGCGGCTCGATGAACGGAGCGTATCGAGGCGGCGGGATTCAGCGGCGCAGCACAAGCGTTGAGGCGATCAGGTCGTGCAGGCCCTGCTTGCGACGGGTGAAGGCCACCATCAGGAAGCCGATAAACAGGATCAGTGCCGACAGGATCTTAGACCAGTAGCGGGCATTCGCTCGGCCAAAGCCAATCCGGTTGCCTTCGGCGTCCGTCACGCGGAGCCCCAGCATCCGTTTCCCGGGGGTCGCCTGCCAGCCGGAGGACTCGAAAACCGTCCAGTACAGCCACGCGATCACGATGCCGAGAATGTGCCCGAGCCCTTCCGCACCCGCCTCGATCTCCGGCCCGGTCGCAGACTCCATCATCATGATCCCGTACAGGAACCCGATGGGTAGGACGATGAACAGCGTCACGATCAAGGAGAGGACGTAGTCGATCACCCATGCGAGCACGCGATACCAGAAACCCGCGTATCGCGGATCGCTAAGAGGGTCGGTCACTGGCCATTCTTCCTGCCCCCGCGCTCCTGACCCACCTTGAACTGGCACCGCCGGCCTGAGGTTTCCCGAGGTCGTGTCCATGGATCGCGCTGCTCCGCACTTCCCACAAAACCGTGCGCCCTCGGCAAGCGACGCACCACACTGTGTACAAAAACCTTCCATGTTCGACTCTCCGTGTCGTCCGTACGCAGGATTCCTACCGATGAAGGCGGGGTATGCCAACCAATTGCCGAGAGGGGATATCTGGAAAGAGGGATACCTTCACGAAGCAATGCCCTTTGAGGCCTGCTTCCGCTCGAGGAAACGCCCAACATCCTCGCCATGCGGCACCTCGATCTGGAAATGCTCACTCAACCAGGCCGCAGAAATGGGGGACAGCAGAATCAATTGCGATACGCCTGAGCCCTCTACGCTTCCAAGCAAGAAGAAGCGGTTTCGTTCGATGGTTTGGATCGTATAGTTCTTATGCTGCACGCCGCAGGGATAGTTCGCGTGGAAGAAGTCCAGGCCAAAGCGCCTGGAGCCGTCGTTGGATAGCCGCACACCGAACACTTTCACGGGGGAGTACGTGCGAAGTGATGGACCGAATTCCTCACCCAGCAATTCCATCGCGTACCAACCCCCTGCTTCGAGTGTGAACCGTGGACCTGAAGTCATAGGCTCGCGAGCGCGTTCATGGCCGACTCAGCGACCTTCTCATCAAGGCGGCGCCCCGCAAGCCCCCTCGGTTTGCAACGGCTCATCACCATTAGTCCACCAACTGAAGTACGCGCTCGCGGTACTCCTCTTCCGTAATCACACCGCGGTCTCGAAGCCTTCGAAGCGCCTCGATATCCGCCTCCAGCTCGCTGGATACCTGAGCCTCCGCTGGTCCTTCGGCAATGGTCTGGTGCAGTCGTCGGTCGTCCAGGGCCTCGTCGATGGTCTCCCAGAGGGTCCGCGTCAGGATCTCTTCCAGCTTCTCGATGGATGCAAACACGCCGCCCCCGGCACCGCCCTCGACGTTGCTCGAGCGAACCGAATTCTCGTAGGCAATCTGGCCCGAGCCCGGTTCGATCAGGGTGACATCGAGTCTCGAATGCGCCTCGCGCCGCATCACTTGGTTCGAATCCAGTTGCTCGATATCAACCTCGAGAATGAACTCCCCCTCGCCTTCCTGCGCCAGCATGCCGCGCTGTTCCAGCCCCGTGATGAACTGTTCGCGGACCACCTCGGATACCGGCTCCTCGGTCTCGAGCGTCTGCAATGGATTCCCGAAACCGCCCCGAATGGCCCCCAGCCAGTTCGCGCCGTGCTGGCGACGGTCGGTAACAGACCCCATCTCCACATTTGCCTCGCCGGCCACAGCCGCATCGCGGCTCGAGGCCGGATCCAACGTGACCGGTGTAGTCGTACACCCGGCCAGAAGTAGCCCGCCCAACACCAACCCTGCCAGTCGTCCGATGATCACCCTGTCTCCTTTTCGAGTTGCGCGGGCCGCGCCCGCGGGTTGGCGTATGCATCGCGCCGGATCAAACAGGCGCGCTGGCTCCACGATGGATTTCGATCGCCGCGTCTTCGCGGAAAAGGTCATGACCGCGTTCGCAACAAACGCGTGTGGTCGAGACGGTGAATGCACCATCCTGGGCTCTGCCCTCTTCCTCCACCCACGGGGACGCCACCAACGCCTGGCACTGCATACAACGAAGGTCTCCCGCGATCGCTGCCAGGATCTCCCTGTAGCGGCCCTGCACCTCAGCTCGAAACGCCTCCGGAAGCTCCGTGGTGGCGTCGCCTAGATCATCCGCGGCCTGGAGCCACGGGTGGAAAGCCCGTCGGAACCCATCCGGCCTAATCGCGGCCACGCCATGTTGATAAATGTCGCAACTCTGTGTCCAAGGTATTGACTTTGAACACTTCATCACCATCGGTGAGGCAGCAGAAGCTTTACCGTACACCGCTTCAACCAGCCTTCTTCGCCCATCATTCCCTCTGCTGGCGACCAACCCGCCTAACCAACTGTCAAGAAAACAATGTCACATCCGCACCGCGGCGATACGTGCGCCTCATCCCGCACTCAGTCTCGCCAAGTCAATCCATCCATAAGCTCGTATAACGACTTGGTCTGTTCGTCGCCAACGGAAATCACACCATCCCTTATCTCCCAATCAATACTAATCCGTTCGCCTCCCACACCCATATCCTCCACGTCGCTAATGAATCCCCTTAACATCTGCTTACGTTTCTCTACCCTCGGTTCCACACTAGTAAACACCTCATACTCTTCATCAAGAGAGAAAATCCTGTTCGCGACCAGCTCAAGCAGCTCCCAGTCCGCTTCCAATTGAACCGATCCGGTCGCATCTTTCATCGCGGCGGCCGCGCTCCATGGAGATACCTCTGCTTCACCTGTATCTAACTTCAACGATGCATCAATAACATTACCGTGACTATCACGAACACGGAAATCGTCCAGCTCAATGAGAAACCTTTCAGATAGCGCACTCTTCAGTATTTCGAAATAGTCGTCTACGACTCCATGGTGATCGACTAACAGGATGAAATACGGCGAGCCGTAGAGATTGAGGGCATTGATCGCGAAGATCGTGTCCTCCAGGAACCGCTGTTCCTCTTTCTGGATCGAAACCACGCCCTCATCATGTAGGACCTCCATATACAGCCCCTGCAGCCCGGCGTGGAGGATGCGGATCATGAGGTCCCGCACCTCGTCGCTGCGGCCGGGCGACAAGCGGCGCTCGATCTCCTCGTCGACGGCCGCATAGCCTCCCTCGGCGAATAGGCCCATCAACTCGGCTGTGGTGCGTGCAATGGCCTGGTTCTCCTCATCGGGCACGGAGTCATCGTCACGCGCGACTTGGCGGGCAATTTCGTTGCGCACATCGTCGTCCTGGAGCATGGTCAGGTAGGCCCGGAAACGCTCCAGCGAGTCATCAGCGTCGGCCGGAAGGAAGACATATGAGAACTCCTCAGTCGAGCTCTCGCGCACTCCGCTGAGGAAATACCTCGCCCCTCCCTGAGGAACCGGATTCTGGTAATTGCGGTAATACGTTCCCCCTCCGGTCGGGTCCACCAGCCGGAAATCAACTCTCGGACCGAGAAGAAGGTTCACTTCTTCGCCCGCGTTGTTGCGCAGGCGCTGGGTATTCGTTGCGGAGAAGTCGATTAACTCAACCGTCAGATCCCCACCCCCGGGGGCCACGATGTCGATCTCATCGAAAATCCTGCCCGAAAAGCCCACGCTGTGAAGGGCATCATCGGAGTTCATTGGAAATACCTCCATTTCAACTCGAGTAACGTACTCCCCCTTCTCGACTTTTCGCTGAAGCTTGAAAGCTTCCTCAATTGCTTTGGCCGGAAGGTTAAAAGATAGATTGCTGTTGAACTCGTCTAGACCCTGACCACCATCAACGCGCAACCTGCCCAACCCAAGAGCCTGTTTGTGTATTATGCGAGACCCATCCTCTTGGATCGAACCACCGAAATGGATGTCCGAATACAAAAACTGACCGACCGACGTTTCTCCTCGAACCCGACCCACCTCAAAATTGGTATCGACACCAAACGGTATGATCTCGCCTTCGCCTAGATTCTGAACATCCCAACGTATTTCATCCACCAATAAGTCCAACACGCCGGGAGACTCGACCCACACCGTCGGGAAATTTCCATGCCAACGCTTAAATCGGCCTTCGCTGTTCAATATTAGATTAGTTGACCATTCTTCGAGGAACACCTCCGCTGATTCTTCGCCGCCCTTGGTTAGGATCGCTTGTCCGTCATATTCCTCTCCATACAGGCTTATCCCTATTGTGCCATTCCGGTTTAGGTCAATTAGTATCCGGGCCCAATTCTCATGTTGCCAATCTGGTAAGGCATCAGTAGCGCCATCAGGCCATAGGAGTTTTCCATTTATGCGGATAGGGCGCCTTAGAAGCCAATCTAAGACCGAGTACTTCCCTACTACGAGCTCTCCCGCTGCACTGAGGCTCGGTTTTTCGGGTCCCTGCAAGACGCCGATGATGGGGTGAATTCGATCTGTAGAGTCCGGCCGGTAACGCAAGCGATACCTTATCGTTTTGTCATCCTTGTTATAGTCAAGTCGGATTACATCCAATCCGTGCTTCGACTCGGAATGGCCTTCAAATTTTGCGAGTGCTTTTTGGATATTGCCAACCGCCCGTTCGGACACGAAGTAATCGGCCACGAACCATACTGCTACTGCCACCAGCATCACTCCGACCACGGCCCCGAATTTATACGACGTTTTCATAAGCATCAATTAGTCTCTGGTTTTTCGTACAACTAGCGCAGGCTCACCTAGCAAAACCCTCTGAGGATCAGGAATAAAAACAATTAACAAAACCCTGGCTCAAGAAACTTTGTACATCCCTGTTTATCATAAGTAAAAATCGGCTTCCGCCCCGGGACTACAACCCGTTACGACCGTTTCGATTATACGGCGGCTTCATCCTTTCGACCAAAAACTCTTCAACCGCCGGAGCCTCAAATGCTCGATCCTTTGGGATCCCAATCGAATAAATTATGCGGGCCTCCTCATAACCCGAGAACTTATGTACACCTTCCGAATCCGAATCGCCCCATTTAAAATAGCTACCCAGCCTTGAGGTGATCGTGCTATTGCACGAGGCTTTCCCGATTCGGAGAACCAATCCTTTTCGATCGATTATCACGTAAACCCCAGGCAAATGACCATTTGGGTACGGGTTAGAGAATTCACGACCGATATCATAGGGTCCTTTGATCTCTAACTCGCCCATGTTCGGTCGCGGATATTTTTGATTGAACTCGTCCAAAACAAGCATAATGTCTGATATTTTAGCCATTTCTTAACCCCGCAGCCCAATAAAAAAGTATGAAAGGTTCGCTCGCCAAAGAACACCCTGCCGTACGTCCCAGTTGTCGCTTACAGAAACGGTCTCCTACTACATAAGCACGCTGATAGTTTTGATGTTCTGTCCGAAATAACGGGCGCTGAATCGTGCCGTTCTGAACCGTTCATTCCGGCTCAGCCTCGTCCAGACGCATAAGGCTCTGTCCAAGATTTTGTCGTCCTACACGTCTTCCAGACACCTCACGATCTCATCGCGGAGCACGTAATTGACCTTACCCGCGAACGTCGGCATGTTCTCGCGGAAACGGCCTCGCTAGTTCGCCTAGAACCCTTCCGAGAAAGCCGAAACCCTATCGATTCGCTCTCTCGCGGCGTGCAGGCACAAGCGCATGGTCTGGCGGGTGCGCCCGGGTTTGCCATCACCATTGGCGACTGAAGCGATACCAGCCAAGGCTCCCGATCTCGATCCGAGACGATCCGCTCAAAGCCGACGCTGGGTGGCCCGAAGCGGGGGAAAGGTGCCGGACACAGGGGGTGCATCACGCCAGCTCGAGCAGCAGCTTGGCCACAGTCCTGGCCCGGAGTTCCTGTTGCGAGACCGGGCACCGGCGTCCCGCAGAAACGTTCCATCCATCGCGGAGATCACTCAGACCGTTCACGCGGGATGCTCCGTTCGGTAGGCTACCCGAGCCGACTCCAACTCCTCCGCAATGGCCTCGCGCAGGGCCGTGGGGCCTACGACCTGGACAGCCGCACCCAGCCCCAGCAACCACCACTTGAGCCTTGCGGTGTCGCGCACAGTGGCGGTTACCCGCGAGATCCCATCCGACCCGCATTGGATGGATTGATCCTCGGACAGGCGCGCCTCGCGCAAGTGATAGGCCAGTTCGGCGCTGACGCGGAGTTCCAGCTCGATCAAATCGCCCTCGGGGTAATCGAAGGCGCCATCCCGGATGAGTTCATCCAGGTCGAACCCATCGTCGGGATCGCCGGCGGGGCGGTCCGTCAGCGTGGCCGCCTCGATGCGGTGGGCTGCCAAGTGAAGGACATCCTGATGGGGTTCGATGGTCGCGAGCAGGTAGGTGACCGGCTCGCGGAACACAAGGGCCAGCGGGTGGATCCGGTGATCCTTCACGCGCCCACGCGAGCGGGAGCGGTAGGTGATATCCAGGCAGCGGCGCTCCAGCAGGCCCTGTTGAAGGACCGGGAAAACACCCTTGGGCATTTCGGGCGGATCCAGCGGGGGACCGTTCGAGAGGATTCGGATCCGCTCGGGCCACAGGCTCAGACCGGAGTCCTGCCCGGCGGCATCCAGCACGTCGCGCGCTCGTGCGATCTGCGGCTTCAGGCGCTCGCGCGCGGATGGCGGCAGCAGCCGGGCGGCATGGGCATCCAGGATCTGCAGCGTCAGGGCCGTCTCCGGATCGAGCGCGGGAACATCCTGAAGCGGCGCCTCAGACAGCCAGTACCACCCGTACGGCCGATCACGCTCATCTCGACCCAGTGGCAGGAAGCCGGATAGAGCCTCCAGGTCCCGCTCAATGGTGCGTAGCGTGGTGGGCAGCCCACGCGCCTGCAGGTGGTCGACCAGAGCCGGCGCACTCACACGGCGAGGTTGCCTTGGGATCATCCCCAGCAGCAGCATCCGCCGCTGCAGCGTGGCACGCATTCCGTTGCCCTGACTCATTTCCGGCTCCCTGTTCATCCGGCGCAGACCCCTGCCCCCTGTTCAGACTGACAGGCGGCCTGTCCCAACGCAAAACCGGGCGATGACGACAACGCCACCTCCCGGGATTGGGTACTGCTCGGCGCGGTCATCCCGCGAGCGCATCAACGCGCGGTTTGCCCTTCAGAACCGGTAGCCAAGACCGAATTGCACACGAGTCGCACCGGGGTCGATCTCCAGGTCGCCATACGACTCGCTGCTGTAGGCGGTGTAGGACACCTCGCCCCGCATGAACCATCCGGTATCACGCTGCACTTCCACGCCCGCCCCGATTCGAGGGCCGCTGATACGGTCGGTATCCGAGCCATTCACGAAGCCCGGACCGCGCACGCTGCTGCGGACTTCCGTTTGCTGGTAGCCCAAAAGCCCGTAGACGAGCACGTTGTCGCTCACCAGCCCGCCGATACGTCCGGTGACTCCGTAGCTGTGACGGGCCTCGACACCCGCAGTGCCTTCGCCGTCGATCGACACCGTAGCATCCGCGTCCTCGATCTGGGCGTCGATCTCCACGCCACCGTAGACACCGCCGCTGGAGACACCACCGTACCCCGCAAACAGGCCCCCAACAGCCCCGGTTCCGCTGAGACCCGACAGGCTGCCCAGCCCGCTCACCGAGGCATCGATGTCGTAGGACGCCCCGCCCACCTGACCGCCAATGTAGCCACCGTCAAAACCGGAGGCCTGAGCGGCCGTGGCGCCGAAGCCCAGCATGGCGATGAGGCCGGCGGTCGTGATGATCCGTTTCTGCATGTCGATCTCCCTAGTCTGGATGAACCACCCGTATGCGGGCGGGATTCAGAGACTGAAGAAGAAAGGCGACCATCCCTGACGCCTGGAAATAAAGCCCTGACATCGGACTGCGAACCACGCGCGAATGCCGCTATTCTCCAAACAGGCAAATCGTCATCGTTTCTCCGTCTTTGATCGACAGCGGTGCCGCCAGAACCAGGTCGGAACCGTCGGGCAGCTTTCGAATCACGGATTGTGCAACCATATCCGCTGTTGCCGGCGTCACCGTGGCGTCGACCGGAAGCACCACCAGAGCCGCGGACACCGAACCATGCCGGCTCACCTCTATCGCGAGATTGCTTCCTACGGCATCCATATCGCGCTGCGCTCTGGGGGGCGGATACTCGGCCAGCACACCCAACCCGCCACGCGCCGGAAGCACCGAGAACAGATCGGCAGCGTCGATACCCATCATCCCCGGAGTGAGCGCACGCTGAAGAAGTCTGGCTACCGCTGAGGAGTGCGCGCACGGAAACCGTATGCACTTGGCGCTCTGCTCATGCCCGCCCACAAGGATCTCGGCAACGGAGCCATCCTCGTCGTCCTCTACGTGGAGGCTCAAGGCGGCATTCGTTTCACGTCCCATCACGCCGCGCCCGTCTGGCAGGTTGCCGGGATAGCCCTCGAGGATCGCGAATGGCCCGCTTCCAGGTTGCTGGACCCAGAGCGTCCAACCGCCGTCAACGTGCTCCACAACCCGGCTCTCGAAATCTTTCATGCCCCCCCCTCGCAGTTATCGGTTCCAACCGCCCAAAATCCCTATGAGAACGAACTTCGCGGTTGATAGACGGCCGCTCGCGCCGGAAAACACCACCCCCATCCGCAATGAGGGCCCTGCGTAGTTGAAGGAATGATCTGCAGGACGTCCCATTCAGTCGATCTGCCGCAAGATCCGGCCGTCCGTATCCCGTATACGCGTGGGGGCCGAACCCGGTCCCTCTTCAACCGTGCCCAGGATTCGACCGTCAGGGGCCCGGATATAGGTGGGTCCGAACCGCTTTTCGTCGATGTATCCGGTGATACGCCCGTCGGCGTCTCGGATCATGGGCTTGCCGACATGACGAGCGTCGCCCCCAGACGGCGGCACCGTGGCGCAGCCAACAAGCGTGATCGCTATGAGGGCAACCAGGCCCATTCGGATGGTGCTCATGGCAAAGTACTCTCGAATCGAGGTCCACGTATCGCCACCCTCTCACGCCGAGGCGTCGATTCCTGTCGCCTCACCGCGTCAGAATGAAAATCGACGAAGCACCCAAGGGGCTGAAAAAGCCCCGAATCTCGGAGGAATCGAGATATCCGCAAACAAGTACCCCGTTCGCATTGAGCGCGACACCACCGGGCGCTACCTGTGCACCTGTCGCGACGTGCCAGAGGCCCTCACCGACGGCGACGACCGCAGCGAGGCCAAGACGAAGATGGCCGATGCGCTGATGGTCGCGCTGGAGGGCTATCGGATGGCTGCCCGTCCGCTCCCGACAGCCTCGCGTCCGGAACCGGCCGAAGTCATAGCCCTCGCGCATTCAACCTGGCGGTTGAAGCCGGCACGCAGTAATTCCCTCGTGAATTAAAGTGTCGGCATCGCTAGGAGCGTTCACCCGGCGCTCCCGAGAAAAATACGGAGCTGTATAGTCTGATCCGCCCCCGCGTGCCTTCATCTCGCGTGACGATGGGGCTCCGGCCGCACGTTAGGGTGCCCGAAGGACCGGGACACAGTCCCGTAATTGTCCAAGGCCGCGATTACAGGGCGTACACCAAGCTACCGAGGGACAAATACTATTCCAAAAACACGTTGGCGGACCAGGACGCCAAATACAACACCATTGATCCGCATCTCCCTAGCCGCCAAGACGCCGATCCGGTGCGTGGACTCAGGGTCAATCAATACTTAAACCAGCATCATAATAAAAGAGAAGAATTATCAAAAACGGAGCTGCTAACCGAATGCGCCAATCAGGCCAAACTCCGCTAGCCAATCGGCTCAATCCGGCGATTGCATGAGATATTGCAAGACTCACCAATACGAGCGCAAAAGCTCCAGACAACGAACGAAGAAAAATTAGATCATAAAGAAGCCCATTTTTGAAAGCAGTTATATACAACCAACCCAGAACACCGAAACCATACAGAAGAAAAAACTCCGCCCACTTGCTGCGCTTCCACCCACCCCCAACTCCCAATCGCAATCTCGGGCGCGCGGAACCACCCCCATCATCCTGCTCCACCCCCGCTTCTGCTCCTCCATCGAACACTACTATTTCGATGTCCACATCTTCACACTCATCGATCAGCCTAGCTACGATAGATTCTTTTTCTGTATCCGATCGATACTCCTCGGTGCCCGAACAGTCTTTTCCGAAATAGTTAATCTTTCCTTTCATATTGCCACCCAAATTAGCTCCCAACTCAACCGGCGAGAGATCATAGTTGATAAGGACGCAACTGAGGAAACAGGAAACGACCGACGATTATATATAATGCCTAAAAAGGCAGAATCTTTTACCGATCGATCGATCCATCCTCACATGCCTTCTTCAGATCATCATAGCCATCGCTAAACCCGGCGTCGTGCGAGATGAAGTATACGAAGCCCACCCTTCGGTCACCCAGGCGATAAACTGACACCCGGCCGGCCCCTGCGCCGGGCCCAGCGCTATCCCAGTCCTGATAAGCGACTTCGCATATGGCACCCGACTCCTTCAACTCATAGATGGCGATGTCCACGGGGAGATCAAGCATACGATTAAAGCACTCAATCGGTTTCTGCTCGGCTAAAACCAAATGATCTTTTTTGCCGTCCGCGAGATACCATAAATCCCAACCACGATCCGGATCCATTTCGAGAAGATATCCGAGTTCTCGATCGTCCTCATCTAACGGGTCTTGTGAATCCAAATGAACCCGCATGATGTCTTGCTTTTCTGCCATGACGTTTCTTGCCTCTGTTCGATCACCCGGATTGGCACCACTAGTGCCGGATGGGCTTTAGCGTGGCGATGTCCACGGGTTCGTCCATGACGGAAGCTCGTGGCACCCGGGGAGAATCAATCGGAAACTCAGTCTCCAGCTTCAAGCCTCCCGATGGTGGTTCGTCGCTATCGTTCACCGAATCTTTCTCCACGAAAGTGCAGCTTTTGGGACCCCAGACGATACACATGCGAAAGCCTTTTTCGCGAACAGCACGCTGAACACCGTCGATCAAGAGTTCGCGACAGTCGGGACTCATGCTCCCATCCGGAAGCAGGGGATCCGGATGGCGAACATAAGAGTCGCCGCGACTCACTTCCATCGCCTTTCCGCCCTGAACGATGTGCACGGGTTCACGCTGGTAAATGGCCGCGAATACGCGGACCACGATGAATGGATAGGTGATCTGGCTCATACGTGCTTCTCCTCGGTCGAGTCGCCGGCCGGGTTGTTGTCTGCGACACAGGCAGCACTGAGCTCCTGCAGGATACGCTCCAGTCTTTCCGCAAGGTCATGCGGGCCGCGCGCCGCGAATACTCGGGACAGCGCCCCGTAATACCAAAGCGTCTCATCCCGGCTCGCATTGAAACGGTCCCACAAACGATCACCGACCTGGTGGAAGTCGTCGAGGATCGATCGAGCGTTGTGGAGCTTGTCGGCGCACGAGACCAACAGGACAGAATCGTCGGCATCCTCCAGATGCTTGAGGTAATCCTCCTTCCGCTTGCGCCAGGCAGGTTTCTCCGTCTCAAACGTGTCCGAGCATGCCGCGACGATGTCGCCGACTCGGCTCCCGAAAAGCTGTCGGATCTGGTTCAGGGTAGCCTCGCCGCCCTGATCTTCAGGCCCGTCGTGTAGCAGGCCCGCGATGGCCTCGTCTTCGTCGCCCCCTCCTTCGAGCACAAGCCCGGATACGGCCAGGAGGTGGGAGATATAGGGAACCTCGGTTCCTTTTCGCTTCTGTGTCGCGTGCAGTTGGGTCGCATAGACCAGCGCCGATTCATATCGGCGGGTGAGTACGGTGGACATAGGTGGACTCCTTGAAAGATTCGGCAATCAGATTGGAAACTCAGGCGCGCAGTGCCGAGCGAATGTCTTCCAGGCGCGTCAGGGACTCCCACTGGTGGAGCGCCGGCGTGCGGTACGGGCCAAAATGGCCGAGTCTCGCTGTGTCCTGGTAGACGGGACGATTCAGTTTCAACTCTTCGATGATGCTGACTGGCGTAAGGTCGAACACCTCCCGGATCGCCTTGACCAGCAAATGCTCCGGGACAGCGCCAGTGCCATGGAGGTCCACCCCGATCGAAACGGGCTCCACTTCACCAATTGCATACGAGAGCTGGACCGTGCAGCGACGAGCAAAGCCGGCTGCCACCACGTGCTTGGCCACGTAACGGGCCGCATAGGCGCCCGAACGATCCACCTTGGATGGATCCTTACCCGAGAAAGCGCCGCCGCCATGCGGGCACGCTCCACCGTAGGTATCCACCATAATCTTCCTACCCGTGAGACCCGTGTCGGATCGCGGGCCACCAACGCTCCAGGCACCTCCCGGATTGGCCAGCGTCCTGAAACCGGCCAAGCGAAGTTCGTTGGGGATGATTTCGCCCACGACAACGCTTGATAGGAACTCGCGAATTTCGTCGATGGAATGAGCGGGGTCGTGCTGCCAGGACAGGACGACGGCCTGAACACCAGAAGGCTTACCGTTCTCGTACGCCACGGTGACCTGGCTCTTCGCATCGGCCAAGAGGTGAATGCCCTGCCCCCTCGCGATCTCCGCTCCACGCGCGACCAGATCCGTCGCGAGAGCCCAGGGCAAGGGCATCAGATGGTCGGTCTCGTCCGTCGCATGGCCGAACATCATGCCTTGGTCGCCTGCGCCGAGATCCCGCAAGCCGCCATCCACGGCCCCGGCGATCTCAGGACTCTGGCGATTGAAGCGGATCTCGACCTCGCAACTGTCGGGATCAATATCCGATTCCGCAGAGCGATAGCCGACCGCTTTCAGAGTATCCCGAACAAGCGCCTCTGCGGACTCGCGGACGGTCTCGTAATGATCACGATGGGCGGTTCGGAATTCCCCGGCCACGCTGACCTTGTCGCGGATTGCGAAGGCCTCGCAGGCCACACGGGCGTGCGGATCCAGGGCCAGAAATGCGTCGAGGATGGCGTCGGATATCTGGTCGCAGGCCTTGTCGGGATGGCCCGCCGATACCGATTCGGACGTGAAGAGTCCGTCTGAAAAAAACATGGCTGTTCTCCGTTTTAGCCGTTTTGGCGCAACGCCGGGGACGGCAAGCTGGATCAAATCCCCCCGGCCCGTAGGTGGGCCACGCCGTCTCTGCTTCGTGATCGCGCTGGGCGCGCCTCCGCATGCGTTCTACCTGCCCGAGGCTACCTCCAGGGAGAGAAGGCACTCTATCCGGCCAGTAGCATCAGTGAGCTGCTGATGAAGGATAGCGGTAACCATTGGGGCGTTCAGGAAACGGGCACCCAACATCTTCCGGCCGGCTACCAGGCCATCCGGAATTGCGTGTCTGTTCGCGGGCGATACCAACAAAAAAACCCTCCAGGACAGGAGGGCCGACGGTGCCTGTCAGATTGCTCCACTTGGAGCCACATCTGCTTTCGCAGTCCACCTTGCCCAGGTTCGGCAGGTTGGCTTGGGCGTCGGCCCAACTCTTGATGTACGCTAATCATGGACCAATTTGGGTTGCGTATGCAAGCAAGCACCCGACTTCGCTGGAAATACTAGTGAAACCCTTTCAGCGCACCAGTGGGAGAGAGGGACGCAAGTTTGTCCCAATAGCATCTGTCGAAGTGCAAACCGCTCCCTCTACCAGAGACATCAAGAACGCCATGACTTTATCAAAACACACCCCCCCAAGAGATCAAGCCTCCGATCCTGAAAAGTCTCACGAGGAATGGAGCCGAGAAGTCGGAGCGGCGTTCGTTAGAGCTCTCAACAAGCGCACGAGCCATACACACTGTCAAAAACCAGATCGTCAAAAAGCGTCGAAGGAATCGAAGACGGAGGAAAGCGCTGACCTTCTTGCTACGCTAATGGAAGACCGCCTCAATAAACCCCCTGAACTTAGGGAAAAACAGCGTCGATTACTCGAAATTCTTGCGGCGGAATCAGATAAGCCTCAAGCAACTTCTTTTTCTGGAAAAGAAAAACCAAAACGCCCTCACAAGGAGAGCCTTTTAAAAATCCGATTGATAACGGCGATCGGCTTTATCGGGGCACTGGTATTAGCTACGTTAATTGCAATGATTTTCTCCCAACCTTTATATGCAATCATGGGCCTTTTTGTCGCATTTTCTACCCCAATCATAATCTGGCACGAGAAGAAAACACGATAATCGAAATCGCGCTCGCACGATCGGTGCCGTACCCGCCCACGGATCACCCGGAAGCTCCAGAAGGACTTACCCTGCACCCCGAGTTCGTGCGGATCGACGACGGCTCCCGCGTCGTCCTGCTACGCGAAGACGAGTTCGTGCAGATGATCGCCGCGCTTCGCCAATACGAAGCATTGCGCGCGCATCTAGGGGGAGACCCGCTTGTGGATCCTGACTGAGCGGTGGTTCCTACACCGGCGGCAGTCCGCGCTCGGCTTGGGTGATAGGCTCAGCCCATGGCATTACTGAAGGTTGGCGAAAAGGACCGCGACGGCCGGCAGAAGCGCATCGAACACACCGGGCGCTATCTGCGAGCCAGTCGTACCGGCGGGCTGTCGCTGCGGGCGCAGACGCGGGCCGCCGGGATCAACTTGACCGGCAATACCAACCACGGCGTACGGGTGTCTACGCGTCTGGCGAAAAACACCCAGGTCGCCTTCCAGAACGGTCGCTTCATTCTGCGCGGACGCTATGGCTCGGATGCAGCCAAATTCAACCTGTCGAAGTCGGGCGTCACCGTCTCCACCAAGACCCCGATCGGCTCGTTCAACTGGATCCGGCCCGGGCGCTCGTCAGCCAAAATTGCGGGGGTTCAACTGCGGGGGCACAACGCAGCCGCCATCCAGGGGATCTTTGCTCTTTTCGCCAGCGTTTACTGGCTCCTCGGTGGGGTCCTGCGACTCTTCGCGGGGCTTATCGGCGGGATCGGGCGCCTCGCCGCCGCGGCCCAGGCCCGCCGCCAGCTCGCGGAGGAGGAAGCGGCACGCCCTGAGTTTTCTTTCGAGACGGTGCGGGCACTGGGCGACCAGGTTCTGGCCGAGCACGAGGTCGACCCCTCGACCTGGTCTGGCCGGGATCAGCTTGCGACCCTCGCCTTTGCGTTCCTGGCCCTGGGCCGCGGGGCTGCACTGCCGCACCCTTCTAACGAGAGGGACTCGACTCCTGCGGTTGAGGCGGCCTTGTTCGAGGACATGCAAACCGCCAGCGAGCACTGGCGCATCTGGCTGGGACCTCTGCCGCCGGAAGATATCGAACCGGCCATGGGGATTGTGACGATCCTGGCGCAGAGCCTCGGACAGACAGCCGATTCGGAGTGGCGCGGCGAGGTCCTGCTGGCCCTGGATGACGCCTGCCTGCGCGATGGGCCCAAGACCCTGCTGCAGGAAGCGATGATCGACCTCACCGCCGAGGCCATGGGCGTAGAGCTGGTCCTGGAGGGCGAGCAATGAGCGAGACAGCTCCTGGGGCCCTGGAGGCCCTGGTCCGGGCACACCAGCATTTCATCCAGCACCCCGGACCGAATGAGACCTGTGCCGCCTGGCGCTCGTATTGCCGAGATCATGATTGCGAATGGGTGACCACCTGGGATACGCAGCCCTACCGGGAGACCGAGACGAATGGTCTTGCTCTTTCGGGACATGACCGGTTCGACGACATCCCGCAGGAGGCACTCGACCGGGCTCTGTTGCAGATCGTCGACACCGAAGGGCCGGTTCACCTCGTCATCCTCACCCGGCGACTGCTGGAGGCCGCAGGGTTTTCCCGGGCCGGGTCCCGAATCCAGGCGCGCATCCATGAGCGTCGCGCGGCCTTGGGTGCGCAGGGTCTCATCCGACTGGAAGATGAATTCTCTGGCCGTGACGAACAGTTCGCGGTGCCATGCCTGCGGGACTGGAGCAATCTGCCGGATGCGCTGCGCCAGCTCGACCACGTCCCCGATACCGAACTGACGTTATCGCTGGTTCGGACGGTGGCTGAAGCCGGCACACTCGACCGCGATACGGCCATGAACGATGCCCTCCACCGGATGGGGTTCATCCGCCTGACGGACAACGCGCGGGACCGATTGCAGGACCCACTGGCGAAAGCACTCGAACGGGGACTGCTTGTCGAATGGCAGGAGATCCTCGAAGCCGGCGCGAATGCGTTCAGGAGGCCCCGGAACCGGCGGGAGCAAAATGAGAAAGTGGGCACCCGTCTTCTTCCAGGCGCCACACCGTCATCCCGAGCGCAGAGTCGGGGTTTCTGACGCCAGGATTAGCCTCGGCGCCCGAGATCTCAGATAACCGCTGTGCGGTTTTCGGGATGGCAATACGATCCAACATTCATAGTTGGAAGACAGGCCCCGTGAACCTCCGCGCTCGGTGCACTCAATCACCACCGAAAGGCTGTCCGTCAAAGGCTGGATTCGCTAGAGTTCCTCTGTTCCCGCTCTACTGCTGGTATCGGGCATTCGAGACTGCGTCCAAGGTCCGTCCGGCGCAGCCAAGCCAGGACACGTTCGATGAAGAACCGGCCTGGCTTGCGGCATAGCCCTCTTCGCGAGGGCTATTTTCTATCTTTCATAGCCTCCTGACCCAAACCTGCCTGTCAGATTTCTTCCAGCGCTGTTCACGAAACCTCGGACATCTCGATGGCTGTTTCAACTGTCCGTGGATAGGACGGTGTGGGCTAGGGTCTCCACAAATCCGCGGTAAGCGCCAACTCCAGCAATCCGACAGGACGCGACTCTCCAGCAACCAGGGACTGCTCACGTTCGCCGCTACCGGCGTAACCGTCCGTCACGCAGTACAGGGGATCGCGTTCCCCGCAACCGCGGGGATGCTCCGGGCTTGTAGGGCCCCGGGCAGTTGACGTAGGCGCGTTCCCGCAGTCACGGGCATGAACCGGCGATCGAGTGCCCTCAAAGAATAGCCCCCGCACACGGTTACCGGGCGCGGCCGTTCACCCAGACCCCGCCCATTACCGCAGGAACTGGATAGCTAAGATCAGGGTTTGTCGCTCGAGCTGGTCCGGCGCCTCTGACGTGCCAAAGCGAGATCCTTGCGCTCCAGATACAACGCTAGGGCGATTACGCCGGCTCCACCGATCACCACAAGCGCGAAGATGGACCAAATCATGGCTTGGCGTGCCTCGCAGCAAATACGCGGGGATGAACGCACCAGCACTTAGACAGATACACCATTTCCACGCTCCAGTCGGTCGGATCCACACGATTCTGCCCCACCGAAGTGGTGGCACAGGGAGATTCGGCGAAACACATGGACCAATATGGCATGCTTCGATTGTAGCAATCCAAACACCGGCAGGATGCGATGTGCGAACCGAGAGTCAACCGGTGCGACTCTGCCCAAGCTGCTCAGCCGCAGCGCAGTTCAGTCTGTCGCCTTCGTCGCCGAGGGCGACCAATGGACCGCACGCGTAAAGGTCTGCCCCCCATGAAACGCTCACGGTAGGCCGACGCGAGAACTTGTGCGATCAGGAGATGCGGACACAGCTACGCGGCGTCGAGGACCCGCAACTCAACGTGCAAGCCGGCGGCCGCTGCCATGTTCACCAGGGCATCGAGGCTAAACACGTCGATCTTTCCTCGCATCAGATCAGAGACTCGCGGCTGCGTGACTCCGAAGAGTTTCGCGGCCTCGCCCTGTTTCATTTCCGAGCGAACGAGATGGTCCTTGAGGGCCCTCATCAGAGCGGAACGCAGCTTCAGGTTCTCCGCTTCTTCCGGGGTGTTCTCAATCGCATCCCACACGCTGTCGAATCGGTGCTCGGTCATTGGTCTATCTCCTGCAGCAAATCGCGATAACGCTGAGCGGCCAAGTCCAGATCGCTCTTGCGGGTCTTTTGTGTCTTCTTCCAGAAGCAATGCAGCACGTAAACCGCATCCCCGAACTTGGCGACATAGAGGACCCGAAATGCTCCGGCCTCGTCTCGGATCCGGATTTCTCTGACACCCTTCCCCACGGACTGTATCGGCTTCCAGTCGTCGGGGTCCCTTCCATGCTGGACTTGGTCGATCTGGTGCCCGGCCTCCCGTCTAGCCGACAAGGGGAAAGCACGGAGATCGTCCAGTGCCGTCGCTCGGAACACGACTGGCTTGGGGCCTGAACCGGACATACTCATAGCCTATACAATTTTTTGTATCTTTGCATCAAGCCTGGGGCTCCTGGGGCTCGCGCTGACTCACTCGGACTTGGACGAACGCTTCGGGATGCTCTGCTCCTGCACATCCAGAGAAAGACAACGGCTGGGAGATGCCCCCTAGCGACGGGCCTCGGGCAGGCAAACGGTGGATTAAGCCCGGTCTACGGGATCAAGCAACGACCGATCATCATTCGCCGGCCGATTCACTCGGGTGGAAACTGGATACGCCCGCAAAGCGGAGGGCGGCATACGGCGAGTGATATGGCGGACCTGCTCGCGGTCGGTGATCTCGGGGTCGAGCCAATCCCATCGGCATTCGGCGTCGAGCGCGAGTGGCTGCCGGTCGTGGATCTGCGCCAGGTGCTCGGACGCAGGCTCGGTGATGATCGCGCAGCAGGCCCCGCCGTCCGCGGTCGGCGCCCAGATGCCCGCCAGGAACAGCACGTCCTGCGTCGCGTCGTCGGTCAACGTGATGAAATGCGGCTGCTTGCCCTGTTCAGTTTTTTGCCACTCGTACCAGCCATCCGCCGGGACGATGCAGCGCCGATGCGCGAAGGCGCTGCGGAAATACGGACTGCTCGCGACCTTTTCGGCCCGGGCGTTGATTGGGCGAGGACCCTCCTGCACCCGCTTTGGCCGAAAGCCCCACAACATTGACTGAAAGGCGGCGGGAGTTTCGTCCCCGGCGCTGAATGCTTCAAGGGGGGTACCGGGCGCGACGTTGTATCGAGGTGCGTCAAACGCCACGTCGACCGGCACCTGGAAATACCGCATGGCGAGCTCGCTGGTCGCGCTGTAGCGCGTCATCCGTCCGCACATGACGCAGGATCCTCGTGCTGAGGGTGGCAAGGTCCACCCACTAATCTCGACACCGCTACCAATCCCTTCATTCGACCACTCTGGTGCGGCATCACATGGGTACAAGTGTCAGGGGTCTGGCAGAGCGCCGTTTGTACGTTCAGGCGCCTGCGAGGCCGTGCCATTCGGCCAAGCGCTGGTTCATTTTCAATCGCAAGCGCTGCTGCAACACCCCGTCGAACAGTCCCTCGAGATCTTCGGGGTGTTCCACTGGCAAAGCGGCACGCGCCTGAAGGAGAAACGGGCGCTCAAGCTCGGTTCCGACATACGCATGTTGCCACCAGTCGAGGATACGCGGCCGGGCACGCTCCAGCAGGGGGGCCGAGGGCAATCGGTCACCCTTGCTGTTGTTGGCCCGCCGGCTGGCCGGTAACAGGTTCCAATAGTCGTTGTTGCGCCAGCGGATCCATGGAAAACAATGGTCGACATCGTAGCTCCGTCGGAGGGCGGTTTCGGTCCAGACACACTTCACGGTTGCCCCTTCGTCTCGAAGGGCCTGAACACGATTCCGCACCTGGTAGGTCTGTCGTATACCCTCCTCCCATTCCATCGCGCTCACCAGCGTCTCTACCGATGCATCGCGATTGTACTGACGAAGCAGTCCGATCCATTCATTCACGATCGCGGGTTCAAGCCAGCACGCATAGCGACTGCAGCAATCCCAGATCGCGGTCGGAATCCGAAAGACACCGAACCGTTCCAGCCCTTCCGGGGTCAGTCGGTCGAAATCCGTCTTGCGCTGGCGGGAGCCCGGCGCGACTTCGAAGATTCGGTTGCTCGTGCCCGGATAGGTCGTGTACCGCACGGGCATGTTCTTAATCGTCTGGCAAGCGTCATCGATGGCCTCGCCAACGATGTCCGCTTGTTCACGGTCCATGGCCAGCCCGATCCGCAGATCGAAAGGCGAAATGTTCCCGAGTGCCCAGAAGGCGGACTTGGCGAAGCCCGGGTTGGCGCGCGGCAACTGCTTCAGACGCTCCCTGAGCAGTAACGGCATGTACAGTTTGATCCAGTACAGGCCCAGCGCCCCGAACGGGACCTCCACGCGGTCATCATCCCGCCTCAGCACCAGACCCGGCGCATCTTCCGCCAGTCGCACCACCGCGCGCAGCAGCGCCAGCTTGTACGTCGAGGACTTGTCGTCGTTGACGATGATGTGGCGGAGCAGCGGCAGGACACCAGTCCCGTCGTCGGCAAGACGGAACACCACCGTCTCCCAGGAAACGCCCGGGCGTCCCTGAGTGTCGGGAACGTCTTCACATGAAACAGACACCAAGGCCTGCTGCCGTGCGAAGTGCTCGAGCTCATCCCTTGAAACGGGATGGAAGGTCCGCTCGTCCGGGCTTGCACCATGGCGCAGGGTAATCACCAGCACGCCACCCGGAGCCAGAAGGTTTGCGAGAATCCGGAACGCCCGCTCTCGTTGATGCTCCGGCAGATGCATCCAGACGGCTGAGACCAAGATCAGATCGAACTGGTAGCTCAACGACCGCACGCGGCTCAGATCCGGAAGTTGATCAGCCATCCACTGGACTGGCAAACCCCGATCACGCGTGGAGGACTCTCCCCGGGATTTCAGTCCCTCGGAGGGTTCAACAGCCAGCACTTCCCAACCACGTTCGGCCAGAGCAGCCGCATCGCGCCCACTCCCCGCGCCGACATCCATCGCAAAGCCCGGCCGATCCGGCAACAAGTGCTTCCATGCGGCATGTACGTTCTCAAACGTCAACGCTTCATACTCTGAAAAAAAGCGCTCTGCTTGACCGGAGTAGAAATCCTTCATCAACGCACCTTAGGATGAACCCCAGTGGTGAGCCCGCAGTCAGGGACACGTCAACTTCGCTCCACGCCCGATACCTCTTTCGTTCTGGAAGGCACCCCTTTCTGCTGAATGCGTCCTCACGGAGCACTGAGTCGGCTCCCAAACGCCCCTTTCCATGCCGACCGCTCAGTGCCATTCTCATGGTAACCATCGTCGTACACGCCATACTCACTGGAAATGGCCCGACTGCCAAGGCCACGGGCCCATAGACGTGCAAGGACGACCTCACCTCCGCCTTTGGATCTTATGGGAATAACAAATGAAGGGAATGCCATTATTCGCGGTACTGATCGCAGCGGCTTGTATTTTCTTGCTTGCGGCATCACCTGCCTTGGGTTCAGACAACGGCCACGACAATTTTCGGGACCTACTGACCTCCGATGAACTCATCGACAATGCAATCGATTACTGGTCCCCCCCCGAAGAAGCCCGCCCGATCTTCAGACAGCACCTGGAACGTCTCCTGTCCGATGAGGCCATTATCGATCTGATGGTTGAGAACGCCCTAGTTGTCATGGAGTTTATGGATGAAGCGGACCCGTCCGATCATGAACGCATGGCTTTCGAGCTCAGCCAAGCCTCCATCGCCGAGTTGGCGGCGTTGGGTCTGCGTCGCATCAGCACCGACGATCTCAGATTCATGTATACGCACATCCGGCAGATGGCTGCGGGTCTTGACAATCAAACGTGTGCGGCGTTCTTCCGTGGAGATTTGCCTGGAGAGACTTCCACTAGGGTCGAGATGGAATATGCGTGGAGCCTGTCGCGCTCGGATCTGCGTCGATATCTGGACATTTCGCGCCGAGCCATTCTCGCAGAGGCCCACATGGATCCAAGCGTACAGACTCTGACTCCGACCCAGCGATCCCTTGCGGAGCGGGTTCTGGATAATCGTCTCGCGCAACACCCGGAGGCCACGGCTCTGGGGCAGGCATTTTTGCTGCCTTCGGCTGTCTCGGATGAACATTTCTGTTGGGCAATGGAAAAGCTGCTGGACGTGGCCCTCCGAGATTCCGGTTCAGTATCCGGATGGGTCCTGAGACTCTTGATCCTCGATCAACAGCCTTGAGCTTCGGCGTTAAGAGGGTGTTTACAAAAGGATCATGCCGTAAGTCGCCGTAGCAGGCGACGCGCTTCGGTGAGCCATACCCAGCTCTCTGCGACGCGGAGCAACCGATCGTGGTGCATCACTAGGCGCCGAGCCCGTTCGATCCAGGCATGGGTGCGCTCCACGGCCCAGCGCTTGGGCAAGGCCACAAAGCCTTTCGGATCCGCCTGTACAGTAAAAAGGTCCGGCGGTTCCGACGCCGTCCATCGGCCCACGTTGCGATTGGCGGGATGGCGGACCACTTGCACGTCAATGGCCTGGCATTGAGCCACCTGATTAGCAACGAGAGTCAGCTAGTCGCAGAACCCGCTCGGGCACGGGCCGGCAGTGTACGGCGGCGACCAGCAGTCGCGCCGGCAACATCGCCAGATCAAAGCGTCGGTTGAAGCGGTAGGCGAATGCCGCGAGGTAACGGGCCGCGTACTTGGCGAACGCAAATGCATGGTAGCTCCCGCTGAGGCTGGTCTTGAGGTTGCCGAGCACGGTGTTGATCCATTGGAATTCGGGAAGATCCTGGGGTTTGCGCCTGGCCACGACCGTCGGCTGGTGCCGGCAGACGGCCCTTGCGACGGCGCGGAAGCACGCCAGGCCATCGGAGTGAACCGTGCTTCCCGGAGCCAGATAGGCCCGCGCCCATTCGGTGACGGCGTGGAAGCTAAAGCCCGCGACCGGGGTCAGCTTGACCCGCAAGGGATGCCCCGCGTCGCTGAGCGACACGGCGGCGACGAACGGAACCTTGTTCTCCGACCCGCGGCCAGCCTTGCCGCCGGTGCGCTCGCCACCCAGGTAGGCATCGTCCAGTTGCACGGTGCCACTGAGCCCATAGCGCGCTTCCCGCTCGGTCATCGCCTGCATCAGCTTGTGCTGCAGGGCCCAGGCGGTGCGGTAGCTGACGCCCAGCTGGCGTTTGAGCGCCAGCGCCGAGAGCCCGGTCTTGGCCTGGCTGAGCAGATGGATGGCCAGAAACCAGGTGGTCAGGGGCAGCTTCGTTCCCTGCATCACGGTGCCGGCGATCAGCGAGGCCTGATGCCGACAGGCGTTGCACTGAAACAGCTTGCGCGGGCTGCCGTGCAGGACGCAGTGGGCTTGGCACCCGCAACGCGGGCAGCGGAAGCCGGCCGGCCATCGGGCCCGCTCCAGCGCCGCCTCGCACTGGGCCTCGGTGCCGTACTGGGCGATGAATGCCGGCAACGACATCCCCGGCTGAAACTGAATCCGATTCTGCGCCATGAGGCCACTCTCCGCTCACTGTGTAGCCTCAACGTACGCCCGGGGGTGGCTCACCCAGTGAGCCTGGCTGACTCTCGTCGCTAATCAGGTTGAGCCATGGCCCGGGCGCAGCGGCCGGCATACCCCGAGTCGACGAAGAGCGCCTCGATGCTCGGGTACTTGTCCTTTGCGTCGGCTACTACCGACGGGGCGCCGTCCCGATCCTGGACACTAGGGGCCGTGACACTGACCGCCAGGAGCAGGCCCAGCGTATCGACCACCAGGTGCCCCTTGCGTCCTTTGATCTGCTTGCCCGCGCCATAACTGGTCTCGCCCCCTTGCGGCGATCCGCGCGTGGATTGCGCATCCAGGCGCGCCTCGAGGATGTCCGCGATCACCGCCGCTGTGGCCGCATGCGTATGCTCCTCGCGCTCCCGCCACTGCGCCCGCAGCCGATCATGCATCTGTTCGAACTTGCCCTGCTCGCTCCAGCGACGGAAGGTCCGGTACACGTTCTGCCAAGGCCGGAACCCCTTCGGCAGTAAGCGCCATGCGCAGCCGGTTCGCACCACATAACAGCACGCATCGACCAGCTCCCGCCGCGAGTACTTCGGGGGTGTTCCCCGGCCTCCAGGCCGTTCTAACAGATCTGCAATCCGCTCCCACCCCGCATCCTTGGGGGACGTCGGGTACCGCCCCTCCGGGCTCGCTTGCCGATGATGGACCTGATACCCATAGCGAACCGTGCCTTCCTCCTGAACGGCGAGCTGAACATCGGCGCCATCTCGTACTCGCTCAATGCCCGCTTTTTTCAGCGCCTTCCAAAGATCCCTAAATGCCAGTTCATCGCCATGAAATCAAACTGATGGTCGCCATCATATTATCCCGTACAGCAATGCAGCGACACCACCGCACCAAAACCAGACGATCGCCTACTCGTGCTCAACTCCAGAATCCACGAAGAGCCACTCAACCCAAGCCTGATAAACCTCAGTCACATCGCGTCGTCCCCGAAATATCCGGCCATTGTGCGCACGTAACCGAATGGTGTATCCATCAGGCTGTTCCGAAAGACCAAACTCCTCGAGATATCCCCTCTTTAGCTCCCTTCCCCACAATGCGTTCAAAAGCTCGTCATCGAAATCCAAGACTAACCTAAGGTTCGGCTCAGGCCAGAGCAGGACCAAGAACGGATACGGCTGCGAAAGCAGATTCGCCACGTCTAGCCGCGTCTCTCCGCGCACACCCCATTCGCCATCGGAAGTCCGACCGCGTACATCTGCAGACAACGGAAGCCCGCTCCCTGCCGGACCGCCAAACGCTGCTTCAGCCGCCTCACGCGTCGCAATTCCATAACCTTCTGGCCCTTCATAGAAACCAAGGGGATCGGAGCGGAGATCCCGCACCTTGTCCCGAAACTTAATTAAATCGCGAGGCGGTATCCTTCTAATGTCCATACGGCCTTGAAAGTCCGTTAAATCCAAGAACGGTACATCCAAGTCGTTATACGACCAGTTAAGCTGAACGTTACTATACCCACCATCAGTTGAGACACCTGCTTCCATGGTTGTCTCGCCAGTTTCGAACGTCTCGTCACCATCCCGACTAATAACTGAGCTCGCCGAGAATACGATGTCCCAATCCCAAACCGCATCCCAATTCACTCCATGACCGCGGCCCAGAACCTGGATCTGCGACTCTCCTAATTCCCACTGGTTAGGTGCGTCGCCCCTCCGTGCACCTCTTTCAATGCTAAACGCTTCTTCGATGCCAACCGATAACGAGAACACGGGCCCGCGCCCCGCGCTAAGGGGTTCATAGTCAAGAGATGCCTTGATCGACTCCATTTCACCCTCGGCCATTTCCTTATCGATCCAATCTACATCCGAGACATCGTGCAGCCAGCGCCAACTATCTATTGAGACATCTAAAGACCAGCCTTCTGAATCTCCCTCGAACCACATTGACAGATTCTCTATGGCTTCAGTGGACGGAAATTCTCCCGAAAAGGTTTCTACGTGACGATCCACCACGAGATTGCCACTAACCCGGTCATCTAAAACCCCCGTCACAACGCTACTATCCGAGACCGGCACGATCATCCCTAGGAACAGAATTTCGTGTATCTCGGCTTTGGCCGCGGAACCTGTTTTTCCACTCGACCACCCTAATACTGGACCATGCTGAATTGTTGACGATAGTCCTATCGGTGGGAAGCCTTCGGTCGACCTATTGCCGAAACCCGAGTTTTCCTGATCTGCAAAGTGGACCGCAAGAAAGAACTCGGTAGACAAAAACCCTCGAGTCTTCTCGTAGGCGACAGACTCAACATAAGCCAAGCCCGCAATTCGCTCGACTTCCTGCTCCAGCCTCTCGTTTATGGTAGCCCCCAAGTACCAAGTAGAGCCGGCCCACCCCATAACCAGGAGAATGATGAGGGCTAGTGATCCACCAACCAATCCTCTTAGGCTTGCCATGCGCTTACTCTCCTGCTGTCGAGTTACTGTCGAAAGTGGTGTACGGGGGGGTTGAGGAAGGCAGCGTATCCGGCTGGAATGGAAGCACCACCAACCAGTCAGCCAGAGGAGATACGCCACCATTGCTCACAATACGACAGGGAACCCGAACGGACCAGAGGACCCGTTGACGGATCTGCTGCCCTGCGCGAATGCGTTCAGGAGGCCCCGGACACCGGCGGAACCAAAGCGAACTTAGGGAGGCACTGACCCCACACCAGCGTCGAGTGCTCGAGGCCTTGCTGCGCTTCGCGGCGGAGGGGCACGCCCCGAACCTCGATGAACTGGGACAGGCCCTGGGCCTGCTGTCACGCGGCTCGTTGCACAAGCACATCCGTGCACTGGAGGCGGCGGGTTACGTACAGGCCGCCCGCGGCGCCATCGGGGGATTCGGCTTACGCCTGATGTTCTCGAGGCGTTAGCCACCGATCCCGGAGCCGCATCCGAGGAACGAAGTGCTACTACCCTGCCCCTGCTGGGCCGTATCGCGGCCGGTCAGCCAATCGAAGCAATGGAAAACCGGGAACCGGTAGAAGTGCCTCAGGGCCTGCGCGGTAAGGGTGAGTGCTATGTACTCGAGGTGAAAGGCGACTCCATGCAGGACGCCGGCATCCTGGATGGCGACTGGGTGGTGATCGAATCCCGCAGCCACGCGAGCAACGGTGACGTCGTGGTCGCTCTGATCAATGGTGAGGAAGCCACCCTTAAACGGATCGAGCAGACGCCGAACGGGGTGCTGCTCCATGCAGAGAATCCGGCGTATCCGCCATTACACGTTGCCCTGGACCAGCTTCAGATCCAGGGCGTACTCGTGGGGCAGATGAGGCGTTATTCACTATGAGGCCGCCGCGGAGGGCCGACTACTCTTCCTTCATCATCCACCAGAGCACCCGCCGAGACTGAATTGACCGATCCAGACGACAGACTCATTCGACGCGCAACGGTCTATGGGAAGCGGAGTTGGCACAAGCGGATGCCATGCGCTTGTTGTGAGAGGCTGATGAGAGCACATTCACTGGCGCTCCGAACCCGTCTGATACACGACAATGCGGAGGGGCCGCAAATCGCCCGTTTCTCTGTTGCGGCGGATGATGGAAACAGCCAAGCCTTGATCTGGAACTCAGGCGCGATGCCAAAGCCCAATTGCAATGCGTATAGTCTCGCTATACGATACCAGATGTGATCAAGAGCTTCCGGCACAAAGGTCTTCAGCGATTTTTTGAGACGGGCTCCAAGGCCGGCATCCAAAACGGACATGCCGCAAGACTGTCGCGCCAACTCGCAGTGCTGAACCGAGCCAGTGGGCCATCGGACATGAACCTGCCGGGCTGGGCGCTACACCCGCTGAAGGGCCGCTTGTCGGAGCATTGGTCCGTTTCAGTCAGCGGTAACTGGCGGCTGACGTTCAAGTTCGATAACGGTGACGTGATCCTGGTCGATTATCAGGATTACCACTGAGGAGGGTCACTATGACGATGCACAACCCGCCGCACCCCGGAGAGCTCCTGCGCGATGATGTGCTGCCAGCCCTGGGCCTGTCGGTAACGGCCGCCGCCCGGGAACTGGGCGTCACGCGGGCAGCGCTGTCACGGGTGCTGCATGGTCACGCGAGCATCTCGCCCGAAATGGCTTTGCGTATCGAACGTTGGCTCGGCGTCGAGCGAGGCGGGCGCGCCGAAGTCTGGGCGGGCATGCAGCTCGACTACGATCTCTGGCGTGCCCGCCACGGCCAAGCTGCGTAGCGTTCGAAGGGTGCAGGGGCTACCCCGCTGCTGTAGTTAGCCATTGTGCAGTAAGATTTTCTCATAAAGCAGCCGAGACGCCGGACCATGCAACCCTCGAAGGCCGTAGAGAAACACCGCGATGCCATTAGGCGAGTAGTCGAACGTCACCACGCCAATAACGCACGTGTTTTTGGCTCGGTCCTTCGTGGACAGGACACCCCCGACAGCGATCTGGATTTGCTCGTCGATCCGACTGAAGAGACCTCTCTACTGGACATCGGTGCAATCCGCGTTGAATTGACTGAACTGCTCGGGGTGGAAGTCGACGTCGTCACCCCCGGCGCGCTCCCCGAAAAGTGGAGATCTCAGGTGCTCGAGACAGCGCGAGTCATATGAGCGAAAGGGCCGGAGCACGCGCTATGGCGTCAGCAGTGCCAGTTCTGAATGCTCGTCGTTCGCCTTCAGCATAACGAGAGCCCAACAAACCCCGTACACCCAGCGGCGCCGGGCAGCCTCGCCACTTCGTCGGTGCTGGGCAACCACGACGCCTCTGCGTTTCTCGGGGAGATGCTCCGCGAACGGCGCGGGATTGGCGTCACCAGACTCGAGCGTGACCGGTACGCGCTGCGCCCAGTATCGATACTGCCCCATCGGCGTTTCTCGGCCTTCACCCTTACCTGAGAAATGCATGTATTCGAAGGCATCATCGAGCTGCGTCTCTCGGAGGAACCGCACCCATAGATTGAGCGCGGGCAAGGACGGCAAGACAACGTCGAGCGGACCAGTCGCTAGCTTGCCTGACAGAAAGATCCGAAGAAGCCGGGCGCGCTCTTCCTTGCTCCAGTCGCCCTTCACACCCAGGAGTCGCTGGACCGCTTCCTTCGATAACCCCAGTCCCTGTTGAGTCCGGGGCGGAGCAATGATCCGGTGAAGGCGCCCTGTGGGAGGTCTGCGAAAGTGGTCCGGAAGGTCCGATAGCCAGGCCCTCACGGCATCCAGTGTGGGCCCTTGCCATGGTCCTACAAAACGAACGACCTTAGGGTCGTCCTCCGAAGCTCGATTCAAGTGCTCAGTCAAAGACAGGAGTGCTGCATGCGGATCACGCGGCGGGAGTAGCTGCTTGTGCCCTCCTGCATCCATTTCCGCAGGGACCGGGCTGCCGAGACGACGGTCCAGCATCCTCTCCAATAGAACCACTGGGTTCTCTGTCTGAAACGCTCGCTCGCTTCGTTGAACATGTTTGAGGGACACACCCAGCATTCGAGACACATCATGGAATTCCAGCGGGGGGAGCGCTCCCCGCACGGCTTGGCCCCAAAGAAGATCCGTCAGATGAACGTAGTGATTCATCGTGATCTCGGTCGTCAGGTGCCCCATGAGCGCGCTGATTAGCCGTAGGCTGCGGCGCTGAACCGGGGAGTCGCCAAGAAGGGTTGTTCGTAACTTCGCGATGTCTTCAAATCCGATCAGGGGATCAACCCGCTCGACCACCAGCGCATCATCGCTGTGCTCGTGCCGCCACAACGCAAGCAAGAGCTGATTCGCAAATGAATGCCGGAGATGGTGATAGCGCACGCTCCCATCACCTGTCACCCGTATCAGTGCATCCGTAATGCGTTCCAGATCGCGATCGAAACGCCTGAGATTGTCATTCTCCGCTCCCTGTTTCCGGGGACGATAGAACAACGGAACCGTTGCAGGATCGCCACCATCCGCAACCACAGTTTCTCGGCGAGCTGCCCACCAATGCTTCAGTCGGTCCAGATAGCGCGCAGGCAAAAGCACACCCAATGGCACGACTCGGTGCGCACTTGAGCTCTTGAGTCCCCGATTCCGGTTCGGTCTCACGACGCAGTCCCACGCGGGTTCGCCATCGAGATCACCGATGAGCAGCCCAATCGCTTCAGAGCGCCGCAGGCCCGCAAAGTAGCCAAGGCACGCAAGCAACACGAGGCTTTCCCGCAGCGCAGGTTCCTCGGCGTAACGATAGTCCAACCAGCGTACCGCCCATTCAAACGCGCGCGGTTCGATGAAATTGGCATCGACGGCGTGGGGCTGGCGCCCGCGAACCGTGAAGAGACCCGCCGACGCAATATCTGGTGCCCCTTGCGCGTTCCGCAGGAAGTCATGAAAGCTCGCCAGAGCTGCGGCTAACCGCTTGCGCTTTGACAAAGTATCGGCTGTTTCAAGGACGGCGGTGTAGACCTCCACGAAGTCGTCCACGCATTCGAACGCGGCCGGATCCTCGTTGCCGAGAAAGCCAGCGAGAGGGACGGCCAATGCATTGAAGCGATCGTAGGCCGTCTTGGGTTTCATGGGTCGGGCACCGGCACGACTCGAAAACAGCCAACGCTGGGCCCACTCTCCCATCCTCACAACACTCGGTGGTACCGAGTCAGGCTCAGATCCCTCACCATTCGCTTGGCGTTCAAGCCAGGCCGCCACACGTTTGGGGTCCGCCGCCGATCCCCCACGGATTGCACTTCCCAATTCGCGAATCCAGAGGCCCGCGGGCGGGGCAATTGGCCTGCCCTGGCTGTCAGCATCTTCACCAGCAGCCGGCTGTCCTACTGGCACTACGCCTTCAGAGGCGGCAGTGACGAGGCCTTCGCCCGAAGGCACCTGACCAGGGGGGAACTCCATTCGCTGAATTACTTCCGGCGACAACGATACGGAGTTATAAAAGCCCGTGGCGTACCCCATCAGGTGCGGTGGGACGTACAAGGCCAGACGGGTTTCGACGAAGTCGCGCAATTCCGTCCAGTTGTCCGGAATCCGTAGGCTGGGGTCCAAACGTCGCAAGTAGGAACCAATCACGCGACTGAGAAACGCCGGGCTCCGTCCCTTACCAGGAGGCATCTCCGGCCAACCAACATCTCTCCAGTGCATCACCACCGAACGCGTAATCGGATCCAGGTAATGCCGACGAATCACCGCTCGTTGGTTGTCAGGCAATGACCGCTCGATATCCAGCCAATGCAAATGCGCCGGGGCATGTTTGAGCGAATTCGGGACCGCGGCAAGCCACGCTGGCTGCACCAGCCCCCCGAACAAGAGGAACGAACCGAGAATCTGCCCCCAAGCCATGCGTCCATCATCGAGGTCCCCAACATCGGCTCCCAACCCCTCCACGAAACGCGCATACAACGGCTCGTACTGAACCATGCGCTCGAAGCTATCAGGGCGAAAAGTCGGTCTCCCGGGCGGTGGGATCGGAGCTGGAATGTCATACAGTGGGATCTTCCACACACCCAATCGATTACCGGCATCGAGCACTTCGGCTACCCGCCAGCGTGCTCGAAAAGAGAACCCCCGCGGGGCCGCTCGACGGACCGTGTCCATCAGGGCCACAAACTGTTCACGGGACCAGACCGACCTGGGAATCCGGTCTCGCCTAAGGACCTCCGGGTGATGCTTTTCGATGGCCGAAATGACTCTGCCAAGCGCCGAACCGGTATCCCGCGAAAGATCGTCGCGAACGCACCAGAGATGATCCCTGTGGGCTAACAGGTCTTCCATCGGCTCCACAAGGTGACGCCAGAGCGAACAGACCTGCTGGGTTTCCGGGGCGTCAGACATCAGATCCGGACAACCTCGAATTTCAGGTGGTCCAGCATCTGGTCCAAAATCGGTTCAACTTCATTCCGTAACCGCACCGGATCCATTGCCGAGTAGGCGGTCCAGGGCTCCTCGCCGTAGTGCCAATGCCCCATCATCGTGTTAATGACCGTCGAGGGCACATCCAACCACGTCAGATAGGTCCGATGAAAATGGCGCGCCTGGTTCTCAATAGGCCACGAATTCTTGCTCACTTGCTCGCACTGCTGTTGCAGGCTTTTCCCGGTCATCTCCACCGGACGCCACTCGTCCCTCGCTACCTCCTCCCAGAAATAGAGGGATTTCCTAAGGTCCAGCAGAAAGCCTTCCGCCCCGTAGCGGCTCCGATCCCGGCTTTTGGTCGCCTTGAGTTGAAGCACCGTTGGCATGTCCAACGAACCCGAAAGAAAGCTCCGTTGCAGCCAGGTGAGATAGATCTGTACCTGGTCGTACACCCGTTGCGGCATCAGAGCGAGACGAGCGTGCAAACCGTCACCACGGTCCTTCTCTTGCAGGCAGAGCGTTCGGGTTGGCCCATGGATCGCAGTGAGATCTGGGATGGGGGTACGGATGGCGCGGGCCCCCGTTACGAGAACCAACGCCAATGCCGTATAAAGGGCGAGCCGGTTATGGAGCGTATACGCAGATCCAACGTGCGCGGCCACGATCCGGTCGCGGACTTCCTGCAGAAAATCGGCCATCGGCGTGATGCGTGGCGTCCGATCATCCCCAACCCAGGTTTTCTTTTTAGGGTCAATCGTCGCCTTTGTACATGAAGCCGCCGGGCATCGAGCCAGAACAGCGTCATTCCGTTGATCGACTGTTGGAAGTGCGATAGCGGCACCCAGGTCATCCAGGACCTCTTGAAACCTCTGCGCGAGCTTCTCCCGGTTAACGGCGGTGTAGAACTGGTGCGTAGCCGCGAGCGGATCTTTCTGTCCGAATAACATCGAGGCGCTGACATGCTCACCCTCTTCCAGGCCTCTGAACCAGGCCGGCAACACCGCCGCAATACCGTCAAATGTCTGGTGACGGTCCGACACACCCATCCGCTTGAGCAGAGGACGAACCCGGCGATCCCATACGTCGGTGTACGTATCCAGTTGGTGCATGGCGAACGGCTTTTCGCCAATCGCCGTCCCGTTCTTCCATCGAAGAAGGCCCCAGACATCCGGGATCAAAACCTTTTGTGTGCTCGGAATCATCTCACTCGCGACGTCCTCTCGAACCTTCCTGCGTTCCGGTCCTTCGTAGCTACGAACCCATACTCCAGACGCCAGGTCGATATTGAGTTCGCTCGGCGGTTGCCCTATATCAGCCTCCACGAGAATTCGCGCATTCCTCACAGCCTGGGCCGGCGTGCCTGTGACCAGGCACGCCGCGGCGAACTCCACCGTGCGACAAAGCTTTTCGCGCTCAGACGCGGAAATTTCGTCGGGCAGTTGGCTGGAGCTCGCCATCCTGTAAACATCGTTCAGACCGCTAACGAGGCGCTTGATCTCCTGGAGCCTAGGTCGCGACCGAGCGATTCGGAGTCGCTGATTTTGGACCGCGATATGGCGGCCTCTGTGCGCCGCCTTGGCGAACACTGTCGAAAGGTGGGGCAATGCACCCAGATCCGACATGTCCGGGTCGAACCCCAGTACATCTTCAATCGCAATCGCGGCGCCTTCCGGATCCCCGAACTCCGCAGGATCTATGTCCGCATCGAGCAGTTCCTTTCGAGCTTCGCCACTCGGAACGTAGAACCCCAGCTCGATCCCTGATTCTTTCCACAGTTGCACATCCTCTATGCGCTTGAGGATGGACCAGTACATCGCATGGTGGGAGTACAGAAACTGGGCTGGAAGGCGCCCATTTTGCGTTCGCTTCTGAGGCGCCTTCGAGTCCCCGTCAGATCGATCGTCCGTAAATCTGTACGCAATCGAAAGCAGATCGCCGAACGCTTTCAGATCCGCCGGCAATGATCGATACTGACCGCGCCGTTTCCCCTTTACCGGCTCCATTGCCCTTGGATCCTGCCAATCCGGACCAATTTGCTCGCCTTGGTATTTCAGCGATTCCATCAACTCCCGAGGATGCTGACAAGACTCCTTCAAGCGGTCTAGAAGCCACTCAGTACGCTGATCATGAAGGTTCCTGATCAACCGACCCGCCTGGCAACGGCGATCATCCAACAGTTTTTTTGGAAGGTCGAATCGCCGTCGAACTAAGATCGATGCGATGAGGGCTTGAGCTTGCAACCAACCATACGTATCCCCCCGATCAGTTCGCGAATGCGGATCCCAAAAACGAAACCACATCGCGGCCCAAATGCCATGTTTCGTATACACGCCGTGCAAGGGTGGGCGGATACGATCGCGCTCAACATGCCCGTAGAAGAGTTCCGAGAAACCGACCCGGAGAATTTCGTTATTTTTGAGGTTGTCCACCTCTCTAGCCCATCGAACAATCTGCTCTGTTCGGTGTCCCCAGCCCTCCTCCAATACGGACAGCTTGGGCTCAAGATCGACGAGATTTTCAGCAATCAGCAATAGCCCTTCACAACCTTCGGGCAATTGCAGATCTTCCTTAAAACTCTCCTGCAAGCGGCACAGATCGGGACCTAGGAGTTTGCAGACCGATGAATAGATTGAGGCCTCAGCCACCTGCTTCGCCCCCTTTTTTGACCACCCGCTGCACCGTCTGTCTGCTTACCCCCAAGAAATCCGCGATCCCCTCCCGTGTGGGATCAACCCACATAAAACGCAGCCATTTCTCGTTCTGATCCGCAGCCTTTAGGTATCGGGAAATCGTCTCTTCGTCAGTTGGTGAGCCCAAGAGCGGACACACCAATTCGTCCAATACCGCGACCATCTCGGTGTTCTGGAACGACGTCGATACGACCCACGTAAGACGCCCTGGATCGTCTGCCAATGCGCGGATAATTCGGTAGGTTCGATGACCACCACAAAGGCTCATATCCGTCTGGTCAACGACTATCGGATGGAGTAACTCGAGCGTCGAAAGGTGTGGCGAAAGCTTCTGGATCGCGACCCTGATGGATGCTTCTGGGAGTCGCGCTTGAGGGCTATTCGGTGGAACAACGATGCTGCCGAAGGGCACCTGCTTCCATTCAGGCTTGCGTCTTGGTGGCATGGGGTGGTCTGTGCTGAGTGGTGTTCACTCTAGAGTGCCACATCGGCACAGACTAGGGATCTTGTCTTGAGACACAATTAGAGACGTTTTGAGCCCAACAGGGGATCTGGGATGACTTCAGATGCCTCGTAAGGCCTTGAATATGGGAATTTCGAGGGAGGGCCTGAGGACGCGGACTACTATGTCAAGGTAGTGCTCAACCAGCTGAGCTACGCGCCTGTCGTCTTCGAGCCGCGTATTGTACCGACTCCCCGCCCCCTGTCAAAGCCCATCGCAACGCATCGCCGTCCGGCTTTCCCAGGGGCAACACGGCGCCGCTGACCCGGCCAGTCTGCGCGACAAGCCGTCGCTCAGTCATACCGCCCGGCGAACTTGAACCAAGGGGCTCACCATGCACCCGAAGCGCATCACGGTATTCGGCGGCACCGGCTTTCTCGGCCGCGCCACGGTGCACGAACTGCTCGACGCCGGGCACACCGTGCGCATCGCCTCGCGCCGCCTGGTACTACCCGATTCTCTGCAAAATCACCCCCGAGTGGAGCACTGCCGCGCCGACATCCGGGACGATGCCGATGTCGCCCGCGCCGTGGAAGATGCCAGGGGCGTTATCAACGCCGTCAGCCTGTACGTGGAGCAACGCAACCTGCGCTTCACCACCATCCACGTCGAAGGCGCCGCGCGCCTCGCCCGCGCCGCCCGGAACGCGGGCCTGGAGCGCGTCGTGCAGATCTCGGGCATCGGCGCCGACAGCCGCTCGCCATCGTCGTACATCCGTGCCCGAGCGCAAGGCGAAGCCGCTGTCCTGCACGAATTCCCCAACGCCGTCATCGTGCGCCCCAGCGTCCTCTTCGGCCCGGGCGACGCCTTCCTGCGCAACCTGGCCGGCCTCGCGCCCCTGCCGGTCATCCCCCTGTTCGGCCGCGGCACCACCCGCCTGCAACCGGTACACGTCAGCGACATCGCCCGCGCCCTCGCACGCCTGTGCGCAGACGAGCCGCCCACACACCCCATCTACGAACTCGGCGGCCCGGACATCCTCACTTACCGCCAGATCGTGGCCCTGGTCCTCACGCACCTGAGCCGCAAACGCCCCATGCTGCCCATACCATTTACCGTCTGGCACGCCCTGGCCGCCCTCGGCTCACTGCTCCCCAACCCACCCCTGACCCGCGACCAGCTCTACCTGATGCAACAGGACAACATCGCCAACCCCACCCTCGGCACCTTCGCCGACCTCGGCATCACCCCCCACTCGCTCGAACAATCCCTACCCGACTGCCTCCCAACCCATTAACCCCACCCGAAGAAATTACCCGACCAGCCCGCCTCCCCTTGTGGGAGCCTGCTTGCAGGCGAAGCCCCTGCCAAAGCCAGACACAGTCAAAGGCTTCGCGTGCAAGCACGCTCCCACAGCACACTCCCACAATTTGTGCCCCACCACACACCGTCATCCCGCCCGCAGCACCCGCTCGTCATCCCGCCCGCAGCGAAGCGAAGAGCCGAGATCTCCCACGCACGAACCCACCACGGCACTACACAGCTCACCCAAGGGCCGCACCCCACAGGACAATCGCCAACAGAATCGGTAAGGTCAGGCCCAACACGTAAACGGACATGCGTCACATGGATGGACTCGCGGCCCGCCCGGCCCACGCCGAAGAATCCGGCCCCGCCCCCATTGCCCCGCCGGACCAGGTCGAGGCCTTCCTCGACCGCTGGCAGGAGGCCGGCGGCAGCGAGCGCGCCAACTACCAGCTCTTCCTCACCGAGCTGTGCGCGCTGCTGGACCTGCCCCAGCCCGACCCGGCCAGCGACGACACCGCCGACAACGCCTACGTGTTCGAACGCCGCGTCACCATCCGCAACCCGGACGGCAGCGAGAACCGCGGCTACATCGACCTCTACCGCCGCGGCTGCTTCGTGCTGGAGGCCAAGCAGACCGGCAAGGGCCTGCACACCCAGGGCTGGGACAAGGCCATGCTCGCCGCGCAGAACCAGGCCGACCAGTACGTGCGCGCCCTGCCGCAAGACGAAGGCCGCCCGCCGTTCATCGTGGTTACCGATGTCGGCCGCAGCCTGGAGCTCTACTCCGAGTTCTCCCGCTCCGGCGGCACCTACGTCCCCTACCCGGACCCGAGCCGCCACCGCATCCGCCTGGAAGACCTGCGCGACCCCGAGATCCAGCAACGCCTGCACCATCTGTGGCTGGCGCCCGACCAGCTCGACGCCAGCAAGCACGCCGCCCGCGTCACCCGCGAGGTCAGCGCGCGCCTGGCCGAACTCGCCAAATCCCTGGAACAGCAGGGCTTTGATGTCGAGCGCGTCGCCCACTTCCTCAAGCGCTGCCTGTTCACCATGTTCAGCGAGGACGTCGAACTCCTGCCCAAGGGCAGCTTCACCGCCCTGCTCGAGCGCCTGCAGCAGAACCCCGAGCACTTCCCCGACGCCATGCGCTCGCTGTGGGAGACGATGAACACCGGCGGCTATGAAGGCCAGCTGATGCACAAGCTGCAGCGCTTCAACGGCGGCCTGTTCCAGAACATCGACCCCATCCCGCTCACCGCCGACCAGATCGGCCTGCTCATCCAGGCCGGCAAGGCCGACTGGCGCTTCGTCGAACCCGCCATCTTCGGCACCCTGCTGGAACGCGCGCTGGACCCGCGCGAACGCCACAAGCTCGGCGCCCACTACACCCCGCGCGCCTACGTGGAACGCCTGGTCATGCCCACGCTCATCGAGCCCCTGCGCGCCGAATGGAACACCGTGCAGGTCGCCGCCGAGGCCTGGCTGCAACAGAACAAGCCCGACAAGGCCCTGGACGAGCTGCGCCGCTTCCACCACCGACTGTGCGAAACGCGCGTGCTCGACCCCGCCTGCGGCTCGGGCAACTTCCTCTACGTCGCGATGGAACACCTCAAGCGCCTCGAAGGCGAAGTGCTCAACCTCATCCGCGACCTGAGCGCCGGCCAGGCCACCTTCGACACCGAAGGCCTCACCGTCGACCCGCACCAATTCCTCGGGCTGGAGATCAACCCGCGCGCCACCGCCATCGCCGAAATCGTGCTGTGGATCGGCTACCTGCAATGGCACTACCGCCTGCACGGCCGCCTCAGCCTGCCCGAACCCATCCTGCGCGACTTCCACAACATCGAATGCCGCGACGCGCTGATCGACTTTGATGCCCGCGAACCCATGACCGACGACCACGGCCAGCCCGTGACCATCTGGGACGGCATCAGCTACAAGAAAAGCCCCGTCACCGGCGAACTCATCCCCGACGAGACCGCCCGCACCACCGTTTACCGCTACATCAACCCGACCAAGGCGGATTGGCCCGAAGCCGACTACATCGTCGGCAACCCGCCCTTCATCGGCACCAAACGCATGAGGTCAGCCTTGGGCGATGGCTACGTCGATGCGCTCAGGGCAACGTACAAGAAAGATGTGCCGAACTCGGCCGACTTCGTCATGTATTGGTGGCAACTCGCCGCTGAAAAGGTGCGCAAAGGGGACATCCTGCGCTTCGGTTTCATCACGACAAACAGCATCGGTCAGTCATTCAATCGTCGGGTAATCGATCCACACCTCTCTGCCCAAAAACCCCTCTCCATCATTTTTGCCATTCCGGATCACCCATGGGTGGACTCTGCAGATGGGGCCGCCGTCAGGATCAGTATGACAGTCGCAGAGGCTGGTAATAACGATGGTGATATCAAGCGCGTTCGGTCGGAGAAAGCATACAGCTCCGACTACGCTCAGGTAACTCTCGAAAGCCTTCGTGGGAAAGTCTTCTCTAATCTTCGCATCGGCGCCAATGTCGGTCACGCTACCGCCCTATCCGCATCCCGCGGCGTTAGCGGAATGGGCTCCGCTTTACACGGGTCTGGCTTTGTCCTCGACCCAACAACGGCTCAGAAATACCGCCAGCACGGTACGTCCGTGATCCGCCCTTACCTAGGTGGAAAAGATCTACTACAAGCCCCTAGAGAAAGATACGTTATTGACTTTTCAGGAATGAATGAGGAGCAGGCAAGGGAGGCAAACCCGGTCGCTTTTCAGCATCTTCTCGACCGGGTAAAACCCGAACGAGACCAAAACCGAAGGGAATCGATCAGAATCCTCTGGTGGCGTTTCGGATGGGAGCGCCCCAAATTACGACAAGCGACCGAAAACCTTGACCGGTTCATCGGCACAACCGAAACCGCCAAGCATCGTGTCTTTCAGTTCATACCCTCATCCTATGTTGCAGACCATATGGTTGTCTGTATTGCCACAAGCAATCCCTATCACCTAGGGGTTCTTTCCAGCCGGACACACTTTCGCTGGGCCAACGCTAACGGCGGCTCCTTGGGCGCGTACGTTGGCGACGTTCGCTACAACAAGACCCGCTGCTTCGAGACCTTCCCCTTCCCGGAACTCGACGATCAGCAGGCCACCACCATCGGCGACCTCGCCGAACGCATCGACGCCCACCGCAAAGCACGCCAGGCCGAACACCCGGACCTCACCCTCACCGGCATGTACAACGTGCTGGAAAAACTGCGCGCCGAAGAACCGCTGACCGCCAAGGAACGCACCACGCACGAACAGGGCCTCGTCTCCCTCCTGCGCGAGCTCCACGACAACCTCGACCGCGCCGTCTTCGACGCCTACGGCTGGAACGACCTCGCCGACCGCCTCGTCGGCCGCCCCGGCGCCACCACCCCGCTGCCGGACAAACCCGCTGACCAGGCCGAAGCCGAAGAAGAACTACTCGGCCGCCTCGTCGCACTCAACGCGGAGCGCGCCGCCGAAGAAGCCCAGGGCCACATCCGCTGGCTCCGCCCCGACTACCAGGCCCCCGAAGCCACCCAGACCACCGCCACCCTGGAAGCCAAACCCGAGGCCGCCGCCGATACCCCGACCGAACCCGCCAAAAAGCCCACCTGGCCCAAATCCATGCCCGACCAGGTCGAAGCCGTCCGCCGCCTCCTCACCATCGGCCCCCAGACCCCGGAAGCCCTGGCCACCCACTTCAAGCGCAAACCCACAAAGTCGATCACCCAAGTCCTCGCCGCCCTCCAAATCCTCGGCCAGGCCACCACCGACAACGACCACTGGCGCCTGATATGACCAATGACTACGCCAACGAACGTCTGTCGGGCGTGACTAAGTCGCCGACCGCACAAACCACGCGCGGCACAACCCGTTTTAAAAATAAACTGGTCAGAGTTATTGGCGTTGCCCGCCTGGGCGTGAAGCTAGTGAAGTTTTGTGAAATTGAATGAAGCAAATGCTAAACCTCATAAAAGAGGGTGGGGCTAGTCAGGCCTCGTGAAGGTTAACGCGAAAAAGGAGCACTAATGGAAGTAGAAGAGCTTTATGAGCTTACCGATTGGGTTAATAACGAAATAGTCGAAACCGGCATCCCTCAAAAATACCAGCAGCTGCAAAAGATTCTGATTCAGAATGCTCAGTCAAACCAGCAGAAGCAACCATTTCAGAAACAAAGGGATACGTTGATTGATGCAATACATACGGTGCCATTGGAGGAGCTTTCATTAGGTCAAATAGATATTCTAGAGAAGCTGGGGGTCGCTCAAAATATTGGCAAAGATGGGGTTAATAGGGTCGAAGGGATTCTATTTAGAAATTCTCTTGATATAGCCAGTGCGGCTCAGGGTATCAAGCAGTGTTCGACCGAAATAAGCGAAGGGGTCCAGTGGGTAAAGCAGCAGAACGAACTTCTCGAGAAGATCGTTGGGTCGGAAGGTGTTACTGTTGTTGAGGGTCAGGTTCTTCTCCGGGTGCATTTTTCCGGCGACGCGAGTGTTAGAAATATTACCGATCTAAGAGATTGGAGTAAGACTTGGTGGGATATAGCTCGAGGTGTATCGATGGCTCACAATCAGTCCCCAGAGGCTTTATCTGTTACTGGGGCGAGCAAGGGGTCGATAATAATCTCGCTGCTAACCGTGTACGGGATTGCGACGACTATAAGCGGTATTCTATTGCAGTCTCTTAAAGTGGTGGAAAGGTATTATGATATAAAGCGAAAAGCGCAGGAGGTGCGGGAGCTTGAAATTAATAATAGGGAAGCAGAGGAGGCCTTGGAAAGAGCAGCACAGAAGCACAAGGAAAAAGCTGTCGAGGAAATAGCTGGGGCCACTATTAGGGAGCTCGGCATAGATTCTGGCGCGGAAGGGGATAAGGTTGCTGAATTGACAAGTTCGATAAGAAAACTTTTCGACTTCATAGAAAAAGGAGGAGAGATCGATTTTGTTATGCCTGAAAATGATGAACAAGACGCAGAGCAGGCGCCGGCCGCCACAGAGAAAAATAGCCTTCGGGATCGATTCAAAGATATCAGGAGGCTGGAGAGGGAAGTGAAGCGATTAGAAGAAAAAGATGATTAATGCGCGAAAATGGGGACAGACTTATTTTCTGGGAGTCTTGCAAAAGAAGCTAAGAAAGAGGACCTCCATCTTCTTCTCGGCCCCGGACGGGTTACACTGCGCTTCGCTCCGTTACCGCCGCCGGTTATTGAGGCGTTATATTGTCAGGAGGCAGTTATGGCATCTTTTCCTAACTTAGGTTTTTCCAGCTGTGAGCTCGCGGGGGCCGTCGCGGAGGCGGCGATTCATGATTTGCGCGTGAACCGCTTTTCCTTTTCTGGTTTTCCCCAAATTGACGTGAGCTGGAATGAAGAAGATATGTTTTCAGTGGTGCTTAGTTGGAAGGGCGAAGCTAACGTTCAGTTTCAGTTATCAAAGGCAGAAGCAAAAGCAGCCGTAAAGAAGTTCAAGGACCAATCGGGATTTGATCGCGCGATATTTGATCGCGTGCAGAAAGCTCTGGCCCAACTTGAAGGACGGGCTTCTGAGGCGCGGCTGCGAACTCATGGGGCAACCTAACCCTCGGCTCCAGGCGATGAGGCCATAACGGGGCCGGACCACGCATGACCGGGTCGGACCACTGCAGACGGATAACGGGGTCGGACCACGGTAACTATCGGTATTGCAGACGATTAACGCCCCCTGAAGGCTTGTTCAACGCCTTAAGGCGCCCATTTTGACGCTGAAATCGGCCGCTGGGGGCGCCTGGCGGAAATCGTGTAGGGCGGCGACGGAGAGGCTGTACGACTCAACTCAGGAGATTCGATGATTCTTAAGGAGAAGGACGGCCCAAACGGCCAGGATGAACGCTCAAAGGCCGGGCACCAGCAGGAACAGGATGTCGCGTTCTACCTGCGGCGCGAGTTTGGCGACGATGAGACTGTGCGGATCATCAACGATCTGCGCATCGAGCATAACGGGGAGCGCGCACAGGTCGATCATCTGGTGGTGCACCCCTATGGGCTGGTCATCATCGAGTCAAAGAGCATCTATGGCGAGGTGAAGGTGAACGGCCATGGGGAGTGGTCGCGTAGCTACCGCGGCGACTGGTACGGCATGCCCTCGCCTGTGCGGCAGGCGGAGCTGCAAGAGGCCTTGGTCAAGGATCTTCTTCGCCAGAACGTGGAGAAATAAAAGGACTTTGGGGTCAGACCTTGCCTTTAGCCCCGCATCAAGGGAGAGGCAAAAGGCAAGGTCTGACCCCATGACTCCTAGCGCCGCAAAGTGTGTGTGTGCAATGTTCTGCAGACGCCCTGATCTGTCATTTAAGTATCCAAAACGGATGTATGAAGAATTTGGTCAGCGAATCTTCAGTGAGGAAAACAGAGAAATAATTTATTACGCTAGCGCACTGGCCCTTTACCGCTTTCACCTTCTTACTTCAAATAACACGATTCCGCAGAATATGCGTCGATTTAAGTGGCACATTCTTCCTTTGGTGGCAGCAATAGTCTCCGGAAGGGAGGCGCCTCCGCTTGGGGCTCGAAAAATGGAAGGTTACGCTCAGAAAATCATCGACACATTCAAGCACCATAGCGCGGATGGAACAGCTGTATTCACACAAGCAGTGGAAATAATTGAGAGTTTAGGGGAGATAACAAACGATCGCCTCAAGCGCCAAGCGGTTTTGGACGAGATGCTCGCGAAGGTTGGCTAAACAATAGCGGGTCACGTCAACTAGGGGTCAGACCTTGTCTTTTGCCCACGAATCAAGGGAGAGGCAAAAGGCAAGGTCCAAACGGCAAGGTCTGACCCCATGCAAGCACATGATTTTCCAGGCCAGGGACTGAAAGAAAGAGGACACCCACCTTCTTCCGGTTCTCTCGCAGTCATCCCAGCCGAGCGTAGCGAAGAGCCGGGATCGCAATAACGAGGTTCTAACCCGGCGCCGGAGATCCCGGATAACCGCTACGCGGGTTCGGGGATGACGACCGGCTCGGGATACGAACGAGCCCCGGTAGATACCGTCTTGCCCTATGTGGTGCAAGGGGGCGCGTGACGGGGTAGAGCTCGCCGCAGGAGAATGTGGTGGTCAAGTGATTTCGGACACCGCGTTAGGTGGATTGGCTGCCGTTGGTTGCTCGTAGATGCTGGGAGGCAGGTAGCCCAGCGTCGAGTGGATGCGAACGGTGTTGTAGAACCGAGCGATGTAGTCCGTGATATCCCGCCGCGCCTCGCCGTGGTTTGCGTAGCGGCGCTGCCAGACGCGTTCCGTCTTGAGGCTCAGGAAGAAGCGCTCGACGACGGCATTGTCCCAGCAGTTACCCCGGCGGCTCATGCTCGCCTGGATCTGGTGCCGGGCCAGTAGCCGCCGCCAGGCGGCGCTGGTGTATTGGCAACCCTGGTCGGAGTGCAGCAGCAGTCCCGGCTCCGGTTGGCGCTGCTCCAGCGCCATGCGCAGCGCCTCGCAGGTCAGGCTCGCCGGCATCTGCCGATCGAGGGCCCAACCGATGACCTTGCGCGAGTACAGGTCGAGGATGACCGCCAGGTAGCTCCAGCCGGTGGCGGTTGGGATATAGGTGATGTCGGACGCCCATGCCTGGTTCGGTCCGGCCGGGGTGAACTCGCGGTTGAGGTGGTTTTCGGCGACAGGGGCCCTGTCGTCGCGTTGCGTGGTGGTCACGAAGCGCCGCCGCCAGACGGGCCGCAGGCCGCGCTCGCGCATCAGCGTCCGCACCCGGTAACGGCCCACGACGGTGCCATCCGCCTGTAAGGCTTTTGCCAAACGCCGGCTGCCGTAGGTTCGCCCGGAAGCCGCGAACACCCGCTCAAGGTGAGCGCCAGCGGCGCAGGGCACGCTTGGGCGTTCGGCCCGTGCCCGCGCCTCGTAATAGCCGGCCCGGCTCACTCCCAGCAGCCGACAAAGACGATGGACAGGGCCTTCTCCGCTCAACCGCGTGATGCAGCGATGCATCACTTCAGTTCCCGGGCGAAGAAGGCCGACGCTTTTTTTAACAGCTCCTTGTCCTCCTTCAACCGCCGGTTCTCCTCCTCGAGCTGGCGAATCCTTTGTTGTTCCGCCGTCAGCGGCCGACCCTCGCCCGGTTGCCCCGTGCGCTCCGCCTTGAGCTGATCGACCCAGCGGCGAACGGCCGTCTCGCCTAGATCCTGATCCCGGCATACGACCGAGACCTCCAGACCGTCATCGACCACCATCCGGGCCACGCGCTCCTTGTATTCGCTTGAAAAACTTCGGCGCTTGCGTGCCATGGTTGTTCTCCTCGTCCAGGGGGTATCGTCCCACCTAACGAGGTGTCCACGGAAATTAGACCAGCTCAG
>NZ_KB897927.1:0-238889 GCF_000377285.1 Thioalkalivibrio sp. ALE25 | reverse complement strand
GCCCGGTAACCCAGGCGGCCCTCGGTGCGCTCGCCCGGCGCCGCCTGGAGCTGGTCGCTCATCTCGGCCTCCAGGACCTGCTGGACCGCCTCGCGCACCAGCGTGCGCATCAGTTCCTCGTCTGTCCCCAAAAGCGCTCGCAGTGACGTGCGATCCGCAGTAGCCTGGCTCTTGTGAGTGGTCATGGTCTCGCCCTCCTTGAGGGGTTCAGGTGGTCGCTAACCAACCCGAATACCATGGCCGCTCACCTCCTGCCAGCTTCTGCACACAACTCAGCACACTACTAGAACGAGAAAGGGCCGCCCCGGATTCCCTTCCTGGACGACCCTTTTGGGGCTTCCTTGCCCCGAGGCACAAGCTACCAGAACCGATGTGGATTTCCAGCCGCGTGGCGAACATTTCCATGAGCGGTCGATTTCGATCTCTTAGCGGTAGTTTTTGATGGAATATTTTTCCATTTCGCCGAAATCGCGGCAGCCACCCACGAGGGTCCAGCTACTCTCGATCGTGGGCCGTGGGTCGCTCCAGAGGGTCGGGGTGATGCTCACGCGGGCAGGGGCTTCGCGGCCGAGGCCGCTCCTACATGGCGTGGCGTTGCCGCTTCGGTCGGGCGGGCCAGGTGAAGCGTGTGGCTCGATGCGCAGTCCGCGCGTCAGGTCTGGAACAATTGGTTGGCGGGGGCGGGTCGGCCGAGGAGGTAGCCCTGGCCGGTGGCGCAGCCTTCGCGCAGCAGGAAGCTGCGCTGGGGTTCTTCCTCCACGCCTTCGGCGATCAGGTCCAGTTCCAGGGCGGCGGCCAGTGCGATGATGGCGCGGATGATGGATTCGTTGTGGCGAGAGTGGCCGATGTCGCGCACCAGGGACTGGTCGACCTTCAGGCGATGCAGCGGCAGGCGGCGCAGGTGCGCCAGGTTGGAGTAGCCGGAGCCGAAGTCGTCCATGGCCAGTCGGACCCCCAGGCTGTCCAGGCGGCGCAGGATCGCCAGGGCCCGTTCCGGGTCTTCCATGATCATGGTTTCGGTCAGTTCTACCTCGAGACGTTCCGGGGCGATGCCGTGGCGCTCGAGGGTCTCGCGCACGGTCGCAACCAGCGCCTCGTCATGGAGCTCGCGTGCCGAGAGGTTCACGGCCATCATGGGGATGTGTCGGCCCGCCGTGTCCCAGATGGCGAGCTGGCGACAGGCCGCTTCCAGCACCCAGCGGTCGATCGATACGATCAGCCCCGTCTCCTCCGCCAGCGGGATGAACTCCGCGGGGGATACCATGCCGCGGCGCGGATGGTTCCAGCGGACCAGGCTCTCCACCCCCACACACTCGCCACTGGCGAGGTCGAACTGGGGCTGGAAGTGGAGCACGAATTCCTCGTTGGCGATGGCCTGGCGCAGGTCGTTTTCCAGAAACAGTCGGTGCTCCGTCAGGGCGCCCATCTCCGGGGTGTAAGCGCACCAGCCGTCACCGCCACGGGCCCGCGCCGCCTGCATGGCCAGTTCGGCCGCGGTCAGCAGCTCCTCCCGGGTCTGGCCGTCGCCCGGGAAGCAGGCCACCCCCGCGCTCACGGTGAGAACCAGGCTGCGCCCCGAGGTCTCGAAGGGGGCGCGCAGGGTATCCAGCAGGGTCTGCATGAAGGCTTCCAGACCGTCGTGTTCCGGGGTCTCCACAATCAGGCAGAATTCGTCCGCGCCGACGCGCGCGATGGTGTCCTGGGGTGTCAGCGTCTGGCCCAGGCGTTGCGCGATCCCCTGCAAGACGGTATCGCCCGCCGAGGTCCCCAGGGTCTCGTTGACGTTGCGGAAGCGGTCGAGGTCCAGCAGCACCACCCAGCGCGCCTCGCCATCGGCCATCGCGCGCTCCACCGTGTGCCCGAGGCGATCCTGCAGCAGCGTTCGGTTCGGCAGCCCGGTACGGGTATCGAAGTGCGAGATCTGGCGCAGCTGCTCCTTCTGCTCGATGCTGTCGGTCAGATCGGTCCAGGCGCCGACGATTTCCTGCTCGCCCCGACCGCTCGCGCCGGGGACCAGCCGCATCTCGTCGCGCACGTGGCGCAGCTTGCCCCAGCCATCAAACAGCCGGAATTCGCGCACCACCTCGCCGTCGGTCAGCAGCCGCTGATTCTCCTGCAGGGCACCGACCCGATCCTCGGGGTGCAGTTGCTGTTCCCACCAGCCGGGGCGCAGCGCGGCAGCCGGATCAACCCCGAACAGACGCTGAATGTTGGGACTCACCCACTGTGGCGTGAGATCCGAGGAGGCGAGCTGATAGATCACCGTCGGGCCGCTGTCGATCACATGCTCCAGCCGCTGGTTGGCGGCCGCCAGCTCCCGGGTACGTAGACGCACCTGCCAGCGCAACAGCAGTCCCGCGACCGCCAGGAGCAGCACCAGGCCCAGCGCGGAAAACAACGCCCAGCGGACCCAGCCCGGCAACCCGGGCGAATCATCCGCCAGCAGGGTCTCGGCAAGGGCCCGCTGGTAGGGCGAATCCGCCAGGGGCTTCCATTGCTCCAGATAGGCGTCGATCACGGCCAGGTACTCGCCATGCCGCTCCGGCGTGGCCGCGTAATAAAGGCCCACCTGGCCGAAGGTGATGGGGGTCTCCACCAGGCCGAAGGCCCTGGCATGCTGGCGACCGTAGAAGTTGTTGCTGACCGCCGCGACAGCCTCGCCTTCCCCAACCGCCGCGAGGACCGCCGGCAGGCTGGTGAAGGTGACCAGTTCGTACTCGAGGTCCGGATCGCGCATCTGCTCCTGTCGCAGATGGCTTTCCTGCACGGAGCCTTCCAGTACGGCGAGCCGCCGCGAGCCAAGCGCTTCCAGGCTGCTGAAGCCGGATTGCGGGAAGGCGTACACCTGGCTCCAGCCCTGCACGACCGGGATCTGGTGAAAGTCGAGAAACTCGTCGCGCATCTCGGTCAGGGCCACGTCCGGCATCAGGTCCAGCCGGCCCTGGCGCAGATCCAGCAGGCACTGAGCCCACTCGCAGGGGATATACTCGATCTGCCAGTGTTCGCGTCGGGCAATGGAGTCCAGCAGGTGCACGAACAGACCACCGGCCTCGCCCTGCGCGTCCACGCTGACCTTGGGCGCGTTGTCGTACACGCCTACCCGCAGTTCCGCCTCGGCGAACGCCTGCCCGGCCGGCAGCATTGCGAGCAAGCACGCGGCCGCCGCCCCCACGAGGGCCGTCCATGGCCTACGACATTGCGCCGGTTTACGGGATCGAGTCAGACCGGCGCCCGGAGGCATTGCATACTCGTCCGACACGTTAATCGAACTCCCTGGGCGGTATAGCCTCCAGCATAGTGCCACGGCTTTGATCCTGCTGCGCGCCGGCACCGGAGTCGCGCCTATTCCACCAGCACGCGATCCCGGCCGGCTGCCTTGGCCGCGTACATCAGGTTGTCCGCGCGCCCCAGCACATCGTCCAGCGTATCCCCCGCGCGGAATACCGTGATCCCGAACGAACCGGTGACCGGTACTCCCGCAATCGGCTCGGAAGCCAGGGCCGCCCGGCAGCGCTCGGCCAGCTGCTGCGCCTCGTGTGCTGAGGTCTCCGGCGCCACGATCAGGAACTCCTCCCCGCCCCAGCGGGCGACGAAGTCCGGCTCGCGCAGGTTGGCCTCCAGTCGACGCGCCACACCCTCGATCACGGCATCGCCACAGGCGTGACCATGCGCGTCGTTCACGGCCTTGAAGTGGTCGATATCCATGCCGATCACCGCGACGGGATGCCCGTAACGCGCCACGGCCGCGGCCTGGCGGTCCAGAAAGGCCTCCGCGGCCCGGCGATTCGCAAGTCCGGTCAGGGGGTCGGTGCGCGCGGCCCGCGCCATGGCCTCGGACCGGACCAGGGCATCCTTCACCGTGTCACGCATCGAGGTGGCAATACTGGCCAGCACCAGCAGCACACCGAGGAACAGGTGCACCCGCAACAGATAGACCGCCGTCTCGGTGGCAAGCGTACCGTCCAGGGCCTCCCCGATTACCCCGGCGAGCGCGATGAGCGACGCAACGATCAGGATAGCCAGCCCAGCGCGCAGACCCGCGCGGTGATCCAGCATCACGAACGCCGCGAGGATCACAATCCCCACCGCCCAGTAATGGCCACCAGCCAGGACCAGAAGGCGGTCGTCCAGGGATCCCCCGGCATGAAAATGCCAGCCCAGCCGCGCGAGGACGATCGCGGCGACCAGTCCCAGCATCCAGGGTTCCAGCCGCATGAGCCAGCCGGGACGACGCCACAGGGCTAGCCACAGACCGGCCAGCAGTCCGGCGAATAGTGGATAGAGGTAGGTCAGAAAGGGATCGTCAGGGCCGCGGATCGACCAGCTCAGCAGGAAGATCGCCACCCCGCCCGCCAGCGCCACCAGGTATACGAGGCGCTTGCGGGCCTGCAGTTGTGCCGCTTCGGCATGAGCACCGCCGCTGGATGGATCGTCCATCGCCTGATCCCCGATCGGGCGGACGGACCGCCGCTGATGAATGGCTCCCGGGCCGACCCTCGCGCACGCCCCGGGGTGCCCCGAGCATGCCGGGCGTCATCACGCGGGACAATCCCGACCACGCAAAAGGCCGCCCGGGGGCGGCCTTTTGCAGCTACTGCAATGATGGAGGCTGGGGTCGGAATCGAACCGGCGTACACGGATTTGCAGTCCGCTGCATAACCACTCTGCCACCCAGCCTGTATCGGGTGGGTTCCGGTCCGCGAACGCACGGGCATCTGCGCGGGCCGAAACAGAAAACCCCGGCGGAACCGGGGTTTCAGGAATCTGTTGGAGCGGGAAACGAGATTCGAACTCGCGACCCCAACCTTGGCAAGGTTGTGCTCTACCAGCTGAGCTATTCCCGCTCTTCGTTATCGGCGCGTATTCTACCGCAGATTCCCGGCAGGTCAATACCCGCGGTAGCCGATCGCCCCGGCGCCATGCACCGCGCGGTCAAACACCACCACCTGGTTGCGTCCGGCATTCTTCGCGACATACATCGCGGCATCCGCTGCCCGCGACAAGCCCGGTCCGTCGGCCGCATCCAGCGGAAACAGCGCAATCCCGATGCTGCAGGAGATCCGCACCTCGACGCCGTCGCAGTCGAACGGTTCGGCCAGGGCCGCCCGAATCTTCTCGCCAATCACGGCGGCCTGTGCCCGGCTCTCCTGCGCCGACTGGAAGCGCGGCAGCATCACCACGAACTCGTCCCCCGCAATGCGCGCAGCCACGTCGCTTTCGCGTATCGCACCCGCCAGACGCTGAGCCACCGCACGCAACAGGAGATCCCCAACCGCGTGGCCATACTGATCATTCACCGGCTTGAATTCGTCGAGGTCGACGAACATCAGGGCTACCGGCTGCCCGCCGCGGCGAGCCCCTGTCAGTTCGTGATCAAGGATCTGGTAAAAAAGAGTGCGATTTGGCAAGTCCGTGAGCGGGTCGTAATGAGCCAGTCTCTGCATCTGCTCCTCGGTTACCTTGCGATCAGTGATGTCACGCGCAATACCGAGGAACTCCGTCACGCGACCCTCCTCGTCCAGCACCGGCGACACGTTGCTAGTGTGCCAGCGGTAATGCCCATCCTGATGACGGATTCGATACTCGATGCCCGAGGCTTTCTGCCCCGTACGGGCGATTCCCTCGAGAAAGGCGTAGCAGGCCGGAAGATCCTCCGGCGCGACGTACTCATCAATGGCGTGGTCGATGGCATCGCTGATCGGGTACCCCAGGTTTTCGGTCCAGTTGGGCGATACGTAGCTCAGCACGCCATCGGGGCGTAGCGAGTAGATGACGTCGCTGGCCGTCTCCACGAAGGCGCGAAACTTCGCCTCGCTCTGACGCAGCGAAGCCTCCAGTTGCTTGCGCTCGGTCACCTCGGTGGCAAAGCCGGTCCAGACCACGGAGCCATCGTCGAGGCGCCGTGCGGTGTCGTAGGCGGACAGCCACATCTCGCCGCCCCCGCGACACCGCATGCGGAACTCCATGCTCGCGTGCGCCCCATGTTCCTCGGTGGCTATCGTGGATCGCACCACTCGCTCGCGGTCGTCCGGATGGATGCATTCCAGTAGCGGCGCGCCGTCAACCTTCAGTGACTCCCGGTCCACGCCGAACCAGTGCTCCGCCAGCTCGCCAACGTAGGGATAGGACAAACGCCCGTCCGGCCCCCTGCGCAGCTGGTAGACGAAGCCGGGAAGCAGCCCCTGAAGCGCCTCCAGCGTCTGGATGTTGTCGAGGTCTAGCTGGGGGCCAGGCATGGGCGCTCCCGCGGGCGACACGTGGTCGATCATCGCAGTGTATCGCCAAACCCCGGCGCAGCGGAACGCACCGTATCGCCCGGTGGGCGCGGCCTGTCCCGTGGTGTCGGGGCCACCGATGAGAAGGGATCGCGCCGCGCGTCAGTTGCTTCGCGCGGCAGCCAGCATGTACTGGATCATCGAGACCAGCGTGAGCGCCGCGGCAAGATACAACAGCCATTCGCCGATCACGAAGGTGGGGAGCCCGGCGATCGGCTCCGCCCAGAGCAACAGGAAGATCGCGACCATCTGGGCCGTGGTCTTCACCTTGCCCACCCAGGACACCGCCACCTTGGCGCTGCCGCCAATCTCCGCCATCCACTCGCGCAGCGCGGAGATCGCGATCTCGCGCCCGATGATCACGATCGCGGCCAGTGCCAGGCCCAGCCCCGGGTTGTGATCGACCACCAGCACCAGCGCCGCGGCCACGATCAGCTTGTCCGCGACCGGGTCCAGGAAGGCGCCGAACCGGCTGGTCACCTTCCAGCGCCGGGCCAGATAGCCATCCAGCCAGTCGGTCAGCCCCGCCAGGGCGAAGATGATGGCGGCGAGGACGCCGCCCAGGGGCATCGCCAGGCCATAGAACACGGCTACCAGCAAGGGGATCATTACGATCCGCGACCAGGTCAGCCAGGTGGGCAGTTGGGGGAACATGGCAGTAGCTTAAGGAAACACTGATTAATGTGCACGCTCGCGCTCGAGTCGCTTTTGCGTGCGTCTAATGCGCAGTGACCACCGTGCAGTCATTCTGCACAAGCAAACCGCAACGCCGGAGCCCCTTCGGGGTTGGCACCCCAGGTTCCCCGATCCTGCGTTGCGACGCTTGCCGGTAGAACCACTACCGGCTGCGCACCGCGCCTTGTCTCGGAAAACCTGAGGTGCCAACGCGAGCGTGCACATTAATCAGTGTTTCCTTAACTCTCGTGAAACTGGTCGTAGATCGACTGCGCGAGGCGTCGATGGATCCCCGGCACCTTGGTCAGCTCCTCGACCCCGGCCCGGCTGACGCCCCGCAGTCCGCCGAAGTGCTTCAGCAGCGCGCTGCGCCGCTTCGGCCCCAGCCCCGGAATGGCCTCCAGGGTCGATTCCTTGCGCGCCTTCGCGCGGCGGGCGCGGTGTCCGGTGATCGCAAACCGATGGGCCTCGTCGCGGATCTGCTGGATCAGATGCAGCGCGCCGGAATGCGCGGGGAGTATAGAGGGCGCCTCTACCCCGCTCAATATCAGGGTTTCCATCCCCGGCTTGCGCTCCTCGCCCTTGGCCACGCCCACCACCTTGATGTGGTCCAGCCCAAGATCCGCCAGCACATTCAGCGCCTGCGTCACTTGGCCCTTGCCGCCATCGATGAACAGGATATCCGGTTCCTGGCCCTCGCCCTTCTTCAGCCGCGCGAAACGCCGGCTGAGCGCCTGATGCATGGCCGCATAGTCGTCGCCCGGCTCGATCCCCTCGATATTGAAGCGGCGGTAGTCCGACTTGATCGGCCCCTCCGGCCCGAACACCACGCAGGAGGCCACGGTGCCCTCGCCCCCGGTGTGCGAGATATCGAAGCACTCCATGCGCCGGGGTGCCTCCTCCAGCCCCAGCTCGGCGGTCAGGGCATCCAGCCGCGCGGTCTGCCCGGCCTGGCTGGCGATGCGGGTCTTCAGCGCCAGCTCGGCGTTGCGCCGCGCCATGTCCAGCCAGCGGGCCCGCTCGCCGCGCAGCGACCACGCCAGCGCGACCTTCCCGCCACGACGTTCCGCCAGAAAGGCCTCCAGTGCCTCCGCACCCTGCGGCTCGTGCGAAAGCAGGATGCGCGCCGGAGGCTCGCGTTCCGCGTAGTACTGCGCCAGCACCGCGGCCATGATCTCGTCCGTATCCGTGGCCTCGGGCACGTTGGGGAACAGCTCGCTGTTGCCGAGATTCTGGCCATTGCGCACGAAGAAGATCTCCACCGCGCAGGCCCCCGCCTCCTGCGCCAGCGCGAATACGTCGGCATCGCCCTCGCCGCCGGAGACGAACTGCTGCTCGGAGATCTGGCGCAACCGCGCGATCTGGTCGCGCAGGCGCGCCGCGTGCTCGAAATCCAGGCGCGCGGAGGCCGCCTCCATGCGCTCCATCAATTCCGCGACCACCGCCTCGCTCTTGCCCTCGAGGAACTTGACCGAGGCCTCCACGTCGCGGGCGTAGTCCTCCGGCTCGATGTAGCCGACACAGGGGGCGGTGCAGCGCCCGATCTGGTACTGCAGGCAGGGGCGGGAACGATGCGCGAACACGCTGTCCTCGCACTGGCGCACCTGGAACAGCTTCTGCAGCAGCGCCAGGCTCTCGCGCACGGCTCCGGCCGAGGGGTACGGCCCGAAGTAGCGAACGCCCTTCTTGCGCGCACCACGGTGGAACCCCAGCCGCGGGTACTCCTGGTTGGAGACGTAGATGTAGGGGTAGCTCTTGTCGTCCCGCAGCAGCACGTTATAGCGCGGCCGGTGGCGCTTGATCAGGTTGGCCTCCAGCAGCAGGGCCTCGGCCTCGGTGTGCGTCACCGCCACACGGATATCCGCGATCTGCCGCACCATCGAGCGGATGCGCGGGCCGCGGTCATCGCTGCCACGGAAATAGCTCGCCACCCGACTCTTCAGGTTGCGCGCCTTGCCGACATACAGCACCGCCCCCGACGCATCCAGCATCTGGTACACGCCGGGGGACTGCGTCAGCGACTGCAGAAAGGCCTTGTGATCGAATCCGGTCTCGGGGGTACTCATGATCGCATCAGGATACCGGAACTGCCCCCTCGCCCGGCATAGGCCTCGTGCGCGACCGATCCTGTTCGGGATATCCTTCAAGCCAATCTCCAATGTCACTCCGCCAGCCGAGGCGGCGCACCAAGAGGGTCGAACCATGGACATCGCCGATCAGATCTATGAAGAGGTTAAGCGCCTGCCCGAACCCCTTTCGCGCGAAGTGCTGGATTTCATTGGTTATCTGGAATCCAAGCACGGATTGAGTGACACGCCCGGCGAAGACATCAAGAAAGCCCAGGAAACTGCTCTCGGATCGATCTGGGAAAACCCCGAGGACGAGGTCTGGGATGACCGCTGAGCCGGGAGCTATCGTTGCCATCCCCTTTCCCTTTTCGGACCTGACCACTCGAAAACGCCGGCCTGTCCTTGTCCTTTCCGCGATCGATCGATTCGGCGATTTCGCTGCGCTCGCCGTCACATCGTCGCCAAACCAGACTCATGCAATAGAAGTGAACCCGAACATGTTGTTGGAGGGTTCACTTCCCAAGACCAGCTGGGTTCGCTACGACAAGATCTTCACGCTTAGTAGCCGTCTGATCACTCGTCAATACGCGAAGCTCGACGCACAAACCGTTGATGAGATCCGGGCGCATTTCTGCCGCCATTTCCATTGCCCGTAGGCGGGGAGCTCGGCCCTGCCCGTAAACTGACCGATTGCCACCGACCCTGCGGGGCCTCGCAATGACAGGGGAAGCACAGCGTCATCGCGAGCGCCGCAGGCGCGTGGCGATCCGGGTGGCCACCCCGGACACAGGCCCTGAGGGCACCGGGCAGACCTTCCGGGCCGGAAGGCTAACCGAGGTGGCTGCGGATACGAGCGAACAGCTCGCTGAACATCGCCGGGGTCAGGCGACGGGTCTGCGTGTTGTAGCGCGAGCAGTGGTAGGAGTCGATCAGGCGGGTCTTCGCGTCCAGTTCGTGCTCGGCACCGTGGCCAAAGCGCAGGCTGGACAGCGGCAGGCCCTTGGCCCGGAGGATGGCATCGTGCGCGATCTTGCCCAGCGCCAGGATCACCCGCGGCTGCATGGCCGTCATCTCGGCCGCGAGGAAGCCGTTACAGGTACGGATTTCCTCCGTGGTGGGCTTGTTCTGCGGCGGCAGGCATTTGACCGCGTTAGTGATGCGGCAGTCGATCAGCTCCAGGCCATCGTCCGCCCTGGTACTCTCCGGCGCGCTGGCGAAGCCGTGCTCGTGCAGCGTCTCGTACAGCAGGACGCCCGCGTAGTCGCCGGTGAACGGGCGCCCGGTGGCATTGGCGCCATGCATCCCGGGCGCCAGGCCGACGATCAGCAGCCGCGCATCCAACGGCCCGAACGAGGGCACCGGGGCGGCATGATAGTCGGCATGCTTGTCGCGAACCTCCTCGAGGAAGGCCGCCAGGCGCGGACAGGCGCGGCAGTCCGCGCGAAAGATCGCGCCCGGTTCAGGAGGCATCCGGCCACTCGCGGTAGGGGTTCCGCGCCAGCTCGGTATTGTAGTAGCGCGGGTCGTGCGAGACCTCGTCGCCCAGCCACTCGGGACGCGGGAACTCGGCATCGCTGCTCGGGAGCTCCAGTTCCGCGACGATCAGCCCGGCGTTGGCGCCTTCGAACACGTCGATCTCGTACTCCCAGCCCTGGACGTCCACCCAGTACCGGGTCTTTTCCACCTGCGGTCCGGCAAGGGTATCCAGCAGGCGATGCGCCTCGTCCACCGGGATGTCGTACTGGTATTCGTCGCGCTCCACGCCGAGGGTCGCGCTCTTGATGTTGAGGTTGGCCCCCTCCTCGTCCACCCGCACGCGGATGGAGGCGCGATCGTTGCCACACAGGTAGCCCTGGCGCATGTACTGCGAGCGCACCACGCCTTCGCGCCAGGCATCACTGGCCAGCAGGAACTTGCGTTCGATCTCGCGCCCCATGTCGTCGACTCCCGTCTTGCGGCGAACCGCCGCATGAATCCTGTGGGAGCCTGCCTGCAGGCGAAGCCCCCGCCCAAGCCTAATGCGTGCGCTACATCCGGATCAGCGCGGAACCCCAGGTGAAGCCGCCGCCGAAGGCCTCGGTCAGGATCAGGTCGCCCCGCTTGATGCGGCCATCGCGTACGGCGGTGTCCAGCGCCAGCGGGATCGAGGCGGCCGAGGTATTGCCGTGGCGGTCCACCGTGACCACCACGTTGTCCATGGACATGTTCAGCTTCTTCGCGGTCGCCTGGATGATGCGGATATTCGCCTGATGCGGCACCAGCCAGTCCAGTTCGGACTTGTCGATGCCGTTGTATTCCAGGGTCTCGTCAACGATCTGGTCCAGTGTGTTCACCGCGACCCGGAAGACCGCGCGGCCCTCCATGCGGATGAATTCCAGATCGGGATTGTCATTCGGCTGGGAGACGCCACCCGGGACCTCCAGCAAGCCCTTGTGATGGCCGTCGGCATGCAGGTGGGTAGAGATAATGCCCGGGTCGGGGGAGCGCGACAGGACCACAGCCCCCGCGCCATCGCCCCACAGGATGCAATTGCCGCGGTCGGTATAGTCGGTGATGCGCGAAAGCGTCTCGGCCCCGACCACCAGCACATGCCGGATCTCGTCGCTCTGCATGAAGCGGTCGGCGGTCGCCAGCGCGTACACAAAACCGCTGCACACCGCCTGGATGTCGAACGCCGGGCAGCCGCCCACGCCCAGCTTGGCCTGCAGGATGCACGCCGTGCTGGGGAAGATCTGGTCGGGAGTCGTGGTCGCCACCAGGATCAGGTCGAGATCGGCGGCCCGAATGCCGGCGGCATCCAGCGCCCGTTCCGCGGCCTTCAGCGCCAGGTCCGAGGTGACCTCGTTCTCCGCCACGATGTGGCGCTCGCGGATGCCAGTGCGTTCGCGGATCCAGGCATCCGAGGTGTCGACCATCGCCTCCAGTTCGGCATTGGTCAGGATGCGCTCGGGCAGGTAGCTGCCGGTGCCGCTGATACGTGCATGCTTCACTCGCTGTTCTCCTGCCCGAGGAGCTGGCCCAGCTGCTTGTCGATCCGCCGCGAGATGTTCGCCTCCGCTTCGATGCGGGCGATGCGGATCGCGTGCTCGAAGGCGAGTTCGTCGGCACTGCCGTGGCTCTTGATGACCACGCCCTGCAGGCCCAGCAGCGAGGCCCCGTTGTAGCGACGGTGATCGAAGCGATGGCGCAGGCGGCGCAGCACCGGCAGGGCGAACAGTCCAGCCAGACGTGAATACAGCGAGGCGCGGAATTCGGCCTTCATGTTCGAGGAGATCATCTTGGCGACGCCCTCGCTAACCTTCAGCGCGACATTGCCGACGAACCCGTCGCAGACGACCACGTCCACATCGCCGCAGTAGACGTCGTTGCCCTCGACAAAGCCGATGTAATTGAGACTGGATGCCTCCAGCATGCGCCCGGCCTCGCGCACCCGGTCGTTGCCCTTGATCGCCTCGGAGCCGATGTTGAGCAGCCCCACGCGCGGGGCCTCCAGGCCGTCCACGGCGTTCGCCAGCACCGAGCCCATCACCGCGAACTGGTACAGATGCGCGGCCTCGACATCCACGTTCGCGCCCAGATCGAGCATGTGGGTGTGCCCTTCCATCGACGGCAATGCCGTGGCAATGGCCGGGCGGTCGATACCGGGAAGGGTCTTCAGCACATAGCGGGCAGTGGCCATCAGCCCACCGGTGTTGCCGGCGGAGACACAGGCCTGGGCCGCGCCGTTCTTGACCTGGTCGATGGCCACGCGCATGGAGGAGTCGCGTTTGGTGCGCAACGCCACCGCCGGCAGTTCCTCCATGCCCACGACCTGACTGGCGTGCACGATCTCGACGCGCTCGCGTTCGGCAGCGGACCAGCCGGAGAGGCCCGATTCGATGGTGTCCTGGTCGCCCACCAGCAGCAGGCGGAAGTCGTCCGCCACCTTGAGTGCGCGACGCGCCGCTGGCAGTACGACGGGGGCGCCGTGGTCACCGCCCATCACGTCCAGTGCGATGGTGAAGCTGGCAGTCATGCTCGAGTCCGACGACCGGCCGGGACAGAGCCGGATTCAAACGCGGAAAGGCCACGGTGCAAACGCAACCGTGGCCCCGGGACAGTCATTACCCGGACCTTAATCTTCGTCTTCGTCGACTTCGACGTCCTGCTGGATCACCTGGCGACCGCGATAGAAGCCATCGGGGGTCACGTGGTGACGACGATGGATCTCGCCGGTCGTCGGATCGGTGGACAGGGTGGCGCCCGTCAGCCCGTCATGAGAGCGGCGCATGTCACGCTTGGAACGGGTCTTGCGGCGTTGCTGAACAGCCATGATGCATCTCCAGATTGATCAGATTCCCGTGGCGACGGGAGTGAGCCCGGTATCAAAACGGGCGCAAGTATAACGGTTCGGCGGGGGCAATGCCCCGACCGCGTTCGCTTCACGGGTCGTCCCGGTCCGGGCCGCCCCCCTTTTTCAGTTGTTCCAGCACGGCAAACGGGTTCTCGCCGCGTTCGCCTTCGGTGAACTCGGGCGCCGCCGCCGGCTCGCAATCCGCGTGGCGCGGCACCAGCGGCCACGCCAGCAGGATCTCTTCCTCGATCCATGCCGCGGGGCGCAGCAGGCCGTCGGCCTCGAGTTCGACAAAATCGTCGTCCTCGCTCATGCCGGCCGGCGTGCCCTCCGGCGGCAGCAGCACCGCATCCGCCTCCAGACGGAATTCCCACGCCAGCGGCTGCAGGCAGCGCTGGCAGGTCTGCCACAGCTCGCCGCTGATCACCCCGCTCAGACGCATCTCGTCCAGTGTCCCGCGTTCCAGCAGGAACTTCGCGTGCACCCGCAGCGGGTGTCCCGGCAACGCGTCGGCGCGCAGTCGCGGCAGGTCTTCGGGACGCAGGTCGCCCTCGAATTCGAGGTGCCGGGCACGCGGTTGCCACGGGTCCAGAGAGACGGGGATACGACTCATAACAAACTCTTGGGAAAACCGTTCGGGCCTCCCCGGAACGAGGGCGCGGAATATACGCGCGCGCGGGCGATCTGTCAAAGGGAAACAGAAACTTGCAGCCACCCCGAACGACGTCGATACTCGAGAAGTCATCGACCTGTCCGGGGCCTTCCGTTTGATTCGCAAGCTGCTCATTGCCAACCGGGGCGAGATCGCCGTGCGCCTGATCCGGGCCTGCAGCGAACTGGGCATCATCTCGGTCGCCGTGTACACGGACGCCGACCGCCACGCCCTGCACGTAAAGAAGGCGGACGAGGCCTATGCCATCGGTCCCGACTCCATGGGCGGATATCTCAGTATTCACCGGCTGATCAGCGTCGCGCGCGCCGCCTGCTGCGACGCCATCCACCCGGGCTATGGCTTCCTCTCGGAGAACCCCGACTTCGCCGCCGCCTGCGCCGCGCGCGACCTGATCTGGGTCGGCCCGGACGCCTCGGTCATCCGCCGCATGGGCGACAAGGTCGCCGCGCGCCGGGCGATGATCGAGGCCGGTGTGCCGGTCACGCCCGGCTCCGAGGGCAACCTGGAGGACGTCGCGGCCGCGCTCGAGGTCGCCGAGCGCATCGGCTACCCGGTCATGCTGAAGGCCACCTCCGGCGGCGGCGGACGCGGGATCCGCCTGTGCGAGGATGCGCGCGCCCTGGAGCACAACTTCGAACGCGTGCGCTCGGAGGCCACCCGCGCCTTTGGCAGCACCGAGATCTTCCTGGAGAAGGCCGTGGTCAATCCGCGGCATATCGAGGTGCAGATCCTGGGCGATACCCACGGCCAGGCGATCCACCTGTTCGAGCGCGACTGCTCGGTCCAGCGGCGCCACCAGAAGCTGGTGGAGATCGCGCCCTCGCCGCAGTTGACCGACGCCCAGCGCGACCATCTGGGCGAGCTCGCCGTGCGGGCCGCGAAGGCCGTCGGCTATCAGAACGCGGGGACCGTCGAGTTCCTGATGGACTCGGACGATTCTTTTTATTTCATGGAGATGAACACCCGTCTTCAGGTAGAACATCCGGTAACCGAGATGATCACCGGGGTGGACATCGTGCAGGAGCAACTGCGCATCGCCGCCGGCGAACCCCTGCGCTATGCCCAGTCCGACATCACCCGGCGCGGCTACGCGATGGAGTTCCGCATCAACGCGGAGGATCCGAAGAACGACTTCCTGCCGAGCTTCGGCCGCATCACCCGCTACTTCGCCCCGGGAGGACCGGGCGTGCGCACCGACGGGGCGATCTACACGGGCTACACCATCCCGCCGCATTACGACTCGATGTGCGCCAAGCTGATCTGCTGGGCCCTGGAGTGGGATGACCTGCTGGCACGCTCCAACCGTGCGCTACGCGATATGGGCGTATTCGGCGTCAAGACGACCATCCCCTTCCACCTGGCCATCGTCGACCATCCGGTGTTCCGCAGTGGCCACTTCGACACCGGATTTGTCGCGGCGCACCCCGAGCTCACGCACTTCCCCGGCAAGCGTTCCGATCGCCAGCTCGCGGTGGCCGTCGCGGCCGCCCTCGCCGCTCACCACGGGTTGTAGACCGCAGCCCGCCGCACGGACACCGGAATGACCATGGATCGAGTTCACATCACCGATGTCACCCTGCGCGATGGCCACCAGAGCCTGATCGCCACGCGCATGCGCACCGAGGACATGCTGCCGATCTGCGAGCAGATGGACGCCATTGGTTTCCACTCGCTGGAGGTCTGGGGCGGCGCGACCTTCGATGCCTGCGTGCGCTTCTTGAAGGAAGACCCCTGGGAGCGCCTGCATCAGCTGAAGGCCGCGCTGCCGAACACCCCGCTACAGATGCTGCTGCGCGGCCAGAACCTGCTGGGCTACCGCCATTACGCCGACGACGTGGTCCGCGCCTTCGTCGAGCGCTCGGTCGCCGGCGGCATCGACATCATCCGCATCTTCGACGCGATGAACGACGCCCGGAACCTGCGCACCGCGATCGAGGCCACCCGCGAGGCCGGAGGCCATGCCCAGGGCACACTTTGCTACACCACTGGCCCGGTACATTCGGCCACACAATTCGTCGCCCTGGGACGCGAGCTGGTCGCCATGGGCGCGCAGAGCATCGCGATCAAGGACATGGCCGGGCTGCTCACGCCAACCGCCACCCGTGAGCTGGTCACCGAGCTGGTGGAGGCCCTGGACGTGCCGGTCCACCTGCATGCCCACGCCACCTCCGGTCTGTCCGAGCTGTGCCACTGGCAGGCCATCGAGGCCGGTTGCCGGCATATCGAGACCGCGATCTCCGCCTTCGCCGGCGGTACCAGCCACCCGCCGACCGAGAGCATGGTCGCCGCGCTGGCCGGCACCGAGCACGACACCGGGCTGGACCTCGTCGCGCTGCAGCGGATCGGGATGTACTTCCACGAGGTGCGCAAGAAATACCAGCGCTTCGAGAGCGAATACACCGGCATCGACACCCGCGTCCAGGTCAACCAGGTGCCCGGCGGGATGATCTCCAACCTGGCCAACCAGTTGCGCGACCAGAACGCGCTGGACCGCTTCGACGCGGTACTGGAAGAGATCCCCCGGGTGCGCGAAGACCTCGGCTACCCGCCCCTGGTGACGCCCACCTCGCAGATCGTCGGGACGCAGGCGGTGATGAACGTGCTGGCCGGCGAGCGCTACAAGACCATCACCAACGAGGTGAAGCAGTACCTGACCGGGCACTACGGCCGTGCACCGGGCCCCATCAACGCCGTGGTGCGGCAACAGGCCATCGGCAATGCCGAGGTCATCGACAGCCGCCCGGCCGACCTCCTGGCCCCGGAGATGGACTCGCTGGCCGCCGAGATCGGCGAACTGGCCCGCGGGCCGGAGGACGTGCTGACCTTCGCCCTGTTCCCCGAGGTGGGGCGCCAGTTCCTGCAACAACGCCACGACGGCGCGCTCGAGCCGGAACCGCTGAACCTCCCGGAGAACACCCAGGCGGGCTGCCCGGCCCCAGTGGAGTTCAACGTGACCTTCCACGGCGAGACCTACCACATCCAGGTAACCGGATCCGGCCACCATCGGGAGGACACCCGTCCGATGTACGTGACGGTCGACGGCATGCCGGAAGAGGTCCAGATCGAGACCCTGGATACCATCGAGACCGCCAGTGGCCATGCCGCGCCGAGCGGGGGTGGAAGCCGCAAGAAGTCGCGGCGCGCGACCCGCCCCGGCGACGTCACCACGTCGATGCCCGGTACCATCATCGACGTCCTGGTGGCCGAGGGCGACCGCGTGGAGGCCGGGCAGCCGGTGCTGGTGCTGGAGGCCATGAAGATGGAATCCGAGATCGCCGCCCCCGTGTCCGGCACCGTCACTGCGGTGAACGTCGCCAAGGGGGCGGCCGCCAATCCCGACGATGCGCTGATCGAGATCGACCACGCCGATGACTGAGACCGCGCGCAAACTGGTCCTCGCCTCCACCTCGCCCTACCGCGCCGAACTGCTCGGGCGCCTGCGCCTTCCGTTCGAGACCGCCCGCCCGAAGGTGGACGAGACCCCCCGGCCTCACGAGCGCCCCGACGCCATGGTGACCCGCCTCGCCGAGGCCAAGGCCCGCGCCGTGGCCGATGCCTATCCCGACCACCTGGTGATCGGCTCCGACCAGAACGCCAGCCACGCCGACAGCATCCTCGGCAAGCCGGGCGACACGGGCCGCGCGGAGGCTCAGCTCGCGGCCCTGTCGGGCAAGACGGTGACCTTCCACACGGGCCTTTGCCTGCTGGACACCGCCACCGGCCAGGCGCGGACCGGCGAAGTCCCGTTTACCGTGACCTTCCGCGAACTGACCCCGGAGGAGATCCACCACTACGTGGCACTCGAGCAGCCGCTGGACTGCGCCGGCAGCTTCAAGTCGGAAGGGCTGGGTATCAGCCTGTTCGCGCGCATGCAAGGCGACGACCCGACCGCGCTGGTCGGCCTGCCGCTGATCACCCTGGGCGAGTGGCTGCGCGAGGCGGGCATCGCCGTCCCGCCCCGGCCCGCCTGAACCGGCCGCGCGCCCCGGGGCCTATCCCCAGTCCTGCCTTGGCTTATGCCCCAGGATCTGCACGACGGCACCGCGCCCAGTGTGGAACTGCCCCTCGAGCACGTCGCGTTCGCGCTCCACGGCTTCCTCGAATTCGAGCCCGTCCAGCTCCTCGACCAGCGCGTCCCGCGTCATCATCAGTTCGGCCGTAGGCGGCCCGCCCGTCCCCCATTCCAGCTGCGCCGGGGTGTAGGCCTCGAGGATGAACACCCCGCCGGGTCGCAGCCCGGCAACCACCCCGGCATGCAGACGACGCCGGATCGGCGGCGGCACATGGCAGAAGATGGAGGTAATCAGATCCCAGGAATCCGGCTCGATCGCGTAATCCGCGAGATCCGCCACCAGGGTGTCAATCTGTACGCCGCGGTCCTCTGCCAGGCGCTGGGCCTTCTGCAGGCCAACGGCGGAGCTGTCCACCGCCAGCACCTCGAAGCCCTGCTGCGCCAGGAAGACGGCGTTGCGGCCTTCTCCCTCGCCCAGGCACAGGGCCTTCCCAGGTGGCACGTTGGCCACCGCGGTACGCAGGAAATCATTCGGCTCGGTGCCATAGACGTACTCATCCGCCGCGTAGCGCTCGTCCCACATTCATCGTCTCCTCACGGTTGCAGCCAGGGTCCATCGGTCCACGCGTTTTACCACGCGCGGGGCAGAGACACAGGCTCCTGGGGAAACACTGATTAATGCACGCGCTCGCGCTCGAGTCGCTTTTGCGTGCGAACAAGGCGCGGTGACTGCCGTGCAGTCATTCTGCACAAGGGAACCGCAACGCCGTGCGCGCGCCCGTTTTTGATCAACAACGGGCGGCCGAGCCCCGTCTTTCACTAGCTTGTGGGGGTTGGCACCCCAGGTTCCCCGATCCTGCGTTGCGCCGCTTGCGGGTAGAACCGCTACCCGCTGCGCGACGCGCCTTGTCTCGGAAAACCTGGGGTGCCAACGCGAGCGGGTGCATTAATCAGTGTTTCCCTAGCGGGCGCGATTGCCGGAATGCGGCCTTTACCCTACTCTTGCGCCTCCCCGAGCACTGCGACGACCCCCGACACCATGAGCGAGACCCCCACGCTGCGCACGCGCCTGGAAGGCTTCATCGAGGCCCGGCTGACCCAGCGCTTCATCATCGGCCTGATCCTGCTGAACGCCCTGACCCTGGGGCTCGAGACCTCGGATACCGTGATGGGCTGGATGGGGCCGGTCATCCTGGCCGCGGACGCGATCATCCTGTCGCTCTTCACCGCCGAGGTGCTGGCCAAGCTGTTCGTCTACCGCCTGGCTTTCTGGCGCAACCCGTGGAATGTGTTCGACTTTTTTGTGGTGGGGATCGCGCTGATCCCCGCCTCCGGACCGTTCTCGGTGCTGCGCGTGCTGCGTCTGCTGCGCCTGGTGTCCATGGTGCCCAAGCTGCGCTTCATCGTGGAGGCGCTGCTGCGGGCCATCCCCGGCATCGTCTCCATCATCGGGCTGCTGCTACTGATCTTCTACGTGTTCGCGATCATCGCCACCGGATTGTTCAGCGAATCCTTTCCGCAGAAGTTCGGCACCCTCGGCGCCACCATGTACAGCCTGTTCCAGGTGATGACGCTGGAGGGCTGGTCCGAGGACATCGCCCGCCCGGTGATGGAGGTCTACCCCTGGGCCTGGATATTCTTCGTGCCGTTCATCCTGATCGCCACGTTCACCGTGCTGAACCTGTTCATCGCGATCATCGTGGACGCCATGCAGCGCATGCATGATCGCGCCATGGAGATCGAACAGCAGATGATCCACGACAGCGTGCACGAGGAGAACCAGGCGCTGCACGCGGAGATCCACGAGATCCAGCAGGAAACCGCCAAGCTGCAGGAACGCCTGATCCGCATGCAGAACATGCTGGAGAAGCGGGTGAAGTAAGCGCCATTGCGTGCCCCAATGGGCCCCCGTCATTGCCGGACGTACAGCCTCGTGCTTCAATATCAGAAAATGAAGCACACCTGAGGGGCGCCATGAAAGAGCTCAACGTCCGCGAGATGCGGGCCTCCATTGGGCACCTGGACGAAATCGTACAGGCGTCCGGCGAAATTACCATCACCCGTCACGGAAAACCCATTGCACGCGTCCTCCCCGTGCGTCGCGGGCGTCAGCGTCCCGACCACCACGAGCTTCGCCAACGCACCGCGCAACTGATTCCCTCGGAGACCCTCCTCAGGGAAGAGCGCGATGAGCGCGGATGAACGGTGCTACCTCGACACCAGTGCCTTGGCCAAGTGGTACCTGAACGAACCGGGCTCCGAGGCCTTTGTCGACTACCTGCAAAAAGTCGACGTCGCCATCATCAGTCGGCTGGTGGCCACGGAACTGCGGTCCCTGCTCGCACGGCGCCGGCGTATGGGCGAACTGCCGCAGGAGCTGGAAACGATCATCTTCGCCACCTTCCAGGACGACATCTCCAGTGCCTCGTTACAGCTCTATCCCTTCGATGATTCACTCTTCGAGGAAGCGACCAACCTGATCACCCGCTACCCCGAACACCCACTGCGGACACTGGACGCACTGCACATCGCAACCGCGCGGCATCACGAGGTTCCAGTCATCGCCACCGCAGACAACGTGCTGGCAGACGCGGCTTCATCGATGGGCCTGACCGTTCGTCGATTCTGACGCCTCCGGCACCCGACGCGCGGGAGAAGCGGGTAAAGCAAAGAGCCCGGGAAGGAACCCGGCTGCGGCGCTCCGGCGCGGGCGGGGCTTCGCCGCCAAGGCGGCTCCTACAAGACGGCATCCCACTCCGGTAGGAGCCTGCTTGCAGGCGAAGCCCCTGCCAAAGCCAGACCCACCTCAACGCCCCCAGTGCGCCCGAGGGCGCACTGGGGCCGCGGGATCAGGCGTTAACGGCGGCCGGTTCGGTGGCGCGTTCGCCCAGGCGGCGACCGGTGGCATTGAGCACGGCCTGCAGCGTGGCAGCGGTCGTGTCCTCGCCCAGAGCGACGCCGACCGAGCGTTCGCCGTCCACCTGCACGTCCACTGCGGCCATGGCCCGCGCCTCGGTGCCGGACTCCATCGCATGCTCGTCGAAGTGGCTGACCTTCACCTCCACTCCGCGCTCGGCCTGCATCGCGGCGGTCAGGGCCTCGACCGCGCCATGACCCTCGCCCTGCAGGCGCGACTCGCGCCCGGGCGGGCCCATGGTCGCGTCCAGCCGCACCACCGGGCCTTCCTTCTCGATCTCGTAGCGCACCAGATCCCAGCCGGCGACCGGCGTCAGGTAATGCTGCTCGAACAGCTCGTGGATACGCTTCGAGGAGACCTCGATCTGCGAGGTCTCGGCATCCTTTTGCACGATGCGGGCAAACTCGATCGCCAGCCAGCGCGGCACCTCGATACCGTAATCGCGTTCCAGCACATGCGCCACGCCGCCCTTGCCGGACTGGCTGTTGATGCGCACGACCTCCTCGTAGCGCCGGCCCAGATCGCCCGGGTCGATCGGCAGGTAGGGCACGTTCCAGTGGCCGCCCTGCTCCTTGTAGTGCGCCAGGCCCTTGCGGATCGCATCCTGGTGGCTGCCGGAGAACGCGGTGTAGACCAATTCGCCCGCCCACGGATGGCGCGGGTGGATAGGCATGTCGGTGCACTCCTTGTACACCTCCATCAGCCGTTCCATATCGGACAGGTCGATGGTCGGGTCGATGCCCTGCGAGTACAGGTTCATGCCGACGGTGACCAGGTCCATGTTGCCGGTGCGCTCGCCGTTGCCGAACAGCGTGCCCTCCAGGCGGTCGGCCCCGGCCAGCAGGCCCAACTCGGCCGCGGCCACGCCGGTACCGCGGTCGTTGTGCGTATGCAGCGACACGCAGAAGTGCTCGCGGTACTGCACATGGTCGCAGAACCACTCGACCTGGTCGGCGAACACGTTCGGCGTGGCCGACTCGACCGTGGCCGGCAGGTTGATCACGACCTTCTGGCCCTGGTCCGGGCGCCAGATCGCGTTCACCGCATCCACGACCTCGACCGCGTAGTCCAGCTCGGTGGTGGAGAAGCTCTCCGGCGAGTACTGGAAGATCCAGTCCGTCTGCGGATACTTCGCCGCGTAGTCGCGCACCCAGCGCGCGCCGTTCTCGGCGATGCCGCGGATACCGGCACGGTCCATGCGGAACACCTGCTCGCGCTGCGCCGGGTTGGTGGAGTTGTACACGTGCACCACCGCGCGCGGTGCGCCCTCCAGCGCCGCGAAGGTCTTCTGGATCAGATCCTCGCGCGCCTGCGTCAGCACCTGGATATACACGCCCTCGGGGATGCGGTCTTCGTCGATCAGGCGGCGGGTGAAGTCGTAGTCGATCTGCGAGGCAGAGGGGAACCCGATCTCAATCTCGGTCAGGCCGATATCCACCAGCACCTCGAAGAAGCGCATCTTCTGCTCGACGCTCATCGGGTGCACCAGCGCCTGGTTGCCGTCGCGCAGGTCCACCGCGCAGAAACGCGGCGCAACCGTGGTGCGCTTCGCCGGCCAGCGGCGATCCGCCTTGTCGATCGGCGGGAACGGGGCATATTTGGTGTGATCGAAGGCCATGGTGCGCATCTCCTGTAAGGGCGCGGCCCGGGCCGTACAATCGGCCGCCGCGCTGAGGATTTCTGTCTGTGCATTATCCTAACGCATTCATCCGGGCATAACCTTGCGTTTTTCCCTATCAAGGCCTTAGGAGGGATCTATCATTGCGCATTAATGCTCAATATGCGCAATAATCCACCTATGAAACCGCAACCGCACTCACTGGACCGCTATGACCGCCGCATCCTCGAAATCCTGCAGGAGGACGCGAGCCTGTCGAACCAGGCCCTGGCCGAACGCGTCGGACTCAGTCCCTCCCCCTGCCTGCGCCGCGTCCGCGCGCTGGAGCAGGCCGGTATCCTGCTGCGCCGCGTGGCGCTGCTGGACCGGCGCCGCCTGGGGCTGGAACTGACCGCCCTGATCCACATCGGCATGGACCGCCACACCCCGGAACGCTTCGCACATTTCGAGGAGACCGTGGCCGGCTACCCCGAGGTGCAGCACTGCTACCTGATCACCGGCCAGTCCGCCGACTACATGCTGCAGGTCGTGGTCCCCGACATGGACGCCTACCAGGACTTCCTGCTGCGGCGCATCACCCGCCTGGAGGGCGTGGACAGCGTGCACTCCAGCTTCGTCCTGCGCCGCGTCGTCGACCGCACCGCCCTGCCACTCGACTACACCCCCACCTGAAACGTCTTAAAACCCAGGGCAAATTCACCACGAAGCGCACGAAGGCACGAAGAAGTTCAAGGGCGATTCACAGGAAGGCTGGAAGGTTAGAAGGCTTTGATGGTGAAGCGTGATGGCAGGCAGACATATGGGGAGCGCTGACTGAATCGTACGCCCCTAAATTGGCCGCTTCCCAGCATTGCCCTGGTAGCGCCCGTCATGGCCCCTCTATCTTCCAGCCTTCTCTTCTTCCTGTAGACCGTTTTTGACCTGGATCTTGACCTTCTTCGTGCCTTCGTGGGCTTCGTGGTGAATCCGCCCTTGCCCTCCAGCAAGCCACACCGGTACTGTATATATAGACAGATACTGGAGGGCGCCTTGTGTCGCTTACTGAACGCCAGCAGGCCATCCTCGACTACATCATCGAGACCGTTGCCAACCAGGGCACGGCGCCGACCCGCAGCGAGATCGCCCGGGCCTTCGGCTTTCGCTCGCCCTACGCGGCCGAGTGCCACCTGAAGGCGCTGGCAAAAAAGGGCGCCATCGAACTGCTGGGTGGCACCTCCCGCGGCATCCGCCTGCCGGGCGCGGTGCGCAGTACACCGCGCGAGCTGCCCCTGGTCGGGCGCGTCGCCGCCGGACTGCCCATCCTTGCCACCGAACACATCGAGCGCCACTACCGGGTCGACGACGCCCTGTTCCGCGCCCACCCCGACTACCTCCTGCGCGTGCATGGCGAGAGCATGCGCGATGCCGGCATCCTCGACGGCGACCTGCTGGCCGTACGCCAGACCCCGGAGGCCCGGCCCGGTCAGATCGTGGTTGCCCGCATCGAGGACGAGGTCACCGTAAAGCGCTTCGCGCAGGACGGCCCGCGGGTGCGCCTGCTCCCGGAGAACCCCGACTTCGCCCCCATCGAGATCGACCTGGAGCGCCAGCAGCTGGCCATCGAGGGGATCGGTGTAGGCGTACTGCGCGATCTCGACCCGCAAGCCTAGGGAAACACTGATCCATGGGCGCGCTGAACACCCTGCTCGACCATCCGGCGCTCTGGCGCGGACGCAGCGCCACCCCGGCCCCGGATGCCCCGGTCTGGCCCAGCGGCCATGCGGAGCTCGACCGGGCCCTGGGCGGGGGCTGGCCACGCGGCCAGCTGGTCGAACTGCTGGGCGCCCCGTTCGGCTGCGGCGAGACCCGGCTGCTGGTCCCCATGCTGACCGCCTGCGGCCAGGACGACTACTGGATCGCGGTGATCGCGCCACCGGCCACCCCCTGGCTGCCCGGCTGGCAGACCCTGGGCATCCCGCCGGAGCGGGTACTGCTGATCCGCACCGAGCACGATCGCGACACCCTGTGGGCCGGCGAGCAGTGTCTGCGCGACCCGGCCTTCGGCGTGCTGCTCGCCTGGCTGCGCCGTCCCGTGGAGACGGCCCTGCTGCGCCGGCTACGCCTGGCCGCCAGCGAGAGCCGGGCCTGCGCCGTCCTGTACCGGCCGCCGGACGCCGCGGCCCAGCCCTCGCCGGCCCATCAGCGCCTGCGCTGGCAGGCCGCGGCCACCGGCCTGGAACTGCACTGCCTGAAGGGGGCCGGCCACTGGGCCCGCTCCGGCCAGCCTCTGTGGATTCCCGAAGCACCGGGGGCCTGAAATGGGCCAGCCCGCCAGCCCCGCGCGCGCAGCCACACCCCCGGAACCCGCCCGGCAGCAACTGAGCCTGCTGCCGGCGGCGCCCACCCCCGCGCCCACTCCCCGGCCACCGGAGGCACGCCCCGCCAGTGCCACCCGGGCGCGGCAGGAACACTGGATGGCCATCGAGCTGCCGCACCTCGCGCTGGAGTCCCTGGCCCGGGCGGAACCGGACCCGGAGCGATTGCAGCGCCCCCTGCTGGTGGTGGTGACGTCCGGCGCGGCACCCCGGGTGCACACCGCCAACCGCGCGGCGCGGCGCGCCGGTGCGCGACCCGGCATGGCGCTGGGGGATGCGCTGGCCGTGCTGGATACCCCGGAACTGGTCGAACATGACCCGAACGCCCTGCGGACCCAGCTGGAGATGCTGGCCGGCGTACTGCTGCGGTTCTCCGACCACGTGCACCCGGAACCGGAAGCCCACCGTATCCTGGTGGAGGTCGGACGCAGCCGCCGCCTGTTCGGTGGCCTGGAGGCGTTGCGCCAGCAGGCACGAGACACCCTGTTCGGCCTGGGTTTCCATCCCCGCATCGGGCTGGGGCGCAGCCCCGCCGCCGCGCGCCTGCTGGCGCACCTGCGCAACCCCGCGATCGCGGAGGACCCCGAGAGCCTGCGCCGACTGCTGACACCCGTGCCGCTGGAGGCCCTGCCGCTGGCCGACGCCACCCGCGAAGGCCTGCGCGCCTTGGGCCTGCGCCAGCTGGGCGACCTGCTGCGCCTGTCACGCGCCGAGCTGGCCCGGCGCCACGGACCGGAACTGCTGGACCTGCTGGATCACCTGCTGGCCCGACGCGTGGAGACCCTGCCCCGCTTTGCGCCACCTCCGGTGCTGGATTTGCCCCTGCGCCTGGAGCACGAGATCCACGCCACCACGGCCCTGGCCTTCCCGCTCAAACGGCTGCTGCGCCAGGCCGAGGCCCAGTTGCGCGGCCTGAACCGCAGCCTGCAGGGGATGACCCTGGAACTGACACACCGCGAGACGTGTACCCGGCTGACGCTGGAACGCGGGCAGCCGGGCATGCGCGCCGACGAGTGGCTGCCCCTGTGGCAGACCCGTCTGGAGCGCGAAACCCTGCCGGAGGCCGTCATCGGCCTGCGCCTGCGGGCATCCCGCCTGCTGGATCCCCCGGACCGGGGCGACAGCCTGCTGGCCGGGGACCCGGCGAGCACGCCACCGGCGGATCAGCTGCCCGCGGTGCTGGCCCGACTGCGCGCCCGCCTGGGCGAGCCGGCGGTCACCCGCCTGGTCAACCGCCGCACCCCAAGGCCGGAGGAGGCCCAGGGATCACGCCACGATCTCGCCGTTACTCCGGCCCCGGTCGCCCCGACACCGGGCCAGCGCACCGTCGGGGCGGCCCTGTGGCTGCAGGGCCCCGACCCCGCCACCCCGCCCGACCAGCCGCAATGGCTGGGGCGGCTGGAAGACGGCTGGTGGGACCATGGCCAGGATGCACGGCGCGACTACGCCCGGGCACTCGATCGCCAGGGCCGCCGGCTCTGGCTGTATCGCTGCCTGCGCAGTGGCCAGTGGTATCGCCAGGGTTACTGGGGCTGAATCCGCGCCGGATACACGCCCACCGCCCCCGCCCGTCAGCGGTGGTATTCGCCCGCCCGCTCCGGCTGGTACTCGACCTCCACGATGCGCACATGCATCTGCCCGCCACCCGGGCGCGGCCACTCGATCTCGTCCCCCTCGGAAAGCCCCAGCAGGGCGCTGCCCACCGGCGCCAGGATCGACAGCGTGCCGCCGCTTTCATCCACGTCCCGCGGGTATACCAGCGTCATCGAGAATTCCTCGCCGGACTCGGTCACCCGGAACCGGACCTTCGAGTTCATCGTCACCACCGCACCCGGGATCTCGTGCGAATCCACCACATCCGCGCGGTCCAGCTCGGCCTCCAGATCGGCCTTGCCCGGAAAGGCATCCTCCGGCAGCGATTCCAGCAGCTTGTCCAGACGCTCCATGTCCGTGGTGGAGACGATGATCTTCGGCTTGTTCACGTTCACACTCCAAATACACGACGCGCCCCCAGAGAGACGCGCCAGAGAAGAAAATTCAGGGATTTTCCGGAAACCGGGAAACGAACTTCGAGATTAGCCAAGTCTCGACGAAAAAGCGATCCAGCCAGTCACGGCACTGGAATATCGATCCGCCCGCACACTCACTACCGGCCCTCGCCGTCCCGCCAGGCCGCATAGCCACCGCGCAGCACATGCGCCTCGATCCCCATCGCCCGCAGGCTGTCCGCCACCAGCTGGGACCGGCCACGCCCCCCACAGAACACCACGACGGGCTTCTGGGGGTCCTGCATGTGGGATTCGATGGTGGCCTCCAGCTTGGGCCGGGGGATATTCACCGCGCCCTCGATCGTACCCTCGGCCGCCTCCTCCGGCTGGCGCACGTCCACCAGCAGAAACGGCTTCCCGTCCTGCCGCCAGCGGGCCACCTCGGCCGGTTCCAGATGCGGCAGACTCTGTTCCAGATGACCAATACGTTTCTCGAAAAGACTCACGGGCACACTCCGAATCGTGGGTAGGCCACCATCCTATCGCGCGAGCTCAAAGGGACGGACGCACCAGCAGCGGCACCACCCGAACCGTAAACAGCGCCAGGCCGATCAGCGCCGCCAGAGCACCTGCCGCCGTCAGCATCGCAACCCCCAGGATCCAGCCCAGGCCCATCCCCACCACGGCCAGATGCACCAGGACCTGTGGTGCCCAGGCCCACAGCCAGCCGCCCGCGATCGGGTGCCCGGTAAAGCGCGGCAGCATGTGCTCGCCCAGCCCCATGATCAGCAGCAGCAGAAAGCCCAGGGTAAAGCCGTGCAGCGCCGCCGGCCGGGCCGCGCCCTCCAGGAAAAAGCCCCCCAGCGGCAGCGCCGCCCCCGCGATCAGCAGCCAGACCATTGCCCCCAGCACCGAGGCCCGGCTGGAGGGCGACAGGCCCAGCCCCACATGCCGGGCCGCCTTCTGCGTACGCTCCGGGGCGGCGCCGACCAGTTCGGTGGCGGCGGTGCGATCCAGCAGACCGATGTGCTTGAGCTCGCCATCGACCACCACCGCCGGGATGGAGCGGATACGCAGCCGGGTCGCAAGCTCGCGGCCTTCCGGCTGGCCCATGTCCACCACGGCGAAGTCGATCTGTTTGTCCTCGGCCACCTGGCGCCAGATGCGCTCGGCATCGTGACAGGAGGCGCACCATTCGGATACCAGCAGTTCCACCTTCATGAATCCGTCTCCCCCGGCTCAGTCCGCGCAGCGCATGCAGTGGATGTCGTAACGATCGATCCATTGCTTCAGACCGGTGATCGCCTCGGGGCCGGTGTGCAGCCGCTCCAGCGCCTTTTGCGGGTCGTCCGGGCGCATCACCACCACCCAGGCATCGGTGTAGGGCGCGACGTTCACCAGACCCGGATCGGCCTCCACCGCCGGATTGATACGCTCGATGGTGCCGTCGAACGGGGTCGGAATGCCGCCCGCCCACTTGCCCGACTCCAGCCGCGCCACCGGCTTGCCCGCGGCACGGTGCGAACCCGGCTTGCGAAAACGGAAGTACTGCACACGGCCCGCCATGGTCTGCGCCGGATCGGTGATCCCGAGGGTGAAGGTGCCGTCGTCCTCCGGCCGCACCCAGACGTAGTCCAGGTCGTAGAACAGGTCGTCCGGCAGCTCGCAGCCGTTGTATTCCTCGCGTGCCATGGTTATGCCCCCTTCGGTCCATAGTGGCGCACGGTCAGCGCGATGTTCACGGCGAACAGGATCATCGCCCCCCAGGCCAGCGCGCCACCCACCGCGACCGTCGCATTATGGAAGACCAGCCAGCCAGCGACCATCACCCACAGCCCGATGTTGGCCAGCAGGAACTGCGCATGCCCCAGGCGTTCGGAGAACAGGGACCGCCCGGAAAAGCGCGGCAGCACATGCAGCCCCACGCCATAGATCATCATGGTCACGAAACCCAGCAGCATCAGGTGGCCATGGATGCGCGGCACGTTGCCGGGGATCAGGCCGGGATGCACCAGCCAGAGGATGCCGAGCAGCCCGCCCAGCAGGGCATAGACCAGGGCCGCGAGGATGAACATCCGGTTTCGAGGGTGCATGCAATGCTCCTTGTCAGGTTTGACTCAGCATACTTTAAGCTATATTCCATATGCATTGATCGAGATCAACACCCGCTCGCGTCCGATCGGTAACAGTCACCCTTCAGGAAAACCCGCCAAGGCCGCAACTGCCATGCATCTGCAACTCCACGAGACCGTCCCCGGATTCCAGCAGCCTGTCGAGCTGCTGCGCGCCTGTCACCGGCGCATCCTCAACTCCCTGGACATCCTCGAGCGTCTGCCCGCGCACCTCGCCGAAAAAGGCGCCGACGAGGAGGCGCGCACCGCGGCGGCGCGGGTCCTCAAATACTTTCACGAGGCTGCCCCCAATCACCACGCGGACGAGGACGAGGATCTGTTCCCCCTCCTCCAGCGGCACTGCGACCACCCCGACAGCCACCCCCAACTGTGCGAATGGCTGGAGCGCCTGAGCGCGGAACATGCCGAGATCGAGGCCGGCTGGGACCGGCTGGAACCGGCCCTGCAGCGAATTGCCGACGGCTCGACCGCGGAACTGACCGGCGCGGAGGCCTGGATCCGGCAATACCGCGTGCATCTCGACCTGGAAGAGCGGGCCGTGCTGCCGTTCGCCGAGCACCTGCTGAGCCCGGAAGAGCGCCACACCATCGGTGCCCGCATGGCCGCACGGCGCGGGATCGGGAGCGACGATGGCTGACTTCCTGCTCGATCTGCGCGGCTTGGGCGACCATGCCCATACGCGGGCCTATTACACCCTTCGCGAACTGCGGCCGGGCCAGATCTTCGAGGTCTGGCTGGACCAGGAACCGAAGCTCCTGATGGACGCCGTCGGCCTGCAGCTGCGGCATGCCATCCACTGGCGGGGTCTCGAAAACGGGCCACCGCTGTGGAAGCTCGCGGTGCAGCGCCGCGAGGATGTCGCCCCGGTGGACCTGGTCGACCTGCTGGAGCGCGACCACCTGCGCATCGACCGCCTGTTCGCCAGTGCCCTGCACAAGGTGAACGCCGGCGATCTCGAGGGGGCCGCACCGGATTTCCACGCCTACGTGGATGGCCTGCGCCGCCACGTGGAGGTGGAAAACGAACTGATCGTGCCGCTGCTGGACCTGCCGCGCAGCCCGAATGGCCAGGACCCGACCTCGATCATGCTGCGCGAGCACGACGAGATCCTGGAACAGACCGCGATGCTCGAGCATGAATTCAGCGAAGGGGTCGACGAGGCCTGGGCCGTGGCCCCGTTCTTCGCCCTGATCTCCGGCGCGCTGGCCAAGCACGAGGGCCGCGAGGAGCAGAACCTGTTCCCGCACTGGAGCCGCGCCCTGCGCGAACAACCGGACGCCGCCGCCGAACTCCTGGAGCGTGCGCAGGCCCGACTCACAGCCTCCTGATCGCTTCTGCGTCGCAGGCGGTGCGACGCGACCGCTTCAGCGAGCCGTAACGGGGCGAAGCGGCGGCGACAGGCGGGCCAGCGCCCAGAGACCCAGCAACGGGCCGGGCAGCAAGAGCCACAGGACCCACAACCCGCCATCCGCCCACAGCCAGCTCGTCAGCCAGATCGCCGGCAGGGTCAGGGCAAAGCCAATCGCATTCATGACGCTCAGCGCGGACCCCACCGCGTCCGCCGGCGCACTGTCCGCGGCCAGCGCGGAGAACTGCGGCGAGTCCGCGATCACCGTCAGGCCCCACAACGCCAGCAGGCCGAACAGCAGCCAGGGCGAGTGCCCGGCCAGCAGCGGATACAGCAGACAGGCCAGGCCCGACGTCGCCAGGGCCACCCGCGCCACGCGCAGACTCCCCAGGCTCCGGCTCAGGCGGCCGCCCCAGACGCAGCCGGCCAACCCCAGCGCGATCACGCCGAAGGCGAGCCACGGGATCAGCCCGGCATCGGCCTCCAGACGCGACAGCTCGCGCGCCACCAGCAGCGGGACCAGCGTCCAGAAGGCGTACAGTTCCCAGCAATGCCCGAAGTAGCCTCCGGCCACGGCCCGGAAGTCCCGCCGCCGCAATGCACGAAAACCCTTGCCCAGACCCGGTGTGCGCCCCGGAGGTGGCAGGTGGGGCCCATCCCCCAGGCGCAGGATCAGCAGTGCCGCCAGCACCGCCAGGAAAGACGCCAGCAGCACCGGGATCGCCCAGGGGAAATCGAGCGTGGCGCCGCGCAGCAGATGCGGCAGCGCGGTGCCCAGAGTCAGCATGCCCAACAACCAGGACAGGGCCCAGCCCTTGTACTCGGGCGTCCAGGCAATCACCAGCTTCATGCCCAGGGGGTAAACCCCGGCCAGCGCCAGTCCGACCAGGAACCGCGTGAGCAGGGCCATCTCCCAGACACCGGCCAGCAGGATAAACATCGCGTTCAGTCCGGCCCCGGCCACGGCAGAGATCGCGAACAGCCGGCTGGCACGAAACCGGTCCGCCAGGCCGGTCGCGGCCACCGCCAGCGTTCCGGTGATGAAGCCCGTCTGGGTCGCCATGGTCAGCCAGCCGATCTCGGCCGGCGACCAGCCCAGTGCCTGCTGCAGCGACAACCCGACCCCGTTGACCGAGAACCACAGCGACGTGCCGAACAGCTGTGCCACCACGATCACCAGCAGGGGGTGACGACGAATCCAGAGCGCCGTCACCGTACGCGACCGTTCATAGGCGTCGAACCGCCCCGATCAGCGACTCGCGCCACGGATCCAGCGCTTGAGCAGGGCCACCAGCGCGCCCCCGGAGACGAGCCCCAGCAGGTAGATCCCGACGATCAGCAACGCCAGTGGCAGCGTCACATGCAGGGTCAGGAAATTCAGGGTCACCAGTCGCAGGTTCTGGATTGCAAAGATCGCGACCACCGCGACGAACACGATGATCAGCAGGGAGTAGACGTACCGCATGCGACCTCCCGGGTCAGTCGGGCCAAACGCTCAGGTTCGGGCGCCCCGGGGTCAGCGTCAACCGGCACGAGGCGGCGACCTCAAGGGTTTCCCCGAGTGTCGGGATGGCTGCAGTGGTCGCGCAGCGGGCAGCCTTCGCACCGCGGTCGCGGGCGGCAGCGCTCCTTGCCATGCTCCACGATCAGCGCATGCAGGTCGTTCAGGGCGGCCACATCCGGCCCCAACTCCGTCTCGACGTGGCCACGCAGCTGATCATAGGGGGCCTGCGCCTGCGGGACCTCCAGGCGCTCGAACAGACGCCGCGTGTAGGCATCCACCACGAAGACCGGGCGGTCGAAGGCATACAGCACGATATCGTCGGCCGTCTCCGGGCCCACGCCCTTGACGCCCAGCAACGCCGAGCGCAACTCGGCCGTTTCCAGCGCGGTCAGTCCCTCGACACCGCCGGATGCCTCGAGGAAGCGCAGCAGATGCCGCAGCCGGTCGGCCTTCACGTTGAAGTAGCCACTGGGACGAATCCGCTCGGCCAGTTCTTCCGGGTCAAGCGCCATCAGTCCTTCGGGCGAGAGGGCATCGATGGCGCGCAGGTTGTCCAGGGCCTTCTCGACGTTGGTCCAGCTGGTGTTCTGGGTCAGTACCGCACCGACCATCACCTCGAAGGCGGTATCGGCCGGCCACCATTGCAGGTCGCCGTACTCCGCACGCAGGGCCTCCAGAAGGTCGGGAATCCGCACGTGGCGTTACCGCTGGCGACGCCCGCCCGATTTGCCACCGCCCGCCGGGCGCCCGCCGGAACGACCGCCCGAGGGCTTCGCGCCCCGGCCACCACCGCGACCACCAGGGGATGCCGGCTTGCCCGACTTCTTCGGCGGCGAGGAACTCCAGCCGTCCTCGCGCGCCGCCCGACTGTTGCGCGACTTGCCGGCCGCCGCCGGCTTGCCGGGCCGCTGCTTGCTCCGGGGGTCGCGGCGCGGTCCGCCCCGCCCGCGAGGGCGCGCCGATTCCGGGATCGGCAGGTCCACCGCCGCGTACAGCCCGGCCACCTCGCGGCTCTCCAGGTCGCGCACCGCGCCGGTCTTCAGACCCCGCCCAAGGACCACCGGCCCGTAGCGCACCCGGATCAGGCGGCTGACCGTGACCCCGACGGCATCCCACAACCGCCGCACCAGGCGGTTGCGCCCCTCGCTGACGATCACGTGATACCAGTGATTGGCGCCGTCCCCGCCCTGCTCCTCCAGACTGTCGAAACGCGCCGGGCCATCCTCCAGCTCCACGCCCTCGCGCAGCATGTCCAGCGTGGCCGCCGGCACCTCGCCGAGTACCCGCACGGCATACTCGCGTTCCAGCGCCATGCTCGGGTGCATCAGCCGGTTGGCCAGCTCACCGTCGGTGGTAAGCAGCAGCAGGCCCGAAGTATTCAGGTCCAGCCGGCCTACCGCCACCCAGCGCTGCCCCTTCAGACGCGGCAGGCTGGCAAACACCGGTCGCCGGCCCTCGGGATCGGAGCGGCTGCAGATCTCGCCCACCGGCTTGTGATACACGATCCAGCGGTGCGGGTGCTCCGGGCGCCGCACGATACGCCCGCGCACGCGAATCACGTCGTGCTCGTCGACCTGATCCCCCAGCCGCGCGGTCCGGTTGTTCACCTGCACCTCGCCGCGCTCGATCCAGCCCTCGATCTCGCGCCGCGAACCCAGCCCGCGCGCCGCCAGGACCTTCTGTACCCGCTCCGACATTCCCGGAACTCCAGCAACTCATTAAGATGGGCGCCACGATACACCAACAGGACGTTGCCATGACCGATTCCACGCCGGAGACCACCCCCGTCCGGACGCCGCTGAACATCGCTGTGCTCACCGTCTCCGACAGCCGCGAACTGGCGGAGGACCGCTCCGGCGATGCCCTCGTGGAACGCCTCGAAGGCGCCGGCCACCGCCTGGCCGATCGCGGGATCGTGAAGGACGACATCTACGCCATCCGCGCGGAGCTCTCGCGCTGGATCGCCGACCCCGAGATCGATGCGGTGCTCACCACCGGCGGCACCGGCATCACCGGCCGTGACGGCACACCCGAGGCCGCCTCGGTGCTGCTGGACAAGACCATCGAGGGCTTCGGCGAGCTGTTCCGCATGCTCTCCTATGAAGAGATCGGCACATCCAGCCTGCAGTCCCGCGCCCTTTCAGGGGTCGCGAACGGCACCTACCTCTTCGTACTGCCCGGCTCCACCGGCGCCTGCCGCACCGCCTGGGACCGCATCATCCAGGCCCAGCTCGACGACCGCACCATGCCCTGCAACCTCACCATGCTGATGCCGCGCCTGACGGAGTCCTGAGGGAAATACGGATTTCACCACGAAGAGCACGAAGGCACGAACAAGGCCAAGCTCGAAAGCGGACCTGATTAGCAACGAGAGTCGGCCAGTCACGGAGATCCTCCGGAGGCGGCATAGCCAGCCGCAGGTCGCTGTAATCCGCGCCTTTCCTGGAATATCACCAGCGCCGCCCTTTACCCCTGCATCGTCATCCCGGCCGGAGCGTAGCGAAAAGCCGGGATCTCCCCCGTCGGGGCAACCCCTGCCGCCAGGATCCCGGATAACGATTACCGGGAAATCCGTCCGTACCGAAACGCGATACACCGTTCCCACAAGAAAAATGCCCAAAATGCTCTAAAAAAGCCTTTGGGCGTGCCGCTACCCCCTGTATCGGGTGCGGCGCTCACACGGATCTGCTTGTCGCCCTCCGACTAGAACAACGAAATGGAAGGACAACGCGATGACATCCCTGACCCCCCTCTCCAGTGTCGGCTTCGGTACCCGCCTGACGCTGATGATCCTGTCTCTCATCGTGGGCGCGATCCTCATCGTTGCCACCCTCATCTTCTTGCAGTACCGCGCCTCCTACACCGACGCGACCATCGACCGGCTTCACGCAATGGGCGAATCCAACGCCCAGTCCTTCAACGAATGGCTCCTGGGGCGGCAGGATGAAATGCGCTACCTCGCAGGCCTCGATGCAGCTCGCGGCATGGACCTCGATGAACTCGAGCACCTGATCGAGCAGATCGCGTCGCTGCGCGGTGAATACGACACGATCTTTGTCGTGAATGCCGACGGCATGGGCGAGGTCGGAGTGGCCTTCGACGGACAGGCGCGCGTCCTCAGCCGCGAGGAGGCGAACGATTTCAATGTGCCCGACCGGGCATGGTTCCAGAGCGCGATCAGTGGGGAGGACACCTTCTCGCGGCCGGTGGTTTCCCGCGCGACGGGCAATCGGGTCAGCACCGTCGCAATTCCGATCGAAGGACCGGATGGCGAACCAATCGCCGTGATGCGCGGGGCGGTGCAACTCGACACGATCTTTGATCGGGTCAACGCGATCGATCTCGGCGAAGGATCCGAGATCTACCTCGTAGACCGCGACCGGCATCCCGTGACACCGGTTGAATCGGCCCCCGATACGGACCAGCCAATCGACACCCGGGCTGCACAGGCGATCGCCGCGGGTGACAGTGGGGTCGGACGCTACCAAAACGCAATCGGGACTGCGGTGATCGGTAGCTTTACCGACATCCCCCTGCTTGGCTGGGGCCTGCTGATGGAGCTCGACGAAGGGGTCGCACTGGGCGAGCTGCAACGCGCGCTTTGGTGGGTCGTCGGCCTCACCATCGCCATCCTGATCGCGGCCTCGCTGATCAGCCTCGGGGTAATCCGCAACGTCCTGCGCACACTAGGGGGCGATCCTGCCTACGCATCGGACGTCGTCCGCCAGGTGTCGGAGGGCGACATGACCGTCCCGATCCAGCTGCGCAAGGGCGATGACTCGTCGTTGCTCGCGGCCATCGCCACCATGCAGTCCCGCCTGCGCGAACTGATCGGCAGCGTTCGCGGCCATGCCGAGGAAGTCGCCTCGGCCGCTACCGAGCTTTCACACATCAACGAAGAGACCGACAAGGGTGTAAATCGCCAGAACGCCCAGCTCAGTGACGCGGCCGCAGCGATCAACGAGATGACCGCGACCGTCGAGGAGGTCGCCCGCAACAGCCAGAGCACGGCAGATGTCGTGCGAGAAACCACGGAACAGGCCCAGAGTGGCCGCAACGTGGTCAGCGCATCGGTCACCTCGATCAACAAGCTCTCGAACGAGATCCAGAGCACCGCCGAGGTCATCACGGCGCTCAAGGGTGACAGCGACAATATCGGCGACATCCTGCAGGTCATCAACAACGTCGCCGACCAGACCAACCTGCTGGCTCTGAACGCCGCAATCGAGGCAGCGCGCGCAGGGGAAGACGGTCGTGGGTTCGCGGTGGTCGCCGAGGAGGTTCGCAACCTCGCCGTCCGCACGCAGGAGTCAATCACCGAGATTCAGCAGATGATCGAGGCGGTGCAGAAGCGTGCGGATCAGGCCGTAACGGCGATGGCCGCCAGCCAGACCCAGGCCCAGGATGGCGTGGATCAGGTCAACCAGGCGGGCACGTCGCTCGAACAGATTGTCGCCGCGGTCGAAAAGATCGAGGACATGACGCGGCAAATCGCGAGCGCAGCCGAAGAGCAGTCGGCTACCTCCAACGAGATCAACCGCAATATCCACTCGGTCAGCGAAGTCTCGGAGCACAACGCCACCAATGTCGTACAAATGGGTCAGGCTAGCGAGACCCTGGCCGGGTTGTCCGAGCAACTGCGCGAGATCGTCAACCGCTTCAAGGTCTGACGCCGATCAGGACGCGTGGGGGACATGGGGCCAGACGGTCTACCCCGCGCGCCCCCCGCTTTCGGGTCCGAAACACACCGGCGAGGCCCGCTCGTCGTTCGTCGCCTCCTCGGCGAGTTCGGCGTCGAGGAGTTCCCGCAGGACCGCCGCATCGCTGTGCTCCTCGTTTCGGGTGGCCGTCAGCGGGGTCAGGCGGCTACGCCGGGCATACCCCAGCAATCAGGCCCATGCATCGTCGGGAGCGGCCGCCAGTTCCGCCCGATACCGGCGACAGAATTCGGGCCAGCACGCCACGTTGTGGCCAAACCAGCGGCGCAGATCCGCGGACGGGGCGAGCGACTTTTCCCAAGCATCCAGCGCGAGCGCCGATTTCTTCACCCCGCGGGGCCAGAGGCGGTCGACCAGCACACGGGCCCCACCCTCGGGATCGACCGGATCGTAGACGCGCCGGATCCGCACCCGCTCCATGCCGCGATTACCGGTCCACGTGGGTCTGCAGCCAGTATTCGAGCAGGGCTGCGTGCCAGAGCTTGGAGCCCTGGATGCGGGTGAAGTACTGGTCCGGGGCATCCAGCAGCCTGTCGATGTAGGCCGGCTGATAGAGGCCGCGCTCGCGCGAGGCGCGCGAGGTCAGGATGTCGCGCATGAACTCGAGGAAGTCCCCGCGCACGTATTTGAGTGCCGGCACCGGGAAGTAGCCCTTGGGCCGGTCCAGCACCGCGTCCGGCAGGCGCCCGCGGGCGATGCGGCGCAGCACGTCCTTGCCGCCGTCGCCCAGCTTCAGGTGCGGCGGCATCGCGGCGGCCGTCTCCACCAGTTCGTGATCCAGGAACGGGACCCGCGCCTCCAGGCCGAAGGCCATCGTCATGTTGTCCACGCGCTTGACCGGATCGTCCACGATCAGCGTGGTCACATCCAGCGCCAGCACCGCGTCGATGAAGGAATCCGCGCGGTCGGTCTCGAGTTCGGCAAACTGCTCGCGCAGCCAGTCGCCGGTCACGTCGTTCGCCGGCGGGTGGCGCAGCATCTCGGCCATCTCGGGGTGGTCGCGGTCGAAGTAGTGGCGGCGGAAACGTTCCACCCAGTCGCCGTGACGGTCCTCGGCCATCTGCGGGTACCAGAAGTAGCCGCCGAAGACCTCGTCCGCGCCCTGGCCGGACTGCACCACCTTCACATGCTGCGAGACCTGCTCGGACAGCAGGTAGAAGGCCACCGCGTCCTGGCCGAACATCGGCTCGGCCATCGCCCCGACCGCCTCCGGCAATCGGGCCAGCACCTGGTCGTTGGGGATCAGGGTCGCCTGGTGGTCGGTGGCGTAGCGCTCGGCGACCGGATCGGAGTATTCGAACTCCGAGCCCTTCTCCTCCGGCTGATCCTCGAAGCCGACGGTGAAGGTGCGCAGGTCCTGCGCGCCCTCCTCCATCGCCAGCGCGACCAGCAAGGAGGAATCCAGTCCGCCGGAGAGCAGCACGCCCACCGGCACGTCGGCCACCTCCAGACGTTTGCGCACGGCGCTGCGCAGACTGTGCTCGATGCGCTCCTGCCACTCGGCGTCGGACACGGCCGCGTCCGGGCGGTGGGCATGCAGCGTCCAGTAGCGCTGCAGCCGTTCCTGGCCGCGCGCATCGATGCTCAGGTAATGCCCCGGCTCCAGCTTGCGGATGCCACGCAGCACGGTGCGCGGCGCGGGCACCACCGCGTGCAGGGAGAACAGCATGTGCAGTGCCTCGGCATCCAGCTCGGTATCCACGTCGCCCGCCGCCAGCAGCGCCTGGGTGTTGGAGGCGAAGCGGATGCCGTCGCCCGTACGCGCCAGATACAGCGGCTTGATGCCCATACGGTCGCGCGCCAGCAGCAGGCGCTGGGCGTGGCCGTCATACAGGGCAAAGGCGAACATGCCGTGCAGCCGGGCGACGATGCCCTCGCCCCACTCGGCATAGCCGCGCAGGATGACCTCGGTATCGCCGGTGGAGAAGAAACGATGGCCGCGGCCCTCCAGCTCGCTGCGCAGGGCGCGGAAGTTGTAGATCGCGCCGTTGAACACTAGCGCGAGCCCGGTCTCCGGGTCGAACATCGGCTGGTGCGCGCGCTGCGACAGATCCAGGATCGACAGGCGCCGGTGCCCCAACGCGACCCGCCCGGAGGCCCACAGCCCGTCGGCATCCGGCCCGCGCCGTTCCAGGCAGGGCAGCATGCGCGCCACGGCCTCGCCGCTGGCGCGCCGCTCACCCCAGACGAATTCTCCTGCGATCCCGCACATTGGTTCTTTCCTTGTGATTGGGTATTGCGCTCAGGCTTGCGGGCACGATCCGGCGGGGGCCGGCACTTCGCGGGCAAGCCCGCTCCCACAAGTTCTGACTGACTATGAAGGCTCGCCTCGGAAGCCTTGTTCCAGTGCTGCCATCAGGGATCGGCTGGCCACGCCGGCGCGATCACGATCAGCATGCGTAATGTAGAACGGCACCCGGTGGCGCGCCCCGGCCTCCAGATCCAGTTCGACCAGGCGGCCGTCGGCAAGATCCCCCGCGATGCGATCCTCCGGCACCCAGGCGAACCCGATGCCCGAACGCAGGATCTCGCAGGCCGTGCCCATGTGCGAGACCGTCCAGCGCTGGTCCGCCTCGACCCAGCCGCCCTGGCCACCTCCCTGGTCGCCGGAATCGCGCACCACCACCTGGCGGTGTGCCTGCAGATCGCGCCGGGTCAGGGCCGCTTCCGCCTGGGCGAGGGGATGCGAGGGATGCGCGACGCAGACCATCGACAACTCGCCCAGACAGCTCCCGAGATAACCGGAAGGCAGTTCCGGCCCCAGCAGAATGTCCACGGCCGCTTCCCGGAGCATGTCCGGCCCCCCGCTCAGCACCACCTCGTGCAGCTGGATCCGGGTGGCCGGGTAGGCCTTCGAGAAGGTCTCCAGCGCCCGGATCACCGGCTCGCGCGGCAGCAGCTGATCCACTGCCAGCCGGATCTCGGATTCCACCCCTGCCGCCAGCGCGCCGGCCAGGTTCTCGATCTCCGCCGCCTCTTCGAGCAGATGCCCGGCCCGGCGCAAAAGCGCCTCGCCCGCCGGGGTGAGTACGGCCTTGCGGCCCTGCACCTCGAAGACATCCACCCCCAGCTGCTCTTCCAGCTTCTGCACCGCATGGTTGATGCTCGACGGACTCTTGTGCACCCGTTCGGCGGCACGCGCAAAGCCGCCGGCCTCCACCACCGCCTGCAGCATCCGCCACTGCTCAAGGGTGACACGCATCAATCGGCCCGCTCGGGCAGGCCCATGGGGCCGCGCCCTGTCAGTGTTCGTCGGGGCATCCGCAACCCGGGTTATGAGTGCGCGCATGCCATTCCTCGCGCAGGCGGGTATAGGCGGCGCCGGTCAGCAGTACCAGGTGTACGGTGGAGGGATAGATTCGGCCATCCAGGCGCAGGGTCTCGGTCAGTTCGGGGTGGCTGCCTTCGGGGATGTAGAAGAAATCCACGCCCTCGCGCAGCTGGTCCTTGCGTGCCTTGAACAGGCGAAAGGCCGTGCCCTTGGGCACCCCGTTCCAGTCGTCGATCTGGCGCAGGCTCAGCGTGGCATACCCGGCGTGAATGATCGGCTCGGGAACCGGACCGGCCGCGGAACCTTCCTGGCCGTGAAACCGTCCCGCGCTCCGGGGGTCTTCAACTGTATCGGTATCCATGCTGGCATTATGCACACACCGCCTTCGCGGCTCACCACGCAACCCCATTCAACCGGGACACGAAATGGAATTTCTGCAGGAATACGGACTCTTCCTCGCCAAGGCCGCCACGGCCGTAGTCGCCGCGCTCATCGTGCTGAGTGCGTTCGCCGGCCTGCTCGCCCGCTCGCGCGAGCGACGGCCGGACCGCCTGCAGGTCAAGCGCCTGAACGACCGCTTCGAGCGCATGGAGAAAACCGTGCGCCGAGCCGTTGAACGCCGCCGTGGTCGGCTCGAGCGCCTGCGCGCCTGGAGCCGTCGCAAGCTGGGGCGAGCCCACGATGCCCCGTCGCAGGCGGAAGGATCGGGGAGCGCGGACATGACGCAATCCGGCGATGCGCCTCCGGACGACGGTTCGACGACCGAACGCCCCCGCGTGTACGTGCTGCGTTTCGACGGCGACATCCGCGCCTCCAGTGTCGAAAGCCTGCGCGAGGAAGTCACCGCAATCCTCACGATGGCGCGGCCGGACCAGGACCGGGCGATTGTCTGCCTGGAAAGTCCAGGGGGCCTGGTCCCCTCCTACGGGCTGGCCGCCGCCCAGCTGGCCCGCCTGCGCGAAGGGGGTCTGGACCTGACCGTGGCCGTGGACCGCGTGGCCGCCAGCGGCGGCTACATGATGGCGGCGGTCGGCCACCGCATCGTGGCCGCCCCCTTCGCGGTGCTGGGCTCGATCGGCGTGGTCGCGCAGATTCCCAATTTTCACCGCTGGCTGTCACGCAACGACATCGACATCGAGCTGCTGACCGCCGGCGAGTACAAGCGCACCCTGACCATGCTGGGCGAGAACACCGACGAGGGCCGCAAGAAGTTCCGCGAGCAACTGGAAGAGGCGCATGAGCTGTTCAAGACCTTCCTGGCCCGCTACCGCCCGCAACTGGACCTGGACCAGGTCGCCACCGGGGAACACTGGTACGGCGAACAGGCCCGCGAGATGGGGCTGGCCGACGAACTGCGCACCAGCGATGACCTGCTGCTGGAACTGACCCGCGAGGCGGACGTATTCGAACTGACCTATCACCGTCCCCAGACGCTGGGCCGGCGCATCACCTTCGCGATGGAATCGGTCCTCGAGCGCGTACTGCGGAATCAGGGGCCCGAGACCCGCATGTAGCGTCCCGCGTCGCAAGGAACGTTTCGCTACGGCAAAGCGTCCACCCTCCACGAGGCAAAGCAACCAAGGAGCCACTCATGAACCGGAAAAACCGTCCCGTAACCCGACTGCTGCTGATCCTGCTGGCCGCCGTCAGCCTGCTGGCCCTCCCCCTCGTCGCCGGCGCGGATGACAACCTGCCGTGGGGTTCCGCCGAGAAGATGGATCGCCCCTACGAGCCCCGCAAGGTGGTCTATGACGTCTACACCAGCAGCCCGCGCGAGCTGGAAATGGTGCTGGATCGGGTGAGCATGCTGAACAATGTCTACGAGGCCGACCCGTTCGAATCGCACATCGTGATGGTGCTGCACGGGCAGGAAGTGCCTTACTTCACCCGCGACGAATTCGACGAGCACGAAGAACTGATGCGCCGCGCCCGGTCGCTGACACAGGCCGGCAATATCGAGTTCCGCATGTGCGAAGCCTCCGCCCGCCTGCGCGGGATCGAGCTCGAGGACATCCACGGCTTCGTGAACGTCGTGCCGATGGCCGACGCCGAGATCATCGAACTGCAGCATGAAGGCTACCTGCTGATGCAGTGACGCAGGCCTCGGCACCTGCCGCCCTCTGGCGGACGCCGGAGCCTTTTTTCCGGCCGCTCGAACATGGCCGGCGTCCGCCCGCCCCGGCAGACTGCCCCCCCGAATTCAGGCCCCGAACCGACCATCGTCGCGAGGGGCCCTGCAAAATCTGTATCGATCGTCTACCTTCCCCGCCTTGGGTTTTCCACGCAGGTGCAACCCGGGGCAACGCCCCACCGCTCTCCGGCCCGACCTGTTCGATTCTCCCCGAGACAAGGACCTCGTCATGAAAAAGACTCTGCTCACTGCCCTGCTGCCCCTGGCCCTGACCGCGACACCGGCGCTGGCCGTCGACGTCCCCGGCATGATCGCCAAGGCCAGCCCGCATTCGGCCTCCGAGACCCTGGATCGGCTGGAGAACGCGCTCGCAGCCAACGACGTCGGCGTCGCCCTGCGCTGGGACCATGCGGCAAAGGCCGACGGTGTGGACATCGACCTCGGTCCTACCGAACTCCTGCTGTTCGGCAACCCGGCACTGGGCAGCCACATGTTCACCAGCCAGCAGACCGCGGGCATCGACCTGCCGATGAAGGCGCTGGCCTGGACCGATGACGACGGCCAGACCTGGCTGGCCTACAACGACCCGGAATGGATGGCCGAACGCCACGGAATCGACGACCGGGACGACATCCTGGACACCATGAGCAATGCGCTGGACAACCTGACCAGCGCGGCCATCGCGGAGGACTGAGCCCTCCTCGGGGTCACATGCAACCAAGTGTCCCCGGCCGCTCGCAGCGGGCGGGTGATTCGCTATAGTGAGGCTTCCACCCGCACCGGGAGCCGACGTGGATCACCCGTCCCCTTCCAGCCAAACTACACCGCAAACCCGCGAGGCGCCCATCCTCGGCTGGCGCGAATGGGTCGGGCTCCCCGATCTCGGGATCCCCGCCATCAAGTGCAAGGTCGATACCGGCGCGCGCAGCTCTGCGCTCCACACCTTCCACATCGAGCCGTTCACCCGTGACGGTCACGAATGGGTACGCTTCGGCATTCACCCTCACCAGCACGACGCCACAACCGAGGTCTGGTGCGAGGCCCCGGTACTGGACATCCGCCGCGTCACCGACTCCGGCGGACACAGCGGCGATCGCTATTTCATCGCCACCCGCGTGCAACTGGGCCCGCTGCTGTTGCCCGTTGAGCTTTCCCTGACCAGCCGCGATACCATGCTCTTTCGCATGTTGCTTGGCCGCGAGGCCATGCGGGGTCGCTTCCTGGTCGATCCCCAGGCCTCGTTCATTGCCAGCCATCGTCCGTCCACCCCGACAGCCCAGCAGGCGCCTGAATGAAACTCGGCATCCTCTCGCGTAACAGCAAGCTCTACTCCACCCGACGCCTGGTCGAGGCCGCCGACCAGCGGGGCCACGAGGTCCGTGTGGTGGACCCGCTGCGCTGCTACATGAACATCACCGCGCACAACCCGCAGATCCACTACAAGGGTGACATCCTCGACCAGTTCAACGCGGTCATCCCGCGCATCGGGGCGTCCATCACGTTCTACGGCACCGCCGTGCTGCGCCAGTTCGAGATGATGAACGTCTATCCGCTGAACGAGTCCGTCGGCATCTCGCGCTCGCGCGACAAGCTGCGCAGCCTGCAGCTCCTGTCGCGCCGCGGTATCGGCCTGCCGGTCACCGGGTTTGCACACTCGCCGGACGACATCGACGACCTGCTGGCCACCGTGGGCGGCGCGCCCTGCGTGATCAAGCTGCTGGAAGGCACCCAGGGCCTTGGGGTGGTACTGGCCGAGACCAAGCAGGCGGCCGAGAGTGTCATCCAGGCCTTCATGGGCCTGAAGCAGCACATCCTGGTGCAGGAATACATCAAGGAAGCCAGGGGCTCGGACATCCGCTGCTTCGTGATCGGCGACAAGGTCGTCGCCGCCATGAAGCGCCAGGCGAAGGAAGGCGAGTTCCGCTCCAACCTGCACCGTGGCGGCAGCGCCACGCTGTGCCGCATTACCCCGGAAGAACGCGCCACCGCCGTGCGCGCGGCCAAGGTGATGGGGCTGAACGTCTGCGGTGTGGACCTGCTGCGCTCCAACCACGGCGCAGTGGTCATGGAGGTCAACTCGTCGCCCGGCCTGGAAGGCATCGAGAACGCCTCCGGCAAGGACGTGGCGGGCATGATCATCGACTTCATCGAGAAGAACGCCAAGCCCAACCGGACCAAGACCAAGGGCCGCGGCTAATGGCGACTCCGCGGGCCGTTCGCAACGACCCGATCACGATCGGCGGCATCACCGTCCGCCCGGGCGAACGCCGCACGGTGGAGCTGGAACTGGGGGCGCTGTACACCCACACACCCACCAACATGCCGGTTCAGGTCCTGTGCGGCCGGCGCAAGGGGCCGGTGCTGTTCGTCAGTGCCGCCATCCACGGCGACGAGATCAACGGCGTCGAGATCATCCGCCGCCTGCTCAAGGTGCCCGCCCTGCGGCGCATGAAGGGCACCCTGATCGCCGTGCCCGTGGTGAACATGCACGGCTTCATCAACCAGAGCCGCTACCTGCCCGACCGGCGCGACCTGAATCGCTGTTTTCCGGGATCACAGAAGGGCTCGCTGGGCGCCCGGGTCGCGCGGCTGTTCATGCGCGAGATCGTCCAGCGCTGCACGCACGGAATCGACCTCCATACCGGCGCCATCCACCGGTCCAACCTGCCACAGATCCGCGCCAACCTGGACCATACGGAAACCCGCGAGCTCGCCCGCGCCTTCGGCGCACCGGTAATCCTCAACTCCGCGCTGCGCGACGGCTCCCTGCGCGAGGCGGCCGCGGAACGCCAGATCCCGATCCTGCTCTACGAGGCCGGCGAGGCCTTGCGCTTCGACGAGCTCTCCATCCGCGGCGGGGTACACGGCATCATCGAGGTCATGCGCCACCTGGAGATGCTCCCGGCCGTGCGCCGGCGCCCGCGCAAGGAGCCCATCATGGCCCGCACCAGCGGCTGGGTCCGGGCGCCGCAAAGCGGCATCCTGCGGACCTTCGTGCGCCAGGGCGATCGCGTCGTCCGCGACCAGACCCGGCTGGCCATCGTCTCCGACCCCTTCGGCGAGACCGAGACCGAGATCCTCGCCCCCGCCTCCGGCATCATCATCGGCGAACTCAACCTGCCGCTGATCAACGAGGGCGACGCCCTGTTCCACATCGCCCAGTTCAACCGCACCGACCTGGCCGTGGAACGCCTCGAAAGCTTCCAGGAAAACCTGGAGGCGAGCGACTATCCCTACGCCGATCCGCCCCCGCGCGAAGGCCCCTGAGCCCGCACACCCGCCGGAAGGTGGTGTCAGTGGCCGATGTCCTCGTGCCACAGTTCGGGGTGGTTCTCGATAAACGACCGCATCAGTTCGCGGCAGCCCGGGTCCTGCACCACATCCACCTGAATGCCGTGCCCGCGCAGCCAGTCCTCCTCACCGAGAAAGGACTCATTCTCGCCAATGATCACGTGCGGAATACCGTAGAGAACGATGGCCCCGCTGCACATCGCGCAGGGCGACAGCGTCGTGTAGAGCGTGCACTCGCGGTATACCTGCGCGGGCTGTCGCCCGGCGTTCTCCAGCGCATCCATCTCGGCATGCAGGATGGCACTGCCCTGCTGCACGCGCCGGTTGTGTCCGCGCCCGATCACCTCGCCCCGGTGCACCAGCACCGAACCAATCGGGATCCCCGCCTCACCGAGGCCTTCGCGCGCCTCGTCCAGCGCCATCTCCAGAAACGGATCCATCGTCGTCATCCACTCGCCTCCGAGGCCACTCGTCCCGTGTACGGTTCCACCGCCCGAAGCCCGACTGCATGCGCCCTCGCGGGGCAGGGGAACCCGCTTCCTTATGCTTCGTTACGACCCTCGACACCCGCCGCCAGCACCCGGTTGCGGCCGGCCTGCTTGGCCCGGTAAAGCGCACGGTCGGCCTGCTGTACTGCGGCGTCAAACTGCCCCCGCCTGGGCAGTTCCGCAACCCCGGCACTGAACGACAGGGAGCGGGTCTCGCCGGCGAGGACGATGGGTGTCCGCGCGAATCCCTCCCGGATATCGTCCAGCAGCGCACGGGCACTGGAACCGGACGTGGACGTCAGCAGGATCAGGAACTCCTCGCCGCCCCAGCGACACAGGAGATCCCGACCCTTGCAGTGTCGCTGCAGATGATCCGCGACGGACCGAATCACCACATCGCCCGCATCGTGGCCACAGGCATCGTTGATCTGCTTGAAGTGATCCAGATCGAGAAGAGCAACGGCCGCCGGGAAGGCCTCGTCCTCCATGGTCCGCGTGGCCTCTTCCAGCCCCCGCCGATTCAACAGGCCGGTCAGCGGATCATGGCGGGCATCCACGCTGAGCTGATCATGTGTATCCGTGATCGCCCGGTAGGACCGTACACGCATCCACTCGGCAAGGATCGCCATCAGGCATAGTGCCGCCAGCCCGACCAGGATCCTGGGCTTGTGCACGGGATCGTATTCGTACACGGCCGGGAACGGGCCGTACAGGCCCAGCGCCATCACCCCCATCAGCAGGGTGCACAGCGCGAACGCCCCTCGAACCGTGCTGAAACCGGCCATGACCATGATCATGACCACCGGGAACGCAAAAAAGACGCCGGACCCCTCGACGCCTCCCGACAATGTCAGGTAGAGCGCCAGCACGAATGCCTGGCCCGCGAAGAAGTAGCTGACTTCGCGCGCATGGGCCTGTGTCAGGCGGTTGTACAACAGAAGGCTCAAGCACAAAACGGCGTTCAGCAACAGGATTGCCGCCAGCCCGTTACGTGCCTCCAGGAGCGAGAGGATGCCGAACACCACCAGGATGAGCGATCCGGCGCTGGCGAACAGTGCAACCAGCAGCCCCCGCCGGCTGGCCTCGATCTCCTCCGGTGTCTGACCGAAATGCATGATGCCCCCCGTGCGAGCCCCGCAAGGCGTCCCTGACCGCGTCGGTGTGTCGCTTGTAGCGAGAGCCAGATTGATTCAGACGCGCACTCCGACCCTCGGCTCGCTCAAGAAGCCGCCCGAGTACTCGCTATGCGCGATCCGTCCCCCAAACCCGGCCAGCAGTACCTGTAAGACGGGACGGAGGGGCCGAATCATCCGGGGTCATCCGGGCCGATGCAACCGGTCAGACGTGGGCGCTGAAGTCGCCGCGGCGGGGCTGGCCGAGGAGGTAGAGGAAATCCGCCTCGCGCAGGTGCACGAGGGATTCGTGGTCGCCGGCCTCGAGATACACGTCGCGCTGCTCCAGCAGGCTTTCGTCCACCAGGGTCTCCAGCCCGAAGGCCGGCCCCAGGGCGGGGATGGCGCCGCGTTCGCAGTCGGCAAACACGCGGGCCACCTCGTCCTCGGTGGCCAGGCCCACATGCTCGCCCAGCAGCCGGTGCAGGCGTCCCAGTTTCACCCGGCGCGTGGCCGGCACGATGGCCAGGCGGTACTGCCCGTCCTCCTCGACCAGCAGCACCGCCTTGGCCACGGCGTCACCCGGCACATGGGCCGCTTCGGCCGTGCGGCTGGCCGAGTCGGAGTGCGGATGGTGCACGATCTGGTAGGTCACCGCATGCTCGTCGAGAAAGTTGTTCAGGGTCCTGGAAATACTCATGGCGCGCCCTCCGGCAAGGCCTTAACCCGACTATAGACCCCACCGGCAACGCCGGCGGCTGCGCCCGACACCTGCGCCGGTACAATCGCACCCATGACCGCATTCTCCGTCCTCGACCTGGCCCCGATCACCGCCGATGGCGACGCCGGCCGGGCGCTGCACAACACCCTGGATCTGGCGCGCCACGCCGAGACGCTGGGCTTCCGGCGCTACTGGCTGGCGGAGCACCACAACATGCCCGGCATCGCGAGCGCCGCCACCGCCGTCGTGATCGGCCAGGTCGCGGCCGCCACCGAACAGATCCGGGTGGGTGCCGGCGGCATCATGCTGCCGAACCATGCACCCCTGGTGGTCGCCGAACAGTTCGGCACCCTGAACGCCCTGTACCCCGGCCGCATCGACCTGGGACTGGGCCGGGCACCCGGGACCGATCCGACCACGGCCCGCGCCCTGCGCCGCGCCCCGGACATCGACCCCGAGGAATTCCCCCGGGACGTCGCCGAGGTGCTCGGCTACCTGGACGATCCGCAGCCCGACCAGGTGATCCGCGCCATCCCCGGCGCCGGCCAGCAGGTGCCCGTCTGGATCCTGGGTTCCAGCCTGTTCGGCGCCCAGCTGGCGGCCCGCATGGGACTGCCCTACGCATTCGCCTCGCACTTCGCTCCCGGGCAACTGATGGACGCACTGGCGCTGTACCGGAATCAGTTCCGACCGTCCGCATGGCTGGACCGCCCCTACGCGATGCTCGGCTACAACGTGTACGCCGCCGACACCGACGACGCGGCCCGCACCCTGGCCAGCTCCATGGAACAGGCGTTCATCAGCCTGCGTCGCGGGCGCCCGGAACCGATCCAGCCCCCCGTCGAGGGCTACCGCGAGCGGCTCGACCGCGCCGAACGCGCGATCGTCGAGCAGACCATGGCCTGCTCCGCGATCGGCGCACCGGACACGGTGGAGACCGAGATCCGCCGGTTTCTCGAGCAGACCGGCGCTGACGAATTGATCGTCACCACCTCCACCTTCGATCACGCGGCGCGACGGCGCTCGCTGGAACTGACCGCGGCGGTACGCGACCGGCTCGCCGGGGACGCTCGCTGAGACGCGGTTCACCCGATTGGGACGAGTGCCCTATGCTTGGAACAGGGGCCGGCCAGGCCACGGGCATTCCGGACAAGGGGAACACATGCGGGTCAAGGTTCACGGCGTCACCATCGAATGCACCACCGGCGACATCGCCGCGCAACGCGACATGGATGCGGTGGTCAACGCCGCCAATGCCTGGCTGCGTCCGGGCGGTGGTGTGGCCGGAGCCATCCACCGTGCCGCCGGCCCGGGGCTGGAGCGTGAATGCCAGCCGCTGGCACCGATCGAACCGGGTCAGGCCGTTCTGACCGACGGCCACAACCTGCCCAACCGCTTCGTGATCCACTGCCTCGGGCCGGTCTACGGGCATGACGAGCCGGCCAGCCGACTGCTGGCCGACTGCTACCGCAATGCCCTGCTCCGGGCGGAAGAGGCCGGGGTCTACGGCATCGCCTTTCCGGCCTTGTCCACCGGGGCGTTCGGCTATCCCGTCGAGGAGGCCGCCCGGATCGCTCTGCAGACTGTCATTGGCGCCACCCCGCGTCTGGACGCCGTCGGCCACATCCGCTTCGTCCTGCACACCGAGGCCGATCTCGAGGTCCACGCGCAGATCCTGGAAGAGCTGACGGCATGACCGGCGCCGGGCACGCAACCGCCCCGTACACCCCTGGCCTGGCGCTGTTCACGGACCTCTACGAACTCACCATGCTTCAGGCCTACTACGAGGAGGACCTGCACGAACCCGCAGTCTTCAGCCTGTTCGTGCGCCGCCTGCCGCAGCGCCGCAACTATCTGCTGGCCTGCGGGCTGGACACCGTCCTGCAACAGCTCGAAGACCTGCGCTTCGAATTGTCGGATCTCGACTACCTGGCCGGCCTCGACCGCTTCTCCGACCGGTTCCTGCGCTGGCTGGAGACCTTTCGCTTCACCGGGACGGTGCGCGCCGTGCCCGAGGGCACCCCGGTGTTCGCCAACGAACCGATCCTGGAGGTCACCGCGCCGCTCCCCGAGGCCCAGCTGATCGAGACCCTGGTGATGAACCAGATCCACCTGCAGACGGTACAGGCGAGCAAGGCCGCCCGCCTGGTGACCGCGGCCGGGGAGCGGCAGGTCGTGGACTTCGGCGCCCGCCGCATGCACGGGCTGGACGCCGCCCTGAAGGGCGCGCGCGCCTTCCATATCGCCGGCGTCGCCAGCACGTCCAATGTCCTGGCGGGCAAGCGCTACGGTGTGCCGGTGAGCGGCACCATGGCCCACAGCTACATCCAGGCGCACGAGGACGAAGCCGAGGCCTTCGCCGCCTTTGCCCGCCTCTATCCGGACACGGTGCTGCTGGTGGACACCTACGACACCCTCGAAGGCGTGCGCCGGGTCATCCAGCTCGGCCATGAACGGGGCGAGGCCTTCCGCGTTCGGGCCATCCGCCTGGACTCCGGTGATCTCGAAACACTGGCCCGGCAGACCCGGGCGATGCTGGACGACGCCGGACTGCAGCAGGTCGGGATCTTCGCCAGCGGCGGGCTCGACGAACACGCGATCACCGACTTGCTGGCACGGGACACACCCATCGACGCCTTCGGCGTCGGCACCAGCATGGGCATCTCCACCGACGTGCCGGACCTGGATATCGCCTACAAGCTGGCCGAGTACGCCGGAGAAGGCCGCCTCAAGCTTTCCAGCGGCAAACCCATCCTGCCGGGCGCCAAGCAGATCTTCCGACGCCAGGAAGGCGGCCGGTTCGCGGGCGACATCATTGCCCGCCACGACGAAAGCCAGCCCGGGGAACCATTACTGCGGCCGGTGATGCACGGGGGTCAGCGCCTACCCGCGCATCCGCGCGATCTGGACACGCTGCGCGACCACGCGCGGGAACAGCAGGAACAACTGCCCCCCGCGATCCGCGCCATCGAGCCCGCGGAGACACCCTACCCCGTGTCCGTCAGCCCGGCGCTACAGGCACACCAGGATGCGGTCACCCGCGCCATACTCGCCCGCCACGCCACATCCGGCCAGCGGCAACACCAAGGGGGAGTCTCATGACGGACGATCCACGCTACCAGCTTCAGACCGGGGACGCCCTGCTGGTCGTCGACGTACAGAACGACTTCTGCCCCGGCGGGGCCCTGGCCATTGATCACGGCGACACCGTCATCCCGGTGCTCAACCGCTGGCTTGAGGCCGCGGACGCGCTGGGACTGCCGGTCTATGCCTCCCGCGACTGGCACCCGGCCGGACACCCGAGCTTCCGGGAACAGGGCGGCCCCTGGCCTCCACACTGTCTGCAGGACTCGCCCGGGGCTCGGTTCCATGCGGACCTCGCGCTGCCTGCCGGGGTCATCAAGGTCACGAAGGGAACACGCTTCGACCACGACCAGTACTCCGCGTTCGACCAGACCGGCCTGGCCGAGGAACTGCGAAAACGGGGCGTGACGCGGATCTGGCTGGGCGGGCTGGCCCTCGACGTCTGCGTGGCGGCAACAGCCGTGGACGCGCGCAACAACGGCTTTGACGTCCACCTGATCCCGCATGCCGCGCTGCCCGTTACGCCGGAGGGCGGCGCAGAGGCCCGAAGAAAGATGAAAGCCGTCGGCGTGGAGATCGCGGCGTATGCCTGAACCCAACAAGATGCCGGTCCAGCTGATCACCGTGGACGAGGTGGTCCGGGCGGCCGACGACCTGGCACACCAGGTCCTGGACAGCGGCTTCCAGCCGGACTGCATCGTGGCGATTGCCCGCGGCGGATTCATGCCGGCGCGTTTTCTCTGCGACTTCCTCCGCGTGCACAAGCTGCTGAGCCTGAAGGTCGAACACTACACCTCGGGTGCCCGCGCGAAACAGCCGGCCGCGGTCACCGTCCCGCTCGCCGGCGACGTGCGCGGCGAACGGGTCCTGCTGGTGGACGACGTCAACGACTCCGGGGACACCCTGGTGGCCGCCCGCCCCCACCTGGAGGGCTTCGGACCGGCCACGGTGCGCACCGCGGTGCTCCACGAAAAGGCCGGCACAAGCTGTCGCGCGGACTTCCGCAGTCAGTCCGTTCAGGAATGGCGCTGGATCCTCTACCCCTGGGCCGTCATCGAGGATGTCGGCCAGTTCGCCCGCGAGATGGACCCGGCCCCGACCAGCCCCTCCGATCTGCACGCCCGCCTGCAGCAGGACTACGGCCTCGCGCTGAGCACCGCCGAGCTGGATCGCGTAATCCGCTACAACCGGCTCGACTACTGAGTGCGCGCGCGAACGGGGCCGCAGCGCCGCCCGGCACCCGTCATCGCGCAGCCCCGCAGGGGCGGCGGCAATCGTTTGGAGAGGCCCCCGGATCCACCCGGCCACCGGGGCCAGCACGGAGATCGCCACAGCGCCGCGCGCCTCGCGATGACAGTGGGGTTCCTGCGCCGTGGCGCGCCCCGCAGCACAAGCCGCCGCCACCGAGTGCCCTTTCAGCACCTCGGGCTTGGCATCCCACGCCGCGCGACGGATCATACGCCCTGGCGTCCGCGCGGACGGACCCCCTGATCGCAACCCATCCAGCATCGAGACCGCCCATGTCGTATCTCAAGGATTTCCCCAGCCCGGAAGGCTACTTCGGCGAATTCGGCGGCGCGTTCCTGCCACCGGAACTGGAACCGCATTTCGCCGAGATCAATCACGCCTACCGCACCCTGGCGCGCTCGGGCGACTTCCTGAACGAGCTGCGCTACATCCGCAAGCACTATCAGGGTCGCCCGACGCCGGTGTACTACGCCCACAACCTGAGCCGCTCGGTAGGTGCGCATATCTACCTCAAGCGTGAGGATCTGAATCACTCCGGCGCGCACAAGCTGAACCACTGCATGGGCGAGGCGCTGCTCGCCAAGCACATGGGCAAGAAGAAGCTGATCGCCGAGACCGGCGCCGGACAGCACGGCGTGGCCCTGGCCACCGCGGCGGCCTACTTCGGCATGGAGTGCGAGATTCACATGGGCGAGATCGACATCGCCAAGGAGGCCCCCAACGTCACCCGCATGAAGCTGATGGGGGCCCAGGTGGTGCCCGTCTCCTTCGGCGGCCGCTCGCTGAAGGAGGCCGTGGATTCGGCCTTCCAGTCCTACCTGTCGCAGGCGGACGAGGCCCTGTTCGCGATCGGTTCCGTGGTCGGGCCGCACCCGTTCCCGCTGATGGTGCGCAATTTCCAGTCGGTGGTGGGCATCGAGGCGCGCGAACAGTACCTGGAGATGAGCGGTGGCGAGCTTCCGGACCACGTGGTCGCCTGCGTCGGCGGCGGTTCCAACGCCATGGGCATGTTCGCCGGCTTCATCGAGGACGAACAGGTGCAGCTGAACGGCGTGGAACCGCTGGGGCGCGGCACCAAGCTCGGCGAGCACTCCGCCACCATGACCTATGGCAAGCCGGGCATGATCCACGGCTTCAAGTGCATGCTGCTGGCCGACGAGGAAGGCAACCCGGCGCCGGTGCACTCGATCGCCTCCGGGCTGGACTATCCCGGCGTCGGCCCGGAACACTCCTACCTGAAGACCACCGAACGCGTCGCCTACCACGCAATCAACGACGACGAGACCCTGGACGCCTTCTACCAGCTATCGCGGACCGAAGGGATCATCCCGGCGCTGGAAAGCGCGCATGCCGTCGCCTGGGCCATGAAACACGGACGCGAGAACCCGGGCACGACCATCCTGGCCAACCTCTCCGGACGCGGCGACAAGGACATCGACTACGTCGCCCGCGAATTCGGCCACGGATAGCCCCTGCCACGCGGGGAACAAAATACCCGGGCGGGCACGCCCCGCCCCGGCCCGCCGGAACTTCACACCCGGTCCGGGCGGTCTCAGCCTTGCAGGCATGCGCAAAAGGGAGGGCACGCGAATGGCGGGCGGATGGGCAAAGGACGGAGCGGAGCAGGAGCAGATCGACCACACGGTGGAGGATGCCCTGCAGCGCGTGCGCAGCGAACTCCCGGCCGACGAAAGCCTGCTCGAATGCGAGGAATGCGGCGCGCGGATTCCCGAGGGACGGCGCCAGGCCCTGCCGGGCGTGCGCCTGTGCATCACCTGCCAGGAGGCGCAGGACGCCGAGCACCACGCGACCAGCCCCTACAACCGCCGCGCCTCCAAGGACAGCCAGCTGCGCTGAGGCCCCTAGGTGTGGAGTCTCACAAGGTTGTCCTCAGGTAGACCGAGGACGCTGATGGGTGGCTGCTTGTTCAGGCTACCGTGTGGGCGGTGCCAGTTGTAGTCGTGGATCCATCGGGGCAGATGGCGTTTGCGCTCCTCTGGACGTGGCGTAGGTGAAGGCATAGGCCCACTCGCGCAGGGCGGTCTGGATAAAGCGCTCGGCCTTGCCATTGGTTCGCGGCGTGTAGGGCCGGGTGCGGCGATGGCGGATGCCCAGTCGGCGGCAGGCCTGGCTGAACGCCCGGGCGTGGTAGCAGGGTCCTTTGTCGGTCAGGACCCGTCGGATGGTGATCCCCAGGGTGGCGTAGTAGCGCACGGCCGCCTCCAGGTGCGCGATCGCATCCTGGGCCCGCTCGGCGGGATGGATCTCGCTGTAGGCGATGCGCGAGCGGTCGTCGATGGCCACATGCACGTACTCGTAGCCCGCTCCGATGGAGTCCTTGGCGCGGACGCCGGTCACGCGGTGGCCCGGGTGACGGAAGCGCGCCAGCTTCTTGATGTCGAGGTGGAGCAGATCGCCGGGGTGTTCGTGTTCGTAGCGCCGGGGTGGCTCGGCCGGCTCCAGTGCGCTCAGGCGGTTCAGGCCCTCGCGCCGCAGGATGCGGCTGACGCTGGCCCTCGAGATCCTTGTGAAGGTCGCGATGCGATCCATGGTCCAGCGCTGGCGCCGCAAGGCGACCACCTGCCGTTGGATCCGTCGGGGGGTTCGCCGCGGCTGGCTCCGCGGCCGGGACGAACGGTCCACAAGTCCGGAACGGCCGGCCTCCTGGAACCGCTGGACCCAGCGCTGCACGGTCTTCGGATCCACGTCAAAGGCGCGGGCCGCTGCACGAAGGCTCAGGCCGTGATCCACGACCAGGCGAGCCATCCGCTCTCGACCGCGGGGACCCATTAAGGCATTTTGATGAAGGTTCACGGGGCGTCCTCCTTGGGAATGGCTCAGTCCGCAAACTCAGCATCCTTCGGAGTCGTCCCGTGGACAACCTATTGAGAGATCACACCTAGAGGTATTTCATCCGCGCCCGCAGGGCATCCGGGTCGGATACGACGTCCTGCAGGCTGGCGCCGTCGTCGCGGCTCCCCACCACCAGGCCCTTGCCCGACACCGGGATCACGTTGTCGATCTGGAAACGCCCGGTCGTCCCCCGCAGGAAGCACTCCTCGTCGAAGAACAGGCGGTCACCATCGGGACCGATCTCGTCGGACTCGAGCGTATCGAAACCGATCAGCCGCGCGATATCCTCACGCCCTTCCACCTCCACCACCTCGATCGTCTGCTTCTCCGGGTCGATCAGCAAGGCCTTCATGCACATCTCCTCTCTACCATGGATTGAGTTCTACCGTACCGGCTGGGGCCGCACGGGGCCACCGCATCGGGCCGCTGTCTGCCCCTATACTCGCAGGAGGTGCCCCGACGGAGGCTGACCATGACCCATACGGCCTATATCTCGCACCCCGACTGCCTGCTGCACGATCCAGGCCCGACCCACCCGGAGCGCCCCGGCCGCCTGCACGCGATCCGCAATGCCCTGCTCGACGAGGGCCTGCTGGAAGGCCTGATCCTGCTGGACGCGCCCCCGGCCACCGACGCGCAACTCGAGCGGGTCCACAGCCCGGCGCATGTCGCACGCATACGGGCCAGCGCCCCGGCTCCCGGGCAGCAGACGATGCTGGACGCGGACACCGTCATGAGCAAAGGCTCGCTGACGGCCGCCCTGCACGCGGCCGGGGCCGGAGTCGCGGGCGTGCGGGCCGTGATGGAGGGGGAGGCCGACCATGTCTTCTGCGCCGTCCGCCCGCCCGGCCATCACGCCGAACGCGAGCGGGCCATGGGCTTTTGTCTGTTCAACAACATCGCGGTGGCGGCCGCCCACGCGCTGGCGCGCTACGGCCTCGCGCGCGTGGCGATCGCGGACTTCGACGTCCACCACGGGAACGGGACCGAGGACATCTTCCGGGAGGACCCCCGGGTGCTCTACTGCTCTTCCTTCCAGCACCCGTTCTACCCGGGCACACCGCTGGCCGAACGCGATCACCTGATCCACACGCCCCTGGCCGCCGGCACCGACGGCGCAAACTTTCGCGCCGCGATCGAACGCGACTGGCTGCCCGCTCTGGATCGCTTTCAGCCGGAGCTGGTGCTGGTCTCGGCCGGGTTCGACGGCCACCGGGACGACCACCTGGCCAGCCTGCACCTGGCGGAAGACGACTTCGCCTGGATTTCGCGTGCCCTGGTCGATGTCGCCGCGCGCCACGCTGGCGGGCGCCTGGTCTCCATGCTGGAGGGTGGATACGACTTCTCGTCGCTCGGGCGCAGCGCGGCGGCCCATGTCCGCGCCCTCTGCGAGCTGTCGCGCCGCTGAGGCGCCGGGCCCCTCCCTCACGCCGGTAAAACGCATTCTGGACCGGCCCTTTGCATTTTTGTGGTGCAGTGTCTTTACTCGACAGGGTTGCGACGGGCCGACATTCGGCCAAGGCAACATGCCAGAAAAAAGCCAAGGAGGAGACGGTGAGCGAGAATCCGCAGGACCTGGAAAAACAGAAAGAGGCCCTGGAAGCCGAATACGACACCGACCACGAGATTGGCGAGCAGAACATCAACCCGCTGGGGCTGGACCTGCACAACCCGGTCTTCGTGGTCAGCGCATTCCTGATCGTCGTATTCGTCATCCTGTCCCTGATCTTTCCGGAACAGGCCAACGAACACCTCGACGCCACGCGCCAGTGGATCGGCCGCACCTTCGACTGGCTGTTCCTGTCGGCCGGCAACATCTTCGTTCTGTTCTGTCTGGCCCTGATCCTGCTGCCGATCGGGCGCATCCGCATTGGCGGCCAGGACGCCAAGCCGGAGTTCTCCGTGATCTCCTGGTTCTCCATGCTGTTTGCCGCCGGCATGGGTATCGGCCTGATGTTCTGGAGCGTGGCCGAACCTGTTGGTTACTTCACCGAATGGTTCGGCACACCCCTGGGCATCGAAGGCGGGACCGAGGAATCCCGCCAGGCGGCGCTGGGCGCAACCATGTATCACTGGGGCCTGCATCCCTGGGCGATCTACGCGGTGGTCGGCCTGGCGCTCGCGTTCTTCGCCTACAACAAGGGCCTTCCGCTGACCATCCGTTCGGCCTTCTATCCCCTCCTCGGCGAGCGCGTCTGGGGGCCAATCGGTCACGTGATCGATACCCTGGCCGTACTGGCCACCATGTTCGGCCTGGCCACCTCGCTGGGCTTGGGGGCACAGCAGGCCGCCTCGGGAATGGAATTCCTGTTCGGCATCGACTCGGGCCTGAATACGCAGGTCGCCATCATCATCGGCGTGACCATCATCGCCCTGCTGTCGATCATGCGCGGCATCCATGGCGGCGTGAAGGTCCTGAGCAACATCAACCTGCTGTTCGCCGCGCTGCTGCTGCTGTTCGTGATGGTGGCCGGAGGGGTTCTGGCGTTCCTGTCCAGCGTCGGCACTACGGTCGGCGGCTACGTGCAGTACATCCTGCCGCTCAGCAACCCGGTCGGGCGCGAGGACGAAACCTTCTACCACGCCTGGACGATCTTCTTCTGGGCCTGGTGGATCTCCTGGTCGCCGTTCGTCGGCATGTTCATCGCGCGCGTCTCCCGCGGGCGCACCGTGCGCCAGTTCGTCACCGCCGTCTTGCTGGTGCCGACCCTGGTCACGGTGATCTGGATGAGCGCCTTCGGCGGCTCCGGCCTGGACCAGGCACGCGAGGGGATCGGCGCCCTGGCCGACGGCATCTCCGACTCGTCACTGGCGCTGTTCCAGATGCTGGAACACCTGCCGTTCACGGCGATCACCTCGTTCCTGGCCATCGCCCTGGTGCTGGTGTTCTTCATCACCTCGTCGGATTCCGGTTCGCTGGTGATCGATTCCATCACCTCGGGCGGCAAGACCGATGCCCCGCAGTCCCAGCGCCTGTTCTGGGCCACCACCGAGGGCGTGGTCGCCGGTGTCCTGCTGGCGGTTGGCGGGGCCGCGGCCCTCAACGCCCTGCAGGCCGGGGCGGTCAGTACCGGCCTGCCATTCGTCATCGTGCTGCTGCTGATGTGCATCAGCCTGATGAAGGGGCTGTTCCACGAACTGGCCCTGATCCGCATCGAGGAAGCCAAGACCTGACGACCGCCACGGGCCATCCAGGGCCTTCACTCCACCCCGCGCCCGCCCGTCCGGCGGCGCGGGTTTTTTTCGTGCGGGACAACCGCCCCCGGGATCGGGCATCCTCTCGCGAATGAATCCGTCCACCCTGCCATGAGCCTGCGTAAGGCCATCGCGCGGCACCCATTGCTGGCCGGCCTGGTCTTTCAGGCCGCGCTGATCCCGCTCGCCCTGATCCTGGCCCGCGTTGCCGGGATCCCGCTGGCCGAGCGGATCGAGTGGAGCCTGGACGCCGCCGCCCTGGGCGCCCTCGCCGTCCTGCCCATGCTGATCCTGCTGGGCGCGCTCGCCATCAGTGGCTGGGAGCCCTATCGTGCCCTGGCCGATCAGGTGCGGGATTTTGTGCACCAGCTCTTTCGGCACGCCCTGCCCGGTGCCGTGCTGCTGATCTCCATCCTCGCGGGCGTGGGCGAGGAACTGCTGGTGCGGGGTGTGCTGCAGGGGTGGCTGACCGAACGCTGGTCCGCCGAGTGGGCCATCGTCGCCGCCGCGGTGGTCTTTGGACTGGCCCATTCGATCAGCCGCCTGTATTTCGTGTTCGCCACGATGATCGGGCTGTACCTCGGGGTCCTGTACCACCTCACCGGCAACCTGCTGGTGGTCATCGTCACCCACGCCCTGTACGACTGGATCGTGATCCACCTGTACCTGCGTTCACGATCGACAGGATAGGCAGCGAACGCATCAGGCCAGCGCTGTCAATCGCGCGTCCGCAACATCTGCTCCATGAAGTATCCCAGGCGGGCCGGCCGGCCGAGGTAGAACCCCTGCACCAGATCACAGTCCAGGGCCCGCAGACGGGTCAGCGTGTCCTCGTCCTCGACCCCTTCGGCCACGACCGTCAGGCCCAGTTTGTGTCCAAGGCCGACCATGGACTCCACGATGCGCTGATGCGGGGGACTGGCGCTGAGTTCGTGGACAAAGGTCATGTCGATCTTGAGTTCGTCCAGGGGCATGCGCAGCAGCCGCTCCATGGATGAATAGCCGATGCCGAAGTCGTCCATGGAGAGGCGCAGCCCGAGCCCCTTCATGCTGTGCAGGGCGTCGCGCGCGGTGGCATCGTGGCTCTCCATCACCGCCGTCTCGGTCAGTTCGATCGTGACCTGCTCGGGTGGCACGCCCCAGAGGTCCAGCGACTGGGCCACCAGGTCCACCACCTCCGGCTCCTGCAGATCATCCGCGGAAAAGTTCACCGACACCCCGACGCCCAGCCCGGCCTGGCGGTATTCGGCGCACTGGCGCAACGCGGTGTTGAAGACCCAGTGGGTCAGGCGCGGCATCAGATCGGTCCCCTCCGCCGCGCGCACCATGGTGTCCGGCCGGATCGCGCCATATTCCGGGTGATCCCAGCGCAGCAGGGCCTCGGCCGATTCCACCCGCCCCGAAGCCAGGGCGATCTGCGGCTGATACTCGAGGTGCAGGGCTCCCTCCTCGATCGCATCGCCCAGCTGCGACCACAGGTCGACACCCTCCAGCATCGTCTCGGCTGCGTCGGGGGCATGCAGGCGCAGGCGGACCCGTTCACGCCGAGCCTTGCGCATCGCCGCACAGGCCTGGGCCAGCAGGGTCGGCGGGGCTACGGCGCGCCCGCCCCGGGACAGGGCCAGTCCGACCCGCGGCCACAGGAGCACCTCGCGCTCGCCGCAGGGAAAAGGCTCGCCCAGCACCCGCAGCATCTTGTGGCCCGCCAGCTCGGCGAATCCGCTGCCGTCCACATGGGGCAGCATGCAGGCGAGCTGGTGGCGCCCCGTCATCCCGACGAACCCGCCCGGCAAGGCGGTCGCCAGAGCCTCGCCGGCCTGGCGCAGCAACCGGTCCGTCACGTCATAACCCAGGGCGGCATCAATATCGCCCAAGCCCTCCAGATCGACCACGGCCAGGGCCGGCGAACGCGCACCGCAACCCGCCTGCAGGCGTTCGAGAAAGGCTGGATAGTCCGATAGATTCGACAACATCGCTGGGCTCCGGCATTGCGCCCGCGCGGCGCCTCCAGGAAAAGACTGAATCCGTTCGGTCCGGCCGTGTGCCACGAACGCTGTAGCGGACCAGGAACCACTCACCTGGCACAGGGACGCCGGCCGCCGCTTGTAACCAAACCGGACATTTTTTCAGTCTTTTCTAGAGATAATAGCGTGCAGGATCGACTCCGTAGGCCCCGGCCGGCAAATCGCGCACGATCTGCCGTTGCGCACCCTCGGATTCCGGGTCCGTCGACCCTAGGTCGAGTTCCAGCGGATCGGGGTAAGGCTGACGCTGCGGATCCAGGATGCGCATGACCCGAGGCATGAAGCGCTGGGTCCGCCGGTGGCTCAGGACGATGGCGACCTCGCCGCTGTCCAGCTCCACAAGACTGCCCACCGGGAACAGCCCCACGCAGTGCGTGAACTGGTCGACCAGCGCCGAGTTCAATCCCCAGCGGCCATGCTCGCGCAGTTCCTTGAGCGCCTCGAAGGGCGTTCCCGCCAGGCGCCGATCCGCCAGCAGTTCCTCGTAGGAGTCCACGATCGCCGCCATCCGCGCGCAGGCGCTGATCTCGTTGGCCACCAGCCCCCGCGGATAGCCGCGACCGTCCTCGCGCTCGTGATGCTGAAGGACGATATCGCGGACCTTATCGGGGATGCCGTGGGAGCGCTGCAGGATCTGCTCGCCGTACTCCACGTGCCGCTGCATCTCGCGGCGCTCGTTGGGGGACAGCCGCTTTCCCCGCTCCAGCAAGGCCGGGGACAACTGCATCTTGCCCACATCCATCAACAGCCCGCCCAGCCCCAGGATCGACAGCTCGCCACGGTCCAGTCCCAGGTGCCGTCCCAGTGCCAGCAGATGCACGGACACCCGCAGGGAATGGTCGTACAGGACATCGCCGGAATCGCGCAGTCGGGCCAGCAACAACAGAGCATCGGGATTGCGCTCCACGCTCTCGCGCAGCGCCTCCGAGGCCTCCCGCGCCGCCGCGACGCGCACCCCGGGATTGCGCTCCATCTCGGTCCGGATGCGATCGAGAATGGTACCGGCCGTGGCCCAGGCCTCGCTTGCGGCCGGGAGTTCCTCGTCCACGCTGCACTGATCGCGGTAGACGGTCATTCCCCGAAACTGGGCCGCCTCGGCGCGACCGGGAACGGCTACGGTCAGCGCCGCTTCGCGGGTGGCGGGCGCAAGTCGGGTCAGCGACTCCGGGGCACTCTTCTCCCGGTCCACGAACACGTGGCGACAATGGCGGGCCAGCTCGTCGATGTCCTCCTGCGAGCGGATCAGAATGCCCTCGACCCAGTACGGCGTATCCCGCCACGGGCGGTCGAGCTGGCTTACGTACATGCCAACCCGCAACTCCGCGACGGGAATCTCCTGTTGTATCAATCCCCAGGACATGCCAGGAACACTCCGCTTGCCATCCGGCGCTCTCGTAACTCACACCTTCAGTATTGTTTTCTACACTACCCAGACGCCCCGCCCCAGGCCAGCCCGTTAGTGCGCCGGCCGTGAATCGCTAACGCTCGGCGCCCCGAACCCGTGCACACATCACGATTTTGCGGGACGATGGACCCGCAGCGACGACGATCCCACGCCGGAGTGCCTCATGCCAGCCGACCAGGACACCCTCCTTGGCTCCCCCCGCCAGCCGCTCAAGGCCTCCGGCAAATGGACCGGGATGGCCGGGCTGTCGATCGTGCAGCGAGAGCAGCTCGCCGAGATGGTCGTGCCCCGGGTGATCGAACACCTGGAGCGCTGCCTGGCGACGGCCCGCGACGAATGGGAAGCCGGACGCACCTGGGGCAATGTGACGGGCAATCCCCTGTTGTGGGCGAATGACTTCCGCATGTTCGAGAAGCGCGTGACCCGGGACTTCCAGGACGCCCTGATGGAGGACTTCCGCAGCCACGACTACCCCCCGCAGTACGAGTTCTCGGGGGTCGCGTTCGCGGATCAGGACGACGGTCTCAGCATCCTCGACGACTACCAGTCCACGCGGCGGTCGCTGCGGCACAAGCTGGAAGGCTCGATGCGCGAGAACAACCGCTACTCGCACTACGTGTTCACCCAGGCGGCGCGCGAAAAGAACCGCTTCGAGCATCCCAACTGGGCCCCCTGGTCACCGCTGCACTGGTACGAGCGCCTGATCGAGATTGGCGAGCTGTACTTCGGCAAGACCGAGATGACCCTGGACCTGATGCGCTCCTACCTGGACTGCATGCAGAAGACCGCGGCCCCCACCCTGGCCTTCGTGGTCGAGGCGATCGAACACTGCGGGCTGATCACCGAGACACCGGCCGCCCCCGAGTCCAGCGAAACCCTTCGCCGCAACGCCTCATGGAAACGCCTCGCCGGCGCACGCGATACCGACGCCTCCGCGGAACCGGACGCCGACCCCGCCACGACGACCTCCGGGTGGCGGCCCTCCACGCGCAAGGCCGAGGCCGACGAACCCGCGCGCATGCCCGACACCGAGGCCGACCCGGCCCAGTGGGCCGCCTGGGCCTCGAACATGGTGCGGTCCCCGGTGTTTCGCCCAGTCGAAGGCCATGGCGGCGGGCAAGCGGCGGGCTCCGCGGGCTCCGGCAACGCGGCCCCGATGACGGCCTTCGTCATGCCCTCCGATCAGCCGGACCCGCGCGCCTCGCTGATGCCGTTCATCCACGACCTGCTGCAGGGGCTGTTCGACCACATCTTCCGCGAGGTGGGGTTCAACCCGGCCGTGCGCGCCGAGATCGGCGAGATGCAGTACCCGCTGGCCACCGCCGTCATCCGGGATCTCGGCTTTTTCCGCGACCGCTCGCACCCCTTGCGCCTGTGGATCGGGAGCCTGATCAACGTCGCCATACGCATCAATCCGGAGTCGGAGCCCGACGGCGAGGATGTGGAACGCTACCTGGGCTGCATCCGGCGTTCCATCGAATACTTGCGCAACCGGGCCGACCGCCTCGACCGCGACAGCGCCGAGGTGCTGATGAACCAGTTCCTCGAGAGCGTGGAGAACGAGGACGCCCTCTGGCATGCCCGCCAGATCACCCAGATCGACCTGCCCAACGCCGAGGAATGGGCCGAGCAGGCCCGGCGCAACCTGGCGCTGGCCGCGCTGGAGACCGGGGCCGATCTCCCGGAGACCGCGGCCGAGGAGATCTTCCAGTCCTGGGAGACCGTGCTGGCCGTGGAGCACGACGCCGGCGAGGCCGGGGAGGCCCTGCATCGCGTGCTGCGCCAGGTCGTGCGCCACATCTGCAACATGGCCACCGCCGCCGAGGTGAATCCGCTGGTGGCCGAGGCGAAGGAACACGCCCGCGCCGCGGGCCTGGGAGACGACCGCATCCGCGACCTGGTGCAGCACCTGGGCAAGGCCCACCTCTACCGCCTGCGGGCGCCGGAGGACGCCGAGCGCTTCGACCCGCGGGCACGGCTGCAGACACGCGAATCCGTGCGCTATGAGGACGACGACCCAACCCTGGATCAGGACCGCGACGACGACCACGTCTTCGCCGCGATCGGGCTCGACATCGGGGACTGGTTCGAATTCTGCGACGACGCCGGCGAGAACCCGCGGCGCCTGGCCCTGATCTGGCGCGGCGACACGACGCGGCGCTTCTTCTTCCTGTCCCTCGACGGCGTGCACGCCCGCCGCCACAGCCTGCAGGGCGTGGCCCAGGAGCTGCGCCAGGGCCGCATGCGCGCGCTGCCGGAGGACAACCCGCTGGACGCCATTATCGAGGCCCCGGGGGGCTGAGCCCCCGCGCAGCCGGATCGGTCAGTCGCGCGCCTGGCGGATCGCCAGGGCCAGCTGGTTGCGCACCGCCTTCAGCGCCCGCAACACGCTCGGGTCCAGCGAAACGCCTTCCGGCAATTCCAGGTAGAGCAATCCCACACACCGATCCCGCACCGCCAGGGGCAGCAACAGGAAGCTGCGCGCATCCAGGGCCTGCCGGAACTCGTCGGGGATATGGCGGCTGATCGATGCCTCGTGGCTGTCGCTGATGACCAGATCCTTCTGCTGCTCCAGGGCGAGGGACAGGATGTCGCCCTTGCCCGCTACGCTCAGGCGCAAGCGACCGGACAGGGTCTCCGCGTCCTGACCAAACGCGGTATGGGCCACCAGGACCCGGTGCTCGCGGTCCGCCAGCATCAGCATGACCCGGCGCAGGCCCAGCGCCTGATACAGAGTCTCGAGCGTCGTCTGGACCAGCGCGTTCAGGTCGAACTCGCCGACCATGCTGTCCAGCATGTCGGTCAGGGCCTCCATCAGCGCCGCGGCCTGAACGGCGGGCTCCTGCCCGGCCCGCGGGAGCGCATCCCCGGCTCCCGGCTCGGGTTCCAGCGCCTCCGCTTCGCCGTCATCAATGCGTACCCCCAGGTTCGCCTTCAGGCGGTTCAGCGGTTCCCGACCTTCCGGCGGCAGCTTGACCACCGCCAGGAAGTGATCCATATGCTCGCGTCCCGAGCGGATCGCCCGCTGCATGCCGCGCGCATCCACGCCCAGGGCATGTTCATAGCGCCGGCGCAGATCGGTCAGCAAAGCCCCCTGCTGGTCGCGCTCGGCGCGGGTGATGCACTGGCCCATCTCGGAGGCCAGGGTCACGATGCGATGCAGGCGCTGATCGGCATCCCGGGCCGCCGGCAGGATGCCGGACGGAGCGCGCTCTACCGATGCCACCAGCTCGCGCGGGAAATTCCAGTCCTCCAGTACGCTGCGCGCCAGCGCCTCGTAGGAGATCCCCAGCACCTGGCGGGCGGCACTGTCCTCCCCCGTGCCCTGACCCACACGGATGCGGATCTCGTCCGCTTCCTCGGGCAGGTAGTACAGCACCAGCATGCGCCCGATATCGTGGAACAGCGCGCAGACGAAGGCCTGCTCGCTCTCCACCCCGCCAACCTGCTCCGCCAGATCGCGCGCCAGCATAGCGCTGAACAGCGTGCCGACCAGGGCCTCCATCAGGCGACCGGAATGCCGGCCGCCCTTGAGGTTTTCGAACAGCACCAGCCCGAGCGCGGCCGTGCGCACCTGCTCGAAACCAAGCAGCACGATCGCGCGCGACACCGTCCGGATATTGCCGCCGAAGTTGCTGTAAAAGGGCGAGTTGGCCAGTCGCAGCAGCTTCTGGGTGGTGGCGTAATCCTTCAGCACCGCGTTCGACAGCTCCGCCACCGAACGCTTCATGGTGTCATCGGAACACTGGGTAATCTCGCGGATGTGGCTGGAGATCCCGGGAAAATCCGGCTTGCGCCGGATCTTGCGCAGGATGAAATCCTGCGACCCGGCGTCCTGCGAGCCTTCCCCCTCCAGGGCCGCCACCAGTGCCTCGCGAAACTCTCGGGCCGAGGCAAAGCGTTCCGCCGGATCGGGGCGGGTCGCCCGCAGGATCAGGGCATCGAAGCGCTCGTCGCCATTACCGGTACGACCGGATGGTGGCTCCAGCCCCGCCGCCAGCATCGACTGCCGGATCGCCTCCGGATCCTCGCCTCCAAAGGCGCGTTCACCCGTCAGCATCTCGAAGAACAGGGCCCCCAGCGAGAAGACGTCAGAGCGTTCGCTGGCCGCTTCGCCTGCCAGCTGTTCCGGGGCCAGGTAGTAGGGGGTGTCCGGCAGGTGGCTCTCGCCACGGGCCGCGGCGTCGGGCAGCGCCATGCCCAGCCCGGTGATGCGTGCATGCCCCTCGGGGTTCACGGTCACGTTGGCCGGCTGCAGGGTCCCGTGCAGGATGCCCTGCTCATGGGCCGCCGCCGCGGCGTCCAGCAGCTCGCGCATCAGGGCCAGGCCACGATCAATCGGCAGCGCGCCCCCGGCCAGGATCCGGTCCAGGGTCTCGCCCTCGACGTACTCGAACACCAGGTAGACGCCCTGGGGGTAGCTCCCCGCCTCGAAGATCGGCGCAATATTCGGATGCCGGAAGCGGCTCAGGCGACGCGCGTCCGCGAGCAGGGCCTGACGGGTGAGGTCGTCGGCGCCCGCCTGGGTCAGCGTGCGAATCGCGACCTGCCGATCCAGTACCGGATCGTGCGCCACGTAGAGCCCGTCGCGGGTACTGGCACCCAGCGTCCGCAGAATGCGGAAGCGTTCAATCTCGGGAACCGCCATGTGCTCAGCCATCCGCCCGAACCCCGACCGCACCCCACCCCTGTCCAGGGCGCCTGCTCGCGCCCGGCATGCTCGGATCCATCCGTATCTCTCCCTAATTTACAGCGGGCCGGCCCCATCCCGGCCCTGCGCCGATATTCCGCGGAGGATTGCCCCGCTCAATCGGCCGGGTCGCGCGCGTGTTCCTTCAGGATATCCAGCGGGATCACCGCCAGGGTCTCCTCGTGCGTGGCGCGCAGAAACACCCCGGGCGCCGCCCCCGCCCGGTAGGCCTCCAGCCAGCGCGCGGCACACAGGCACCAGCGATCCCCTGCCTCCAGGCCGGGGAAGCCGAACTCCGGTACCGGTGTCATCAGATCATTCCCCTGCGCCAGGGAAAAATCCAGGAACTCGCGCGTGACCTCGGCACACACGGTGTGCATGCCCTGGTCGTCATAGCCCGTGGCGCAACGGCCGTCGCGATAAAAGCCGGTCACCGGGTCCCGGCCGCAGGGCTCGAGCGCCCCGCCAAACACATTCTTGGAGGGAAAAGGCTGCATGGAAAACTCCCCGTTCATGGTCCCTACAGCATAACGGACACCCCCCCGCCCCATGCGAGCGACTACTCGGCCCGCGGGAATTCAGTCGGCATCGGGCCAGCCCCATTCCACCAGGTGGTTCCGCAGATTCTCGGGCCGATAGTCGGGATCCTGCTGGTACCGATCGAGGACGCTGGGATGCAGTTCCGTCGGATACCCCGGCTGGTGCAATGGACGCCGATGGCGGCGGCGCAGGCGATAGATGTGCCGCCGTGAACGATGCAGCGGGGCCAGCGGATCGGGCCGCAGGGCATCGACCAGGTGGGGCTCCACCTGCAGGCCGGCCGCCCGCGCCTGGTCGATCATCCATGCGAGCGGCGCCTCCGACGCCAGACGCCCATCGGTATCCGGGGCATAGCCACCCCCCACATCGGCATGCACCCCGCTGAACCAGACCTGTTTGAGGTCCAGCCCCGGGCGCGGCTCCCACAGCGTCGGCTCGAAGTCGGCGCGGGTCTCGTCGATCGCCATCGCATGCCGCGCGACCCGCACGTTGGGGCCCAGCTTGGTGTCGTAGAACTCGTCGGTGCGGTCGAACAGCCCCAGCAGGGAGAACGGGATGCCCAGGGCGCCCACCGTATCCCAGACCCCGACAAAGCGGATCTCCCGCGAGGGGTGGGCATACGCCGCCCGGAACTCGCGCGAGGCCGACCCCTCCGGCGCATGGCTGGCCGCGGTCTTCTTGTAGTGACGGAAGGCCTGTTCGATCAGGCGCGCGTCCGGGCGCCTCAGGATCCCGCAGTTGTTGATCAGCCCGCACAGGCTGCGCACGGTGTAGGCACCGCGACTGAAGCCGAACAGAAAGATCTCGCTGCCGGGGTCGTAGTTCTGGACGATGTAGCGATAGGCATCCTGGATGTTCTTGTGGATGCCCCGCCCGGTCACGCCGCCCGTGACCTTCGCGTAGTACGCCCCGACACCCCAGTCGTAGAAGACCTGCTGGGGGTCACCGCTGGCGTCGGCGGGCGCGATGGCCCGCGCCAGACGCAGCACGTTGGTCGGCACGTCCGACTCGACGTCCTCCTCGGGGCGATTCCAGGTCCCGTCGGCGCAAATCACGATCCGTCGTGTCATCCGCCCGCCTCCCATCCTGTTCGTAATGACGACCGCAGCCGCCGTGGAGCCTGCGACTGATCAGGAGCCAATGTCGATCCGGCGCACTCCCGGCCGCGCGTCCTCCGCACGGCGGGGGATGTCGATCGTCAGCACGCCGTTCTTGAACCGCGCCTGGATCGCATCGACATCCGCATCCCCCGGCAGGCTGAGGATCCGGCGGAACTGCCCGTAGGCCCGCTCGACCCGATGATAGCCCTGGTCTTCTTCGTCGGTTTCCTGGCTCTTCTCGCCGGAGATGATCAGGTCGTCGCCGTCCACGGTCAGGTCGATCGCGTCCTCCTCGATACCCGGCACCTCGACGGTGATCCGGTAGGCCTTGCGGCTCTCGGCAATATCCACACTGGGCTTGAGCAGCAGCGAGGCCGCATCGCGCCCGCGCCCGCCGAGAGCGGCACCGAAGAAGTCCTCGAACATCCGGTCCATCTCCCGGTGCATGCGCATCAGCGGATCACGCATGGGCACCTCCGACATCTCGCCACGGGCCGGAACCACCTCCGGGTTCGCCGCCTCCTCGCGCTTGAACCAGTTCCACGGCTTGAGCTTTTGCAGGTCCATGATCATCACCTCCGGTAGAAATCCAACCCTGTCTAGCGAATTAACTAGGTCGCCCAAAGGGACTTTTCAAGCCCGGTGAATCAAGCCCTTCGAAAGTCGGCCAGCCGCACCGACTGACGCCGGGCACCCCAGGTGCCGGGGCGGGACTCGAAGACACCCGGGACCGATGCCCCGCAGGCGTTGCAACAGCCATCGGCGGTCAGATTCCAGTCCGACAGTTCATACCAGTCGCGCCCGATCAGGCGTTGCCCGCACCCCGCACACCAGGTGCTTTGGCCGTCCGCATCGTGCACATTGCCGGTGTACACGTGATGCAGGCCCTGCTCGCGGGCGATCCGGCGTGCCCGCTGCAGGGTCTCGATCGGCGTGCGCCGGTGTTCCGTCATTTTGAAATCCGGATGGAAGGCCGTGAAGTGCAGCGGCACATCCGGGCCCAGGTGTTCCAGGATCCATTGCGCCATCGACGTAATCTCCGCGTCGCTGTCGTTCTCGCCGGGGATCAGCAACGTGGTGATCTCGACCCAGGTATCGGTCTCGTGTACCAGCCACTCCAGGGTGTCGAGCACCGGCTGCAGATGCGCCCCGGTCAGCTTGTGGTAGAAGCGATCGGTGAACGCCTTTAGATCCACGTTCGCCGCGTCCATGGCGGCAAAGAACTCGCCGCGAGCCTGTTCGGTGATGTAACCGGCGGTGACCGCCACCGAGCGGATGCCCCGCGCACGGCAGGCAGCCGCGACGTCGATGGCGTATTCATGGAAGATCACCGGGTCGTTGTAGGTGAAGGCCACCGCGCGGCAACCCAGCGCCTCGGCCACGCGGGCGATGGTCTCGGGATCGGCACGGTCCGCCAGGGTGTCGATCTCGCGCGACTTGCTGATATCCCAGTTCTGGCAGAACTTGCAGGCCAGGTTGCAGCCCGCCGTACCGAACGAGAGCACCGGGCTGCCCGGCAGGAAGTGGTTCAGCGGCTTCTTCTCGATCGGGTCGACACAGTAGCCGGAGGAGCGCCCGTAGCTGGTCAGCACCACGGCATCGTCGAGGTTGGCGCGGACAAAGCAGGCCCCGCGCTGCCCGGGCTTCAGCTTGCAGTAGCGCGGGCACAGGTCGCATTGCACGCGGCCATCCTCCAGGCTGTGCCAGTAGCGCGTGGCCACCGTGAAGGCGTCGTGTTCAGGGGTGTCGTTCATATCCGGTCCGGCTCGTGGTTCATGCCCTTGAATATGAGGCCGAAACCCCGATATTCAACGACATAATGTCCGACGGAGACCTCCCATGAGCGCCCCGCTCCGCGTCCGCGAGCCCGCTATCGCGGGACAGTTCTACCCGGCCGACCCCGCCGAGCTGCGGGCCACGGTCACCCGGCTGCTGGATGCCGTCCGGCCGGCACCCGACGCGGCGCCGCCCAAGGCCCTGATCGCCCCGCACGCCGGCTACCCCTACTCCGGCCCGGTGGCGGCCTCGGCTTATGCCCGCATCCGCCCGCTGGCGGGCCGCATCCGGCGCGTGGTGCTGCTGGGCCCGTCGCATCGCGTGCCCTTCCACGGGATCGCGACCACCACGGTCACGGCCTACCGCAGCCCGCTGGGCGACGTCCCCGTGGATCACAAGGCGCTGGATACCATTGCGGGGCTGCCCGGCGTCCAGGCACTCGACGTCGCCCACGGCCCGGAACACAGCCTGGAGGCGCACCTGCCGTTCCTGCAGGTGGCCCTGGGGTCCTTCGAGCTGGTACCGCTGGTGGTCGGGGATGCCCCCGCGGAACAGGTTGCGAACGTACTGGAACGCCTGTGGGGCGGCCCGGAGACCCTCGTCGTGGTCAGCTCGGATCTCTCCCATTTCCATGACTACGCCACCGCGAGCCGCCTGGATGCCGCCACCACCCGGGCGATCGAACGCCTGGACGAACACGCGCTGGGCCCGGAACAGGCCTGCGGCTGCCGCCCGCTGGCGGGTCTGTTGCGTCTGGCGCGGCAGCGGGGTCTCGCCATTACCACTCTGGACCAGCGCAACTCCGGCGACACCGCCGGCCCACGCGACCAGGTGGTCGGCTACGGCGCGTGGATGCTGCAATGACGCCGGTCATCGAACTGTCCGCGCCGGCGCGTGAGCGCCTGCTGGAACTCGCAGCGGACGCCATCCACCGGGCCGCGCACGACCATGCCGCCGACGGTATCGCGCTCGCGGAGGAGCCCGCCCCGCTTGCCGACCCGGGCGCCAGCTTCGTGACCCTAAAGCGGGGGGATGCCCTGCGCGGCTGTATCGGCAGCCTGGAGGCCCATCGCCCCCTGGCCACGGATGTCCAGCACAACGCCCGGGCCGCCGCCCTCCATGATCCGCGCTTTCCCCGCCTGCGCCCGGAGGAACTCGTCGGGCTCGAGTATTCGGTGACCCTGCTAAGCGCCGCGCACCCCGTGGATGCCCCGCATCGAGAGGCCCTGCTGCAGCAGTTGCAGCCCGGGCGCGATGGCCTGGTCATCCAGGCCGGGACGCGGCGGGCGACCTTCCTGCCCGCGGTGTGGGAGCAGCTACCCGATCCCGAGACCTTCCTCGATGCCTTGCTGCAGAAGGCCGGGCTGGGGCATGACGGCTGGACAATGGGGCTCCAGGCCTGGCGCTACAGCTCGCAGGAGTTTGCCGGTGAACTTTGAACCCAGCATCACCCTTTACATCGTCATTGCCACGGTCGTGATCTCGCTGCTGGCATGGCAGAACCCGCGCTGGCTGCAGGCGATGATCCATCACCCACCGTCGGTGCAACGCGGCCAGTATTGGCGCCTGGTGACCCACGGCTTCATCCATGCCGACGGCACCCATCTCGCGTTCAACATGATCACGCTGTTCTTCTTCGGCATGGCCATGGAGCGCGTGCTGGTGCCCGAGATCGGCATGGGTGGCTTCGTCCTGTTCTATCTGGCCGCCATCGTGCTCGCCAGCCTGCCCAGCCACCTGCGCCATCTGCGCGATCCCGGCTACCGCTCCCTGGGGGCCTCTGGTGCGGTGTCCGCGGTGCTGTTCGCCTACATCCTGCTGCAGCCGTGGTCCCTGCTGTTCGTGTTCTTCATCCCGGTCCCGGCCATCGTGTTCGCCGCGGTCTATATCGGCTACTCGCTCTACGCCCAGCGACAGAATCGCGACAACATCAACCACAGCGCCCATCTATGGGGTGGCGCCTGGGGCGTGGCCTTCATGCTCTGGCTGGAGCCCGGCCTGCTGGCCCGGTTCTTCCACGAGCTGCTCGCGCCCCTCGGCTGACCCCAATACTTGTCCGGAGCGCCGCGTCCGCCTAGCCTGCGTGCCTTCTTTCGGCCGCTACGAGATCCCGCCATGCAAGACGCCATCGCCACCCTGCCCAAGGTCGAGCTGCACCTGCACATCGAAGGCACACTGGAGCCCGAGCTGATGTTCGCCCTGGCCGAGCGCAACGGGGTCGAGCTGCCGTACGCCTCGGTCGAGGACGTGCGCGCGGCCTACCAGTTCCACGACCTGCAGTCCTTCCTGGACATCTACTACGCCGGCGCCCGCGTGCTGCTGACCGAGCAGGACTTCTACGACCTGACCCGGGCCTACCTCGAACGCTGCCAGGCGGATCACGTCCACCACACCGAGATCTTCTTCGACCCGCAGACGCACACCGAGCGCGGCGTGGCATTCGCGACCGTCATCGACGGCATCCGCCGGGCGCTCGCCGATGGCGAGCGCGAACTCGGCATTACCAGCCGGCTGATCCTCTGCTTCCTGCGTCATCTGAGTGCGGACGCGGCCATGGAGACCCTGGAGACGGCCCTGCCGTGGCGCGAACACATCCATGCGGTCGGCCTCGATTCGGCCGAGCTGGGCAACCCGCCCGAGCGCTTCCAGGCGGTGTTCGACCGGGCCCGTGCCGAGGGCTTCCCCGCGGTGGCCCATGCCGGTGAGGAAGGCCCGCCGGAATACATCTGGCAGGCACTGGACGGGCTGCAGGTCGCGCGCATCGACCACGGGGTGCAGGCCGAACAGGACCCGGCGCTGATGGAGCGCCTGGCCCGCGACCGGATCCCGCTCACGGTCTGTCCGCTGTCCAACATCAAGCTGTGCGTCTTCGACCGCCTGGAAGACCACAACCTGAAACGCCTGATGGATGCCGGGCTGTGCGTCACCATCAATTCGGACGACCCGGCCTATTTCGGCGGCTATGTGGGGGAAAACTTCCGCGCGACCGCCCAAGCCCTGCAACTGGGTCCCGACGACCTGGAACGCCTCGCGCGCAACGCCGTCGACGCCGCGTTCCTGGAGCCCGAAGCACAACAGCGTCTGCACGGCGAGATCGACGCCTGGCGCGCCCGTCTCGCGGACTGACGGCGCTCGACGACTTCTCTACCCGGAAAACCGGAGCGGACGCGCCGGCAGGCGACCCTGCTCCACCAGGCGCTCGATCCGCGAGAAGACCTCGCCGCGACCGAAGGGTTTCTTCATGAAGTCGTCGGAGCCGATGCGATCGAGGAAGAACTGCTCCACCGCGTCCTCGTTGCCGCTGATCATGATCACCGGCACCTTCGCGGTGGTCGGGTCCCGGCGCAGCTGACGCAGCATGGCAAACCCGGTCATCCCGGGCAGGATGATGTCGAGAAAGATCAGGTCCGGCGGATTCTCGCGGGCCAGCGCCAGGGCCTGCTCGGCATCGCCGGCCCCCACCGGCTCCATCTCGTTTTGCCGGAGCATGCTGGAGAGCAGTGCGACCACGGTGCGCGAATCATCCACCACCAGCACACGCAGCCCGCGCGCGGCCTCCCGGCGTGCCTTCCTGCGCCGTTCGCCAGCCTTGCCAAAACGCAGCAGACTCCCCATTCGCTGCAGATAGCTCATGCCGGACTCCCTTCCTGATCCATAGGCCAGGCGCGCTCGCCCGCCTGGCTGCATTGTTCCTCCCCCCGCTGGCCCTGTCCACCGCGCCCGTTGCTTCGGTTTGAACAGCAGCGCAAAGGCGCGCATCATCCGGGTTTTCGTGCGGATGCCTGAACGGAGTCGGAACCCGCCATGAAGACCAATACAGCCCGGCCACAGCCCACGCGCGCGCCCCTGCGGCGCCCGGCCGCGGGAGGCCCGGCATGAAGATCCTCGTCGTCGACCGCTCGCGGGTCTTCCGGGCGCTGTGGAGCCGCATGGTCCTGGCCGCCGGGCACAAGCCGATCATGGCCAGCAGCGGGGCCGAAGGGCTTGCCCGCATTGAGGAAAACGACCTGGAACTGGTCTGCGCCTCGATCACCCTGCCCGACATGAGCGGCGTGGAATTCTGCCGCCGGGCCCGTGCCAGGGCCGCTGGCCATGACCTGCCCCTGATCCTGCTCACGACCCAGCACGACCACGACATCCGCCGTCAGGCATTCGAGGCCGGCGCCACCGACCTCCACGACAAGACCAACATCCGTGACCTGTTCCATCAGGCCGCGCGCTACGGGCGGCCGGTGGAACACGCCCACGAGGGGAACGTCCTGTACGTGGAGGACAGTCCCACCGTCGCCCGCGTGATGATCCGCATCCTCGAGGGCATGGGCCTGGAGGTCGCGCACTTCCGCAGCGCCGACGAGGCCCTGCAGGCCTTTGACCGGGGCACCTGGGACCTCGTGCTCTCCGACATCCTGGTCGAGGGCGAGATCAGCGGGATGGGGCTCGTCAGTCGGCTGCGCCAGCAGTTCCCCGACAAGACCAGCCTGCCGATCGTGGCCATGTCCGGCCTGGACGACCAGAACCGGCGCGCCGAACTCTTCCGCCTCGGCGTCAACGACTTCGTGACGAAACCCGTGCTGGAGGACGAGGTCCGCGCCCGCATCGGGAACCTGCTGGCCAACAAGCGGTTGTTCGAGGAGGTCCAGGACCAGCGCCAGAAGCTCTACGACATGGCAATGATCGATCCGCTGACCGGGCTGCGTAACCGCAACGTCCTGGCCGAGTGCGCCGCGCGTTTCTTCGCCGAAGCCAACCAGAACGACATCCCGCTCAGCCTGATCCTGCTGGACATCGACCACTTCAAGCAGATCAACGACACCCATGGCCACCTGGTCGGGGACGAGGTCCTGGTCGCCGTCGGCGAACTCCTGCGCACCACCGGACGCGAGAGCGACGTGGCCCTGCGTTTCGGGGGCGAGGAATTCCTCCTGGTACTCCCGGAATGCGACCTGTTCGATGCCCACACCCGCGCGGAGGAGCTGCGCCAGCAGCTGCGTGAACTCGAACCCGCCGGGCTGACCATTACCGCAAGCTTCGGCGTCACCAGCCGCCCGGCCGGGCGCGAGGTCAGCATGAACGACCTCTTCCGGGTCGCCGACCAGGCCGTCTACCAGGCCAAGGGCGAAGGCCGCGACCGCGTGGTCTCGCGCACCCTGGACGGCCCGGGCAAAACCGACCTGCCGGACACCCCACCCGATTCTGCCCCGGGGGATGGACAGGCCAGCCCGCAACCCGTCAGCTAGGGAGACGCTGACTGAATCGCACGTCCGCGTTGGTGCCCCCCCAGTTGTTCGAGACAATCGTTCCGAGACAAGGCGCGTCGTGCAGCGGGTAGTGGTTCTACCCGCCCGTTTTGGATGGATTCGGGGCGCAACGCAGGATCGGGCCATATTCATTCAGAATCGGGGGGCACCAACCCCACAAGCCATTGAAAGCAGGGGCTCGGCCGCCCGTTGTTGATCAACAACGGGCGCGCGCACAGCGTTGCGGTTCCCTTGTGCAGAATGACTGCACCGCAGTCACCGCGCCTTGTTCGCACGCAAAAGCGACTCGAGCGCGGACGTGCGATTCAATCAGCGTCTACCTAGGTAGACACCGGCGTCTCAGCCCTGGACGCGCCAGCTGCCATCCGCCTGCCGACAGGCCGTCCCGTACACCTGCTCGGTCTGGCCGCCAATCACCGCGTCAATGGTGTATTCGCGGCACGGGCCGGCCGTGGTCTCGTAGGTTCGGGTCGGCACCACGGTGTACTGATTGCCACTGTCGGGATTGACCCATCGCGAGGGCACGCCCGTGCGCACGCTCTCCAGGGTCTGGGCCGTCTTCAGGCGGTCCACCTCGTCCATGGACTGGCCCACCGAGCCACCGATCGCCGCACCGGCCAGGGTCCCGGCGATGATGGCGGCCGTGCGGCCACGTCCGGATCCGACCTGCGAACCGAGCACGCCGCCCAGCACGCCACCGATCACCATCCCGGCCTGCTCCTGCGAGCCCTGATAGGTCGCACAGCCGCCGAGCCCCAGGGTCGCCGCCAGGACGATCACGAAAGAAACATTGCGCCACATGAGCATTCCTCCACCGGCGACCCGACCCTGAACCCGCGGGGGACCGGCGCCGGCTTCGGCGTCCCCCTGCTCCGAGTATAGGCGGCCCGGCGAACCGGGCGGTCAGCCGGACGGCTTCGGCGGGGCTGCCGTCTCCGGCTTCGAGGCGTTGATCGCGCGCTGGAATACCCAGCTCTTGATCTCGCGGATCTGCTCCACCATGGTCCGCGACAGCGGTACCGTGTTGATCACGTTACGGATCACGTCGCGCTGGTTGAATACCCGGCCCTCCTGGTAGGCGTCGATGCGCGCCGATTTCACCGCCTGCTCGATCTCGGCCCCGCTCCAGTCCTCGGTACTGGCCGCCATGTAGTTCAGGTTGAAGTCCTCGAGGTGGCCGCCATGGCGCTCGATATGGATGCGCAGGATCTCCTTGCGCTCCTCCACGTTCGGCAGGTCGAGGAAGAACAACTGGTCAAAGCGCCCCTTGCGCATCAGCTCGGCCGGGAGCTGCTGGATACGGTTCGCGGTCGCCGCCACGAACACGCGTGGCGACTTCTCCTGCAGCCAGGTGAGGAAGCTCGAGAAGATATTCACATTGCCGGCGCTGCCGGCGGCGTGGCTGTCGAAGCCAAAGGCATTCTCCAGCTCGTCCACCCACAGCACCATGGGCGCGATCTCCTCCGCGATACGGGTGGCCCGGGCAAAGGCGTATTCCGGGGTGCCGAAACTGCCGGACAGCACCAGGCTCATGTCCAGCCGCACCAGCGGCAGCCCCCAGGCGGTGGCGATGGCCTTGGCGGCCATGCTCTTGCCACAGCCGCTGACCCCCATGAACAGCACCCCGGCGGGCAGCGGAACGTTGTCGTTCCAGGCCTTCTCGGTGAACAGGTCGGCGCGCGTGCGCACCCATTCCTTGAGATTCTCCAGGCCCCCGATGTCCTCCAGCGAGCGCTGTGGCGGATAGAACTCGAGACAGCTCTCCTTGCGCAGGATCTGGCCCTTCTCCTCCTGGATCTCGGCCAGCATCTCGGCCTCGGGCAGGGGCTGGCCGCGGAACAGCCGCGCGCTCAGATGCCCGACCTCGTTCAGGGACAACCCGCGCATCCCCGCCGCGAGGCGGAACAACTGCTCGCGCGGGATCGCCTCGGCGCCATGGGTGTGCTCGAGCTGCTCCAGCACCTCGGCCTCCGAGGGCAGGTCCACCTCGACCAGGAAGACCTCCTTTTTCAGGATCTCCGGCAGCTTCAGCAGCGGACAGCTGAGGAACACCACGTTGCGACCCTTCTTCAGCTGGTAGTAGAGATCGCGGACCCCGCGCACCAGTGCCGGGTTGTCGTCGAACCAGGTGGGCAGGTCCTTCAGCAGGACCATGCGCGGCGCTTCCGTCTCCCCTGCCGCCACCCGCGCCACCGCCGCGACCGGATCGGTGGTCGGCGCGCCCGGGGCATCGTGTTCGCCGAACCCGTGGCTCGCCGACCAGACCTCCAGGTGGCCATCCTCGCCGTAGAACGAGCGCGCGACCGAGCGCAGCAGCCGCTCCATGCGGTCCTCGTCCCAGCCCAGCAGGTAGAACACCGGATAACGCGACTTGAGCCCGCGCAGGATCTTGTGTGCCGTCCGGTTTTCCAGCTTCTTGCTCAATCCGTCGCTCCTTCGCGGTACCCCGCCGAGTGTACCCATCCATCGCGGCAATGCGAGGGAAACACGGATCATCCACGCCACCCGTGCGCATCGTCTACCCTGAGACCATCGTCCCGCCGCAGCCACGGAGAACCCATGCCGCCAGTCCACCACCGGATCACACGCGCCACCCTGGGGCGTGGCGTGCTGGTCCTGCTGATCGCGCTGGGCATCGGCAGCGCGCTGTGGATGGGGGACCCGGCCCGCCTGCTGGCCTGGGGCGAGACCTTCGCGGGCGGCCCCTGGGCCACCGCCGGGCTGGTGCTCCTGATGGCGCTGATGCTCGTCTTCGCCCTGCCGGGCACGCTGGTCATATGGCTGATTGCCCCGTTCCATCCGCCGCTGGTCGCCGTCGGCCTGTTGCTGATCGGCAGCACGAGTGGTGCCTGGGGGGCCTACCGGGTCGCCGCCCGCCTGGCGCGCACCGAACGCGATGGCCGCGAGGACAACTGGCTGACGGATTTCCTGCGGCGCCACGGCCACGTCGCCACGCAGATGGCGCTGCGGGTGTTCCCCGGTTTCCCGCATTCAATGATCAACTACGCCGGCGGGGCCCTCGGCCTGCCACTGGGCGGCTTCCTGCTGGCGGCCGTGCTCGGCCTGGCCGTCAAGTGGGGCGTCTACGCCACCGCCATCCACGAGGCCACGGATGCCATCACCACCGGCGAGGTCCTGCAGGCCCGGACCCTCCTGCCGCTGGTCGTCCTGGCGATCTTCCTGTTGCTCGGCTCGGTGCTGCGCTACTGGATTCAGCGCCAGCACTCGCGCCGGCGGGCGGGCCGGCCATGACGGCGTGCCCATGCGGTCGCCCCCCTCAAACCGAGAACGGTTTCCCGCTACACGCCCGCAAACCTGTCACCGTCCTCCAGGTTCGTTAGACTGTCGTCCCGCATTCCAGCACGCCCTCTACGTGACTCGAGAGCCCTCCCCACAACCCTGTTCGGACATCGGCGACGTCAATCAGCGTTTCTATGATGGCCTGTGGGCGGATACCCGCCTGGTAGCCCCCGAGCGCTTCAATACCTGGACCCTGGTCTCCAGTCTCGCGGCATCCCGTGAGCGCCGCCTCGAAGTGGGGCCCGGCATGCGCCCGCGACTGCCCATCGCGGACACCCACTTCGTCGACATCAGCCCGCCGGCCCTGGCCGCACTGGACCATCGGGGCGGTGTCACCCAGACCGCCCCGATCTCCGCCCTGCCCTATGCCGACGACCGCTTCGACCTGGTGTGCGCACTGGACATCATCGAACACGTGGAGGACGACGAGGCGGCCCTTGGCGAACTCTCGCGGGTGGCCGCGCCCGGGGCCCGGGTGCTGCTTTCGACCCCGCTGCACCCGGAGTACTGGACCCCGTTCGACGACATCGTCGGCCACTACCGGCGCTACGAGCCGGCGCATCTGATCCAGCTACTCGAACGCCACGGGCTGACGATCGAACAAAGCGCGATCTTCGGGATGAAGCCGAAATCCTCGCGCCTCACCGACCTCGGGATGTGGTTCCTGCAGCGACACCGGCCCGTCGCCATGAAGGTCTACAACCGTTTCCTGATGCCCCTGGGCCTGCGCCTGCAGAAGCCGCTCGCTCTGAGCCCCGGCATGGTGCCCACCGCGGGAGTGGAAGAGGTCTTCCTGGTCTGCCGCCGCGAACCCTGAGATCCGCCGGCCGCGCCCCGGGCCAGCCAAAAACCCGGCCTTTCCTCATGCCCGCTTGAAGGAACCACCCGCCCCGGCGTAATGTCTCCTGAAGCAAGACTCCCGAGAGACCATCCGATGCTCGATCTGCTGCGTTCACGTTCCACCTACCGCGATCAGCGCTTCCAGCTGTCCCTGCTGGTGCTGGCCACGGGCTTCGTGCTGACCGTGCAGAACCCCGAGGCACAGGAATCCGCCGCCGAGCTGTTCTCCAAGGTCGAGTTCCCGAATCTGGCCCAGGTCCAGGACATGCGGCCGCAATTGCCGCCGCCGTGGATGGAAGGCGACCAGTTCGTCAGCGAGGACAGCGAGTCCACACCCGTCGTACCCCTGCTGGAGCGCACCGACGCGCGCTCGCCCGACCCGCGCGAGCGCCCGACGCGCTCAACCGGCGAATAGCGACTCGGGCGCGGCCACTTACAGCCCCGCCGCGCAGACCCGGTTGCGCCCCTCGCGCTTGGCGCAGTAGAGCAGCCGGTCCGCCTCGCCCAGCAGAGCCTCCGGGGTCGTCGAACGCGCCCCGCTCACCGTACTGACGCCGAGACTGACCGTCACCGAAGCGGTCACGTTGTCCGGATGTTCCAGTTTCAGGGCCTCCACCTCGCGGCGCACCCGCTCGCCGACCGCGCGGGCACCCTCCAGCGTAGTGTCCGGCAGGATGCAGGCAAATTCCTCACCCCCGTAGCGCGCAACCAGATCCGTGGGCCGGTGGGCCGCTTCCCGCAGCACCCGGGCTACCCGGCGCAGGCAGTCGTCCCCGCGCTGATGCCCGAAGCGGTCGTTATACGGCTTGAAGTGGTCGATATCGATCATCAGCAGTGCCAGATTCACCTCGCGGCGAGAGCGGCATTCGCGCTCCAGCACGGCGTCGAATTCGCGTCGGTTCGCCAGCCCGGTCAGGCCATCCACCCGCGCCTGGCGCGCCAGCTCGGCCTCCGCCTGCTTGCGGGCGAACGTTCCGGCGATGATGTCGGCCACCACCTGCAGGGTGGCGATCTCTTCGGGGCTCCATTCGCAGCGCCGGTTCACCGAGTCGAAACCCAGCATGCCGAAGGCGTTCTGATCACTGATCAGCGGGATCAGCAACAGGGACTCGATCATCTGGCGGCGGAACTCGGCCTGCTCCACCGCGGCCTCCGGGGGGAGGTCGTCCACATCGGGCACGTGCACGGTATCGCGGCGCCGGATGTGACCGGTCACCCACCCATGGGACTCCATGGGAATGCCCTGCATCTGGTCGAGGAACGGCTGGACGCCGGGGGCACACCACTCGTGCACCAGGTCCATGGTCGCCCCGTCCGGACGGAACCGGATCACATAGGCACGGCCCGTCTGGAAGAACTCGCCGAGGTCCCGAAGTACCTCCGTTACGGCCGCGTCCACTGCGTCCGCCGCGAGGTCGGCGAACCGGGCGGAGATCGCTGACACCAGCGCCTGCAGCCGCTGCTGGCGCTGGGCCCTTGCCTCCAGGTGCTTGCGGCGGGTGATGTCCTCGGCGATCGCACTGGCCCCGATGAGCGTGCCGTCATCATCGAAAAACCGCTGGGCCGCCCACGACAGCGTGCGCGCCTCGCCGCTGCGCGTCCGGATCGTGGTCTCCAGACCCGCAATCTCGCGCCCGTCGCGGATGATGGCCTCCACCTCCTCCTGGATCGCCGCGCGATAGTCAGCGTCGGGGTAAAGCCATTCCCAGATCGCGGCATGCCCCACGACGTCCTCGCGCCGATAGCCGCTGATCCGCTCCGCCGCGCGATTCCAGAGCGTCACCCGCCCCTCGGTGTCCAGGGTGTTTACCCACACCGGGGCGTGCTCGATGATCAGGGTGTGGAAACGCGTGTGGAGATCGTCCGCCATGGCCATCCTCGCACAGGGATACCTGTCGGCACGCACCGCGCAATCGTTCGACGGAGCCCGTCCACGATGCTCGCCCATACTCTGGAGGGTAGCAACATTCCCGCCGCGCGGGTCCCGCGCTCGCACCTTTGTTAGGCTCTCCGTCCCATCCGTACGCCACGCCAGACCGCATGACCGATACCTTCAAGGCCCTGATCCTCGAACACACGCCCGATGGACCGCGGGCGACAATCCGCCCACTCCAGCTCGATGACCTGCCCGCCGGAGAGGTCCTGTTGCGGGTGCACTATTCCGGGCTGAACTACAAGGACGGCATGATCCTGCAGGGCCAGGGGAACCTGGTCCGGGACTACCCGCACGTGCCGGGCATCGACCTGGCCGGCACGGTCCTCGAGTCCGCGGACCCACGCTACCGCCCGGGCGACCCCGTTGTGCTGACCGGCTACCGAGTGGGCGAGACCCACTGGGGCGGCTACGCCGAACGAGCCCGCGTGCAGGCGGACTGGCTCGTCCCGCTGCCTGCGGGCTACAACGCTCGCCAGGCCATGGCCGCGGGCACCGCCGGCTTTACCGCCATGCTGGCGATCCAGGCCCTGGAGGACCACGGCCTGCAGCCGGACGCCGGCGAGGTCCTGGTCACGGGTGCCTCCGGCGGCGTGGGCAGTATCGCCGTACGTCTGCTGGCCCGCCTGGGCTACACGGTCACCGCCGTCACCGGCGGCGCGGAGAACGCCGACTACCTGCAACAGCTGGGTGCGTCGACGATCCTGCCCCGCGCCGACCTGGCCGATGCCCCGACCAAGCCCTTGCTGCGCGAACGCTGGGCCGGCTGCGTGGACACGGTGGGGGGCGACATGCTGGCCCATGTACTCGCCGGCATGGGCTATGGAACCTCGGTGGCGGCCTGCGGCCTGGCCGGGGGGCCACAGCTCAAGACCACGGTCCTGCCGTTCCTGTTGCGCGGCATCAACCTGCTGGGGATCGACTCGGTGCTGTGCCCCGCCGAACGACGGCGAGAGACCTGGGAACGCCTGGCCGCATTGCTCCCCGGCCACGATCTGGAGGCGATGGCCACCGAGATCGGGCTGGACGACCTGCCGCATTACGGCGAGCAGATCCTCGCGGGACAGATTCGGGGACGCACGGTAGTGCGCCTGGATCCGCAAGTCGCTGGCGACTCCTGATATCCCCGGGCCACCTCGAACCGGCTATGCTCGCGGACAGACCACCCCGGAGATCCCCATGACCGTACTCGCGTCCCGCCTGAAGTCCATCCGCGACCGCCTCGCCGAACTGGAAGCCATGGCCCGGGAGGACCGAGCGGAGGCCGCCCACCGCCTCACCGCCGAACTGACGCGGGAACTCAATCAGGCGCTGGAGGAGGCCTCCGGCTCCACGGACGGCGAGCCCGCGCCGACATCCGGCGAACCCCGTCCGCCGCGCGACCCGGTCGAGAAATGCCCGCGCTGCACCCTGCGCAGTTTCACCTTCCAGGACGGCACCATCCGCGAACGCCCGGACGAACCGGGACACTTCGAGGCCCAGTACCAGTGCATGAGCTGCGGCCACGAGGCCTGGCGCCGACTGGGCTAGCAAACACGGGCCGCTGGACGCCGGGCCCGGACCAACGTCTACACCTGCCCCCGCGTCCAGCGCACGATATCCGCCGCGCCCATGGCCCCCGCCTGGCGGGCCAGCTCGCGGCCGCCGCGGAACAGCGCCAGCGTCGGGATGCTGCGGATCCCGAACTGCTGCCCCAGATCGGGTGCTGCCTCGGTGTTCACCTTGGCCAGCCGCACGGTGGGCTCCAGCTCCCCCGCCGCCTGCCGAAACTGCGGCGCCATCATCTTGCAGGGACCACACCAGGGCGCCCAGAAATCGACCAGCAGCGGGATATCGTTGCGCTCGACGTGCCGCCGGAAATTCGTGCTCGTCAGTTCCGCCGGTTCGCCGACGAACAACGGCTGGTGACACTGGCCACACTTCGCCCCGGCGCCAAGGCGCGCGGCGGGGATTCGATTGACCGCATCGCAATGCGGACACACCACATGCAGGGACTCACTCACAGCAGCACCTCGCCATTACCACCCGACGGACCACTTCATTCTACTCCGCGCCGCGGCAGCAACCACCCGAACAGAAGATGGGTCAACCACCAGACCCCGGTACAAAAAGCCATCACCACGCCCAGCCACGTGACCGGATGCATCCACTCCTGGACCTGGCCGCCCGGCCCCAGGACCCAGTTCACGTTGTTCTCGGGGTCCGCCAGCGCAAAGGTCAGCAGCAGGATGGCCCAGCCCAGAACCGCCATGTAGCGCCAGGCGCGCGGGTCGTAACCCAGGCGCCAGACCAGCCAGATCAGCACGAACGGCAGCGGCAGGTGGTACAGCGACAGCAGGCGCACGAACAACGGAATCTCCGGGTTGAACATGTAGTGCACGATGCCCAGCGGCGCCCAGCCCCAGACCAGCATGCTGAGCAGGAAGTCCAGCACCCAGCCCAGCTCCAGCAGGACCACGGCCACCAGCATCATGCTGGCCAGGCGACGGCTCTCCAGCCAGGCCGCGAGCAGCCCGCCCAGCAGCGCGACGTTGGAAAACCACAGGAAATTGAACCACCCGTGCACGGCCGCGTAGATCGGCACCAGCACCAGCACAAAGGCGAGATAGGCCCACTTGAACCCGCGGGGAATCCTGTCGGCCCGCGCACTCGAATACCCTGATTCCAAAAGGCTTGCCCCCGGATGCATTCCGGCTCAGGGTAGCAGGATGCACCTCACGATTCGGAAGTACGCCACCCCATGAAGCCGCTGCTGGTCCTGCTCCTCGCCCTGTTGCTGTCCGCCGCGCCGGCGCCTCTGATGGCGGAGCGCGCCGATTCGTCATCGCCAACCATCGGGCTGGCGCTGGGCTCGGGCGGCGCCGGCGGCCTGGCGCATATCGCCATCCTCCAGGTGTTCGACGACCTCGAGATGCACCCCGACCGCATCACCGGCACCAGCATCGGGGCCGTGATCGGCGGGCTGTATGCCGCTGGGCTGGATGCTGAAGAGATCCTGGACCTGTTCGATGACTTCGCCGGGTCCGAACTCGACGCCCTCACCGGGCTGGCACGCTCCGACATCAAGCTGCTGGACCTGGTCCCGCTGCGGCTGGGCCGCAACGCCCTGTTCGACTCCAGCGAATTCCTGCGCTTTCTCGCCGATCACACCGAGGCCCGTGACTTCGACGACCTGCGCATCCCGTTCTCCGTGGTGGCCACCGACTTCCGCAGTGGGGACAGCGTGGTGATCGACGAGGGCGACCTCTTCGCCGCCATCGGCGCGAGCATGGCCGTTCCGGGACTGTTCGAACCGGTGCAACATGGCGATGACCGCTACCTGATCGACGGAGGCGCCTCCAACCCGCTGCCCTACGACCTGCTCCAGGGCCAGTACGACTATGTCATCGCCGTGGATGTCTCCGGCAACGGCGCGCAGAACGACACCGAGGACATCGGCATCACGGACCTGCTGTTCAAGAGCTTCAGCATCATGCAGGGTTCCATCATCCGCCACATGACCCGGCTGGATCCGCCCGATCTTTACCTCGTCCCGGACACCGGCGGCATCCGCCTGCTGCACTTCAACCGCATTGACGAGATCCTCGAAAAGGCACAGCCCGCCGCCGACGAACTGCGCGAGCAGCTCGAGTCCCGGGGGCATGCCCTATAATCGCGGCATCGGTCGCAACGGAGGCGACCCCGCGGGAATCCAGGAGCAGCGTGGCCCACGACCCCCCCAATCCCTCGCCCGATCCCAACGACCCGTTACCGGAACCCGGCGACGGGCGCCATGAACTGTGGTTCACCCGGCGCGGCGGGCAGGTCTGCGGCCCCTACCCCCAGCGCTCCATCGGCCGCTTCCTGATCCTGGGCCGCCTGTGCCCGGATGACGAGGTCAGTCGCGACGGCGAGACCTGGTGGCGGATCGACCAGCGCCCGCACCTGATCCCCGAAGAGCTGCAGAACGCCCACACCCCGGAGGGTCGCGAACGCCTGGAGCAGGCGCGCCTGCGCGAAGACGAACGCCGCCGCGAGCGGCGTCACGACGACCCGCCGCCCGAGATCCGCGACCGCCGCAAGGGCGACCGCCGCTGCCCGGAATCACCGGAGACCCTCTCTCACCGCCAGCAATGGGCCGAGATCCTGGAACAACCGCCACCGCCCTGGAGCGGCTGGATCCGCGGGCCGCGCCCCTGGATCGTGGGCGGCTCCGCGGTTGCGCTGGCCCTCGCGCTGCTCATCGGTTTCGGCATCACGCTCGAACGCGACCCGGGACCGGACTGCGCAGCGGCACCGGCGCCCGGCATCAACTGGAACTACTGTGACCGGGCCGGCGCCGACCTGCGTGGCGTCGACCTGACGGGCGCATCCCTGCACAACACCCGCCTGGCCGGCGCGCGCTTGCACGGTGCCCGCCTCACGGACGCCGATCTGCGCTTCGCCGATCTCACCCTGACCAGCCTGGAGGGTGCGGATCTCGCCGGCGCCAACCTGACCGGGGCCGACCTGATCCGGGCGCACCTGGTCGACGCCAACCTCGAGGACGCCAATCTCGCGCATGCCAACCTGACCGGGGCCGACCTCGCGGGCGCACGCCTGGACGGGGCCCGGCTCGGGCGCAGCATCTGGACCGATGGCCGCATCTGCGCCCGCGACTCCGTCGGGACCTGCGACTAGCCCCGATCTCCCTGCGCACCCACTTCGGACTCCAGGTCGATCCCCAGTTCCCGGGCGACTTCCGCCCAGTAGGGTTCCGCCTCGCAGGAACAGCAGTCACAGGACGCGGTCACGCCTTCGTGCATGCTGAGGCGGCTGCGCGGCGCGGCAACAGCGGCTTCGGCCCGTGTTCCGGGCTGGGTGGGTTCCGTCTTCGTGTTCATCGGGCACCCCCGAACCGACTGGTATCCCTTCGAGCATAGACGGCTCCGAATGCCGCGCCAAAGCGCCGCGCCCGCCCCGGAATTCGTCCGGGCGCATGCTAAGCTTCAACTGTCCCGCCTCTTCCACGGCCACCATGATCACACGACGCGACAAGGTCCTGCTCTCGGTCTCGGCCGCGGCCCTGCTCGGCATCCTGCTGCCGCTCGCCGCCCTGGCCTGGTTCCTCTGGCAGGAGTCCGTGGTGGCGGAGGAAAAACGCCTGGCCGAACTCGCCCAGCGCCTGGGCGAAGGGACCGAGGCGACCCTGGTCGATGCCCGCGACCTGCTGGACACCCTGAACCAGCTGGAGATGGAGCCCTGCTCGCCGGAACACCTGGAACACCTGCAGGATGTGGCGATGGCCCGGCCGCATGTACGGGCCATCGGCTACTGGCGCGCGGCGGAACGCCAGTGCGGGGCCGGGTTCGTCCAGGGCGAGGCCCTGACTCCACCCCGGGCCAGCCGCATCTACGACAGTGGGGTCATCGCCTGGTGGCCGAGCGCGGCAACCGCCGTGGGCGGTGTCGAGCTGTTCCTGATGCGCTTCGGACAGCACGACGTGGCCATCGACCCGCGGCTGCTGATGCCCCCCGGCCTGCTGGACAGCCAGCAGGTTGGCCTGTGGGTCGAAGGCCTGCCCATGACACGCCATCCAGGCGACGCGGACCTCCCGTCGCCCGAAGCCACGCCCACCGGTCTCAGCGTCGACCGTGCCGCGGGGCGCCTGGTCAGCCACTTCTCCCTGGATACGATCTTCCCCATCGACATCATCGCGGCGCAGCCGCTGGCGGCCTTCTGGGACCGCTATCTGCCGACCCTTGTCGTGGCCGGGGTCTTCGGGCTGCTGCTGGTGGTATTGTGGCTGCTCCTGGTCGTGCACTACCTGCGGCGGCGCCTGAGCCTCGCCAACGAGTTGCGCGAGGCCATCGCCCGCGACCGCCTGAGCGTGGAATACCAGCCCATCGTCGACCTCGCCGATGGCCGCTGCCGGGGGGCGGAGGCCCTCGCACGCTGGCACCGCGAGGGCGACGAGACCATTCGTCCGGATGTGTTCGTGCCCCTGGCCGAGGACACCGGACAGGCCACCGACCTGACCCTCGCGATCCTGCGCGCCATCCTCCACGACCTGGGGGATCATCTGCGGGCGCATACCGAACAGACCATCAACCTCAACATTACCGGCCACGACCTGGCCTCCGATCGCTTCGGGGACGCCCTGCGCAAGGCCCTGCGCGAGGCCGGCGTTGCCCCCGCCTCGATCAAGCTGGAACTGACCGAACGCTCGCTGCTGAACGAAGACGCCGTACGCGGCCGCCTGCGGGAACTGCGCGGGCGCGGGCACCGCATCGCCATCGACGACTTTGGCACAGGATATTCAAGCCTTTCCTATCTGGAACATTTCGAACTGGATACACTGAAGATCGACAAGACCTTCGCCGATGCCATCGCCCACGAGGCGGTAACCAGCAGCGTGATCGGCCACATCATCGAGATGGCCCGTTCCCTGAAGCTGCACATCGTCGCCGAAGGCATCGAATCGCCCCACCAGGCCGAATGGCTGCGCCAGCAGGGCGTGGACGGCGGACAGGGCTACCTGTACAGCCGCCCCCTGCCCGCCGCGGCCTTCCTGGACTGGTGCCGCAACCACTGAGGAGAGCATGCCCAATATCCCCACCCCGCGCCTGCCGGGACGCGCCCTGACACTGGCCCTGTTGCTGGCGGCAACCGCCACCGGCTGCGGTCTGTTGCCGGTGGAACAGGAACGCCCGGCCGCGACCGAGGACCGCCCCGCCACGACCGCCGAGCCGGCCACCGACCCGGACGGGGCCGCGGACACCCCCGCGGCCGACGAGGCCACGCCCGAGGAACCCTCGGCCGCGGCGCTGAGCCTGGCCACCTCCAAGCACGCGGAAAGCGAACGCCGCGTGGCCCTGCGCGAGCAGGGCCACGAGACGCTGGAGCCGGCCCGCGTGGGCTACTACGTGGATGTCCTCGGCGCCCGGCTGCGCCAGGAGCTGGCCGGGCAGCCCGCCACCATCGAGCACCGGGACGCGGGCATCCACGTCACCCTGAACGAAGGCAACGGCCAGGCCCGTGCGCTGGACACCATTGGTCACCTGCTCCACGAATTTCGCGCCAGCCTGATCACCCTCGTGGCCTATCGCGACGGCCCGGACCCCGACTCCGACGACGGCGCGGAGACCCCCGCCGCAGGCGATGCCCTGAACGCGGGAAAGCGCCTGCAGGATGCCGGCGTGGCACCCGAGCGGCTGGTACTGCGCAGTATGGGTACCGGCACAGTGAACACGAACCCGGGCAGCCCCGTCCGGACCCCGCGCCTCGAGCTGCTGATCCAGCCACTCACAACAAGCTGAAAGACGGCACAAGGACGCCTTTCGCCATGAGCGCGAACCCGCCCGAAACACCCGGTGGCACACGGGGACGGGGCGAAATTCGTGCTGATCCTGCCGGACACCGATCGGGAGAGTGCTCACACCCTCGCCGAACGCTGCCTCCAGCGCATACGCGACGAGGCGATCCCTCACGCCAGTTCGCGCATTACCCCGACGCTCACCGCCAGCGCCGGGGTGAGCAGCATCATCCCGGACGCGACGGGCGGCGCCGCGCGGCTGGTCGAGGCCGCGGACCGCGCGCTGTACCAGGCCAAGCGCAATGGCCGCAACCGGGTCGCGATCACGGACTCCCCGAGGGCCGGCTGAACCATTGCCATCGCCAGCGATCCCAGGGAAAACCGATACGCGTGCGTGACGGGGACACGATCGGCCGCTAACGCCCGAATCCGTGATCCATACCCGATTCCGCCGGGCGCTCCGCGCCGTCATCTGGAAAACGCCCCGGTTTCGGACCAGACTCCGGGGAATCCGGCACTCGGGAGGGCGAAACGGACATGACCAGCCTGCATGACCCCGCGCGCGAACCCGCGCTGTACCGAACCCTCGGCGTCACCCTGCCCCCGATCGCGGCCTACCGCTACGGTGCCGCCGCCCACAGCTGCGCCGCCCCCATCGCCATCGTCTGGGCCGCGGCCCTGGTCTCCATTGCCTATGCCCTGTGGACCGGCCTCGGGGGTGCTTCGGGGCACGCCGCCTTCCCGCTGGCCATCGGGGTCTTTCTGTGGGGGTTTGCCACCGTGTGGACCTTTCTGGTGGTACGCAATGTACAGGCCGACCCCTCGCTCGCCGATCCCGGCCTGCACGCACGACGGGTGCGTCAACAGGAGGATGACCACGACCCGCTGGATCAGCTGGAGTCCCGCGAGGACCCGCACTGACCTCTACGGGCGCTCCCGCACCCGGCGACAGGCGGTCGCGTAGCGCGAGCCAAATCTCCCTCTGAAGTACCGTTTGCGCGGTCGCGGACCTCCTGCCAGACTCCGGAAGACGCGATCGGTGGGAAGGGGCCACCGAAACCGCGACCGACAGGGGGAAGTGCATGAGCGATTCGTCCGGGGTGGAGATCCAGTACCAGGAACTGGTGGAACATCACCCCTTCATCATCATCTGCTATCACCCCGACACGACCATCCTCTATGCCAACCAGGCCGCCCACGAATTCTTCGCGGCCCCGCCCGGCGGGCTGGTGGGCCACCGCTGGATCCACGACCTGCCCGACGAGCGCCAGGCGGAAAACCGGGCCGACCTGCTGCGCTACACCCCCGATGCCCCGGTGCGCACCATCGAAAACCCCGTCCAGCGCGGCGATGGCGCGGACCGCTGGGTTCGCTGGACCAGCCGCGCGTTCTTCGACGGGGCCGGCCGGATCACCCACTTCCAGACCCTGGGCATCGACGTCACCGAGCGCCGGCAGACCGAGTCCCTGCGCGACAACCTCCTGGGGAGCCTGGCCGAAGGCGTGTTCGGCATCGATGCCGACGGTCACTACACCTTCCTCAACCCCGCCGCCCGCGAACTGCTGGGGTTTGCGACGGAGGAAGAAGCTCTGGGCCGCAACTCGCACGAGCTGTCCCATCACAGCCGCCCCGATGGCCAGCCCTTCCCGGCCACGGAATGCCCCGTGTACCGGGTCCTGCGTACCGGGGAACCGCTGCAGGCCTGCGAGGAATACTTCTGGAGCCGCGCCGGGCACGGGTTTCCTGTACTGATCAACGTGGCCCCCCTGTTCAATTCCCGCAACCGGGTCACCGGCGCGGTGGTCTCCTTCCAGGACATCACCGAGCGCCAGGCCGCGCGCGAGGCCCTGGAGCAGCGTGAATGGGAACTCCAGGAGGCCCAGCAGATTGCTCATCTGGGCAACTGGATCTCGGATTTCGAGGCCGGCAGGATCCGCTGGTCCAGCGAAGTCTTCCGGATCTTCGGCCTCGAAGCGGACCAGTGGGGCGCGACCCACGAGGCCTTCATGCGGGCCGTGCATCCGGACGATCGCGAGCGCGTGCAGCATGCCGTCGACGCGGCCCTGACCCCGGAGGGCCCGGACTACGACATCGAACACCGGATCGTCCGCCCCGATGGCAGCGTCCGCATCGTGCACCAGCGCGGTAGCGTGGACTTCGACTCCCGAGGCCAGCCCCAGCGCATGGCCGGTGTGGTGCACGACATTACCGAGCGCCGCGAGGCGGAGCGGCGGCTGCATTTCATCACCTATCACGACGCCCTCACCGGCCTGCCCAACCGGACCCGGTTTGCCGAGCGCGCCGAGCAGGCCGTGGTGGATGCCGAACGCCTGGGACGCCCGCTGGTACTCGCCCATATCGGGCTCGACCGCTTCAAGAGCGTCAACGAAGGCATGGGCCAGGCCACCGGTGACGAGGTCCTGCAACATGTGGCGCGGCGGCTGGAGAACCGCCTGCCCGTGGGCGGCGTCCTGGCCCGACTGGGCGGGGACGAGTTCGGCGCCCTGCTGCCGGTGGAAGCACCCGGCGCGGTCGCCGGATCGGTCACCCGCCTGCTGGAACCCCTGCGCCGGGTCATCAAGGCCGGGGAACACGAACTCTACGTCCCGGGCTCGATCGGGGTCGCCGTGTATCCGCACGATACCCGCGACATCGCCGACCTGATGCGGCGCGCCGAATCGGCGATGCATCAGGCCAAGCGTACCGAGGGCAATGCCATCGAATTCTGCTCCGGCGACCTCAACAGCGACGTGCGCAAGCGCGTCTCGCTGGAGGGTCAGCTGCGGCGCGCGGTCGACCACCACGAGGGGTTCTTCCTGCATTACCAGCCACGGGTGGCCGCGCAGGACGGGCGCGTCGTCGGCGTCGAGGCCCTGCTGCGCTGGATGGACCCCGGCGGTACGGTGCATTCGCCCGGCGGCTTCATCCCGATCCTCGAGGAGACCGGGCTGATCGTCGAGCTGGGCCAGTGGATCCTGACCGAGGCCTGCCGCCAGTGCCGGGCCTGGCATCAGGCCGGACTCCCCGCCGTGCGGATGTCCGTGAACCTGGCCGCCCCCCAGTTCCGGGATCGGCAAATGGCCCACTGCATCGACCGTGTGCTGGAAGAGACGGGGCTGGACGCCAATGCCCTGGAACTGGAGGTCACCGAAAGCATGCTGATGGCCGACATCGAGCAGGTAATCCGTACCCTGGGCCAGTTCCGCGAGCGGGGCGTGCGGGTGGCCCTGGATGATTTCGGTACCGGGTATTCCTCGCTGGCCTACCTGCGCCGCTTCCCGCTGGACGTGCTGAAGATCGACCGCTGCTTCATCGCGGATCTGGCGCCCGGGACCAGTGATGCCGCCATCGTCCGCACCATACTGGGCCTGGCCGACAACCTCGGTCTCGAATCCGTCGCCGAGGGCGTGGAGACCGCGGCACAGAAGGACTTCCTGGAGGCGGAGGGCTGCCAGACCCTGCAGGGCTTCCTGTTTGCCCGCCCGCAGGCAGCGGCGGACTGCGAACGCCTGCTCGCGCGACCCGCGGCAACCGGCGCGCAGTCGGGCCACAGCGCCTGATCACTGCGTGCCAACAACCCCGGCACCGCAGGGAGACATGCAAGGGCGTCCGCCCAGCGGCTACGATGGCACACCATCCACCGGAGGCCACCGCGTGCGCCCACTCCTCGTCCTCGCCGGAATCGTCCTGCTCGCCGGCTGCAGCGCACTGCCCCGTGGGGACGACGCGCCGCGCGAGGTGTCCTACATCTGCGCCTACGGGCCCGAGTTCACCGCCACCTTCGAAGACAACCAGGCCCTGCTCGCCTTCAATGGTGCCCGGGCCCGCCTGCAGGCCACCGAGACCGCCTACGGCGGACGCTACGCCAACCCTACCGACGACATCGTGTTCTGGACGCGGGACGACGCGGCGATGCTGGAGATGGTCGGCGTGTTCTGGAGCTGCCGCGCCCTGCCCCCGCGCCGATGAGCGCCCGCACCACCGACTTTGTCCGGCAGGCCACCGGGGCCCGCCAAGCGGAACGCGAGCAGGTGATCCAGACCCTGTGGAGCGGCTACGGGGAGATCGTCCGCTACCGGCTGCAAGGGGCCGACCAGCCGACGGTCATCCTCAAGCACGTGGTCTTCCCCGACGCAATGGACCATCCGCGGGGCTGGAGCAACGACCGCTCGCATCAGCGCAAGGTTCGCTCCTACCAGGTGGAGATGGCCTGGTATCGTGACTGGGCCGGCCTCTGCAACCCCGTTAGTCGTGTGCCCCGCTGCCTGGCCACCGGGACCATCGGCGACGAGCACCTGCTCCTGCTGGAAGACCTCGACGCCGCCGGCTTTGCGCGGCGCAAGGAACACCTGACCCGCGCCGAGGCGCAGCACTGCCTGCACTGGCTGGCCCGCTTCCATGCGCGCTTCCTGGGACACGCCCCGAAGGGGCTGTGGCCCGAGGGCAGTTACTGGCACCTGGCCACCCGCCCGGACGAATGGGCCGCCATCGAGGACCCGGCGATTCGCGCCGCGGCGCCCACGCTGGACGCCGCCCTGACCAGTGCCCGCCACCGCACGCTCGTCCATGGCGACGCCAAGGTCGCGAACTTCTGCTTCACGCCCGGGGCCGACGCCGTCGCCGCCGTCGATTTCCAGTACGCAGGCGGTGGCTGCGGGATGCGTGACGTGGCCTATTTCCTCGGGAGCTGCCTGGACGAACGGGAACAGGAGGCCTGGGAGGCCGAACTGCTGGAGGTCTATTTCGCCGCGCTGGGCGAGGCCCTGTACGCGCAGGGCAAGGGAGACGTGGCCGGGGCCGTCGAGCGCGAGTGGCGCGCACTGTTCCCGGTGGCCCAGGCCGACTTCTACCGCTTCCTGGTCGGCTGGATGCCGGACCACTGGAAGGTCCACGACTACAGCCGGCGCACGGCCCTCGCGGTGATCCACCGCATTCAGGAAGAAGGCGGGTCCGACACGGGCCCGGGGTCCATCGCGGGGCCCATCTCGGGATCCAGCCCCAGCTCCTCCGCGACTTCCAGCCAGTAGGGCTCCGCCGAGCAGCTGCCCCAGGCCGCGGTCGTGCCTGCCGGTTTCGCGTCCGGGGTGGGCGCTTCACTCGCCGATTCGGTGTTGTTCCGGCTCGTTTCGGTCGTCATCGGTGAATGATGGCATGTCCGGGCGCCCATCACGGAGCGGGAGAGTCGGCCGCGGCCGCGCCCGCCGCGCCGGAAAACCCGGGACCGCGCACATCCTCGGTTGACCAGCCGCGGTTGCTGTCACGTCCCGTAACCCACCACTCGTGCACGAACAGACGCAGCGGGCCCCGCACCCGTTCCTCGAAGCGGGTCGGCAAGGTGAATCCCTCGACCTCGGCATACTCCAGGAAGGTCGTGTCCACGTGGGCACCCTGGGTCGGACCAAAGCCGTTCAGCGTGATGTGCACGCGATAGAGCAGGTCCGTCTCCGGATGGATCCACATCACCACCTGGTCCCGGTCGGCCTTGCCAAAACCCGGCTCGAGGGTGGCCAGGACGCGCCGATAACGCACCCCGCCCTCGCGCCGATCCTCCAGGCGCTCGAAACCCGTTGCCCGATGCTTCACGAAGCTGGGTCCGTAATGAAACAGCTCGCCGGCATCCGTGGTCATCGCGCTGGCACGTATCCGCTCGGGATCCGTGCTGCGTTCGCCGTCGTAGAACACCCGAAACACGTCGCCATGGCGGTACACGCTCTTGGTGCCCTCCGGTCCGGTGTAGTGGAGGGCGTACAGATCATCGGCGGGGCGGAAGCGCTCCTCCCCCACCCCGCGGTAGCCCGCGTCGGCCACCAGCGGCTGGATGCGCTGGATCATGCGCCCCCATTCGCCATCGGTCGCCTGATTCAGGTCGCCGTCGAACGCGCGCAGATCTCCACCGTGCGCCGCGAGCGTGCGCTGGAACAGGGCGTCCGCCGTCAGTCCATCCTCGAACGTCGCGCCGGGACCGGGCTGGGGAAAGGTCCCGCCACAGCCGGCCAGCAGCACGGCCAGACCAAGCCACAGAACCGCCCACGAGCCTCCCGAACGTGCTGAGTGCCCCATGCCATCGCTCCTTGCGATAAATATCTGTACTTTTCTTGTACACCCCCTGTACAGTCATTTCAACGACACAGGTCGTTCCCTCACTGTCCGGAGTCCACCATGACATCCATCTCCCCTTCCCGAGCCGACGCCGCAGCCGCTTCCGACGCGCCCGCCAACCCCGTGCTCGATGCGATTCGCGAGGCGGTCGCCTACATCGAATTCACCCCGCGCGGCCAGGTCCTCGACGCCAACGAGCGTTTCCTCCAGGCCGTGGGCCACAACCGCGAGGACGTGATCGGGCAGCACCACCGGATGTTCTGCAGCCCGGAATACGCCCGTTCGCTGGAGTACCGCGACTTCTGGCGCCGCCTGGCGGCCGGGGAATCGCGCGCCGGTACCTTCCCCCGGGTGACACGCTCGGGCGAAACCCTCTGGCTCGAGGCCACCTACTTTCCCGTGCGCGACGCCCATGGGCGGCTGGAGAAGGTGGCGAAACTGGCCTATGACGTGACCGAGCGGCAGGCTCAACTGCGCGACCAGGCTGCGGTGTTTACCGCGCTGGACCGGTCCATGGCCGTCATCGAATTCACCCCGGACGGCGTGATCCTCAAGGCGAACGACAACTTCCTCAGGGCCGTGGGCTACGATCTCGACGCGATCCGCGGCCAGCACCACCGCATGTTCTGTGACGAAGCCTTCTACCGCGATCATCCGGACTTCTGGGAGCGCCTGGCGCACGGGCAGTTGATGAGCGGCAAGTTCCGCCGGCTCACGGCATCCGGTGAGGAACTGTGGCTGGAGGCTACCTACAACCCGATCCTTGATGAACACAGACGGGTCGAGAAGGTGATCAAGTTCGCCACCGACATCACCGCCAGCGTGCATACCGCCGAACGCACCCGCGAAGCGACGGCCGTCGCCCACGAGATGGCGCAGAAGACCGCGGAACATGCCCGCCGCGGCGCGGATTCGCTGCAACAGAACGCCCGCCATACCGAGCAGATCCGCAGCGAGGTCAGCGGCACCCAGGAGGCCGTGGAACGCCTGAACGCCGAGGCCCGCAACATCGAATCCATCATCGAGACCATCCGCACGGTGGCCGAAACCACCCGGATGCTGTCGCTGAACGCCGCCATCGAGGCCGCCCGTGCCGGCGAACAGGGGCGCGGCTTTGCCGTGGTCGCCCAGGAGGTGCGCAAGCTCGCCGCCAACACCAGTGAGGCCACCACCCGCATCGCCGAGGTGATCAACGGCAACCTGGAACGCACCCGCGAGATCGGTGAACGCATCGAGACCGTGCGCGAGATCGCCGAACAGGCCGACGCCCAGGTGCAGACCGTGCAGGGCATCGTCGACGAGATCCACGACGGCGCGAATCTCGTGGTCGAATCCGTCGCCTCCATCCCCCGCGACGGGCACTAACCGTCTTACGGGTCCGCGAGCGGTCTACGCCTGGCTACGCCTCGCGGCGGTCGCGGGTCTGCCGCTCCTGTGGCAGGCCCGACCAGAGTTCATCGAGATCGGGGAACGGCCATGCGGCCGGATCCTCGCGCGCAGCAATGGCCTCCTGCTGGTGCGGCGCGGACAGATCCACGATCTTCGGGGGGATCCGGCAGCCCGAGCTGGTGGAGTAGAAGATCTTCACGACCGGCTTGAGCAGGGAGCCGGACGACTGGTCGACGACCACCCCGATGCGGCCGGATTCCAGGCGTACGAGCGAGCCCACGGGGTAGATCCCCAGGCTCTTCACGAAGGCCTGGAACACCCGGGGATCGAAGTGGCCGTCCGCCCACTCGGCCATCTTGCGAATGGATTCGCCCGGATCCCAGCCCGCCTTGTACGGCCGGTTCGAGGTGATCGCGTCGTAGACATCGCAGACCGCGCCCATCTTCGCGTGCAGGGTGATCTGCTCGCCGGTCAGCCCCTCGGGATATCCCGAGCCGTCCATCTTCTCGTGGTGATGCAGGCAGACGTCCAGGGTCACCGGATCAAGCGCGTGCGCGGACGCCTGCAGGATTCGGTGCCCCTCCGCCGGATGGCGTTTCATCACGGCGAACTCCTCCGCGGTCAGCTTGCCCGGCTTGTTCAGCACCTCCAGCGGCATCGCGGCCTTGCCGATGTCGTGCATCAATCCCGCCTCGCCGGCCGCCAGCAGGGCCTCGTCCTCCAGCCCCAGTTCACGCCCCAGCGCAACCATCAATGCACAAACCGCCACCGAGTGCATGTAGGTGTAGTCGTCCGCGTTCTTCAATCGCGCCAGGCTGACCAGCGCGCGGGAGTTGCGGGTGACCGAATCGGTGATCTCCTCGACCACCTTGCGCGCCAGTTCGGTATCCACCGCGCGGCCCATCCGCGCCTCGCCGAAGATCGACGTCATGGCCTGGCGCGACTTCCGGCAGATGGTGGCCGCCCGCTCCAGCTCCTCCCGGGTCGAGGCGGGCTCCCGGTCGCGCCCCGTATCCGGGATGAACTGCAACGGCGCCGGCACCGCGGCGTCGCGCTCCTCCGGCGTCACAACGGCCTCCACGGCCTCCGTGTCGCGCCCCCTGGAGGTGTCGATCCACACCTCGCGGATACTGCTGTCCCGCAGGCTCGCCAGATCCTTCGGGTCATCCAGCAGGAAGCGCGTACGCCAGAAGGGATGCTCCATCCACGACCCGCACAACTCGCGGATGAACATCCCGCAAACGACGTGCTCCACCTTGATCTTCTTCAGCATTCGGGTCCCGGGATCGTCAAGAAAGGGCGGGGTGCCCCGTGGCCGCGGAGTATGCTGCGGCCACGGGATGGCCACAAATCGCGGCTAACGGCACCTAACGGGAGGCCCTGCTACCATCCCGGAATTCCACGGGGAGGACGTTCATGAGCAGCAAGATCATCGAGGTCGTGGGACCCGCCGGGCACCTGGACACCGTGCTGGGCATCGCCGAGGGGCTGGCGATCGACGTGCTGTGGCACGGCGTGGACGAGAACCGCGACCGCATGGCGGTGCACATGCTGGTCAGCACCGAGTACCGCCAACGCCTGATGGACGACCTCTACCGTGTACTCGGCGCGTCCGAGACCGCGCGTATCCTGGTGCTGCCGGTCGAGGCCGTACTGCCGGACCCCTTTCAGGAGCCGAAAGAGGCCGACAAGGAGGCGGCCGGCAAGAAGGCCCGCGCCGTGTCACGCGAGGAGCTCTACACCAACGTCGCCGGCGGGGCGGATCTCACCGGCCAGTTCCTGCTGCTGACCGTGCTGTCCACCATCGTGGCCGCGATCGGCCTGCTGGAGAACAACGTGGCCGTGGTCATCGGCGCCATGGTCATTGCGCCCCTGCTGGGGCCCAACCTGGCGCTGGCGCTGGGCACCTCCATGGCGGACACCCGGTTGATCGGCCGCTCCCTGCGCACGAACGCGGTGGGCCTGGGGGGTGCCATCCTGATCGGGATGCTGCTCGCCACGGTCATGTCGGTGGATGTGGGTGCCCGCGAGCTGCAGATGCGCACCGAGGTCGGACTGGATTCGGTCGCGCTGGCCCTGGCCTCCGGTGCCGCGGCCGTGTTGTCGCTGACCACCGGCCTGCCCACGGTGCTGGTCGGCGTGATGGTCGCCGTGGCCCTGCTCCCGCCGGCCGCGACCGTCGGGATCATGCTCGGCTCCGGCGAATTCTCCGCCGCGTACATGGCGGCCCTGCTGCTCGCGGTGAACGTAGTCTGCGTAAACCTCTCGGCCAAGCTCGTCTTCCTCTACCAGGGCGTACGCCCGCGCGGCCAGGCGCAGCAGGCAGCCGCCGCGCAAAGCATGGCGGGCTACCTCCTGCTATGGGCCATCACCCTCGCCCTGCTGGTCTTTCTGATCCTCGAGGCGGACGTCACGCTGTAGTCTCGCCCCCGGCGCCACGCGCGGCTTTGACCCCGTCCACCGCTTCGCCTAATCTCACGACTGGGTGGCGATCCTTCAGGATCGGTGGCGAACATACCGGAATGGATCCGAATGGGCCGCGACCACCCGACAGGGAGGAACCCGCCCCATGCCCCTGCGCATGCCCGGCTTGATCGCCAGACTCGGCCCCTGGCTTCGCCCCGCTCTGCTCGGACTGGGGGGCCTGCTTTGCCTGCCCGCCGTGGCCTCCGTGGCCCCGGAGCCGCTGCCCGACAATCGGGGGGCCTATCTCTCGCCCTATACGGCGCAGGGGGATCTCGCCGGCTGGGTCGACGAGGCCGTGGGCGAATCCTCCCGCGACATCGCGGGTCTCGCCGGGCGGCTGCTGCAGACCGCCGCAATGGCCTATGGCGCGCAGCAGACGCATCGCATGAGCGGCCTGCTCGATCATGCCAGCCGCACCGCCGGTGTCCCCGCAATGGATTTCGGCAGCGCTCTGGTCGCCGCCACCGAGCCCGGCCGCACCCCCGCCGGCGGACTGGAACAGGTCACCGCGATCCTCGGAGAGCTGGGCCGGCACGGACTGGTCGGCGAGCATGCCGGGCACCAGGTGCGCCAGCTCGCGCGCGTGCTGGAGGACCCGGAAGCCGCCGTGCGCGGCGAGCTCGAACGCCTGCAGATCGGATCGCGGGATGTCGCCGGGGTCTTACGGGATCTCGAGCGCCTGCCACACGGACAGCGCCAGGACGTCCTGCGTGCGCTGGGTGACGACACCGCCCCGGCGCTCGAACTCCTGCTGGACGCGGGGCATCAGCGCCTGGACCGCGAGATCCGCGAACTCTCCCGGCCCCGTGGCGCCCCGGCCAGTGCCACCGGCAGCCTCTTTGGCCTGCTGGCGCGCGATGGCAATGCCGGCCTTTTCGGCGCCGGCGAGGTCCTGCAGCGCCAGCTGGGCGATCACGCCCTGCGCCAGGGGGCCGATCTGGGGATGGGCTTCTTCGCCCTGTTCGACGGCTTGTCGCAGACCCACCGCCAGCTCGAACTAACCCCGGAGCGCATGGCGCGCTACCGCGAGGCCGCCGACCGCTCCTTCGACGATCTCGACAGCCTGCTGGTGCACACCATGGTGCACTACCGCACCCGGCGCGACTTCGCCCGCGCCAGCGAGGCCGTGATGCTCCTCTACCCCGAGGCGCGCCCGCGCATGGACGCCGCCCATCGCGTGGCGGGCGACATCATCACCGCCGAATGGCACCGCATGCAGCAACGCATGGACCTGCAATGGCAGTAAACCCACGGAGAACCGACTGATGCGCACCCACCCGACACCCACCCGTTTCCTTGCTCTGGGCCTCGCCCTGACCCTCGGCCTGGCCGCCACGGCCGCCCACGCCACCCCGGGCGCCGACCGCCAGTTCGACCGCAACATCCAGGCAGTGGACACGTCCCTGCTGGAGCCCGGCACCCGCGCGCTGCTGGACACCTATCGCAGCGAACGCGGCTCGCGCGAGGCGCGGCAGATCAGCCGCCAGGCCCTGCCGGGACGCGGCGCCACGCAATGCGCCTGGGACGACCGCTACCGCGCCATGGCCAACCTCGAAACGCCGGCCGAGGTGATCTTTGCCCGCGCCCTGGTCACCAACAAGGGACGCGGTTCGGTGGACCTGGGCTTCGACCGCTTCGAACTGCATGCCGACGGCGCCTGCCCGGATGCGGTCGACAACGGGCCCGTCAGCTTCTGGATGACCTGGTACCAGAACCACCAGGCCATGGAACCGGCGGCCGTCTCCAGCATCGAGGAGGCGCGGCGGCTGTACGCCGCCTCCGCCATGGACAGCAGCATGAAGATGGTCATGCGCTTCGACGGCGAGATGCGGGACGGCCAGCCCCACGGGCGCTTCCGCGTGATCCAGACCAATCACACCCCCGAGATGCAGGGTATGCGCGGCGGCCATGTCAGCAGCCATGCGCTGGGTTATGTCGAATTCGAGGCCGGCGAGCGGATCCGGCGGCTGATCGTGACCGAGATGGCCCACGGCGCCACCCTGGTCTACCTGGAACAGCCCCACGGCGAGGCGCACATGCTCAACTACTGGGTCCTGCACGGGGCCGGCATGCACATGGGCGACCATTACCCGACCAACGCCGCGGGCGAGATCGACGGCCGCTTCGTCCGCCTGCGCAGCAACGAGAACCCGCCCGAGATCAGCACCTGCGTGCGCGGCAACCTCCCGGCCGCCGCCACCGCCTGCGACTAGCCCGTCAAATCCGGTGCGGGCGCCCGACCCGCACCGGACACCCGGATCCCCGCGCGACCCAGCCGGCAAGAGGCCCGGGCCATGGCGGACGCCGGCCGGCGTTTTCCCGCGCATGGACTACACTCGGGAAATAGGTCGCGATCTCGTACATTCCGGATCGCGGCCGAGAGCCGCGCCCCGCAATGAGGCGGCCCGCACTGCAGCAACCGGCCCGGGATCGGCCAAAGGAAGTGCGCGATGTCCAGGTTCGAATCGGCTCCCCCCTCAGCCGGCGGCCTTCGGTATTCCGACCACCTCGCCCGCACGACCCTGCGCGCCTGGGTCGGCATGTCGTTTGTCACCGCGAGTGCGCTGATCCTCGGTGGGCTGATCCTTTCCTGGCTGATCGTCTACACCGCGGGCGGGGCCGACAGTATCGTCCCGCATTTCTATTACGTTCCCATCCTGTTCGCCGCAGCGCGCTTCGGCGCCAGCACCGCGCTGGTCGTGGCCCTGGTCGCCGGCGTGCTGGCCGGCCCCCTGACGCCGGTGGATGTCGCGGCCGGCACCGCCCAGGAGACCGAGCGCTGGCTGACGCGCACCGGCTTCTTCATCGGCATCGGACAACTGATGGCCTGGCTGGTCATCCCGGCGTTGCATCCGGTCACCGAGGAATTGCGGCGGATGCGCCAGGAATTCGATATCCGACGCGGGCTTCGGCACAACGAGTTCTTCCTGCGCTACCAGCCGATCTACTCCCTGGAACTGGAACGCCACGTCGGCGTCGAGGCTCTGATCCGCTGGCAGCACCCCATTCGCGGTGAACTCGCCCCCGCCGACTTTCTGGATGTAGCGGAGGACTCCTCGCTGATCCACGACATCAGCGACCGGGTGCTGAACGAGGGCTGCCGCCAGGCCGCTGAATGGAGGGCCCAGGCCACCGAGCATGGCCACCCACCCTGGTACGTCGCGATCAATCTCTCGGCGCACGACATCGTGCGACCCGAAATGGCGGCCCACGTCGCGGCCGCGCTAGAGCGGCATCAACTCCCGCCGGAGCTGCTCCACATCGAACTGACGGAAACCGTGCTGGCCATGGACAATGCCACCGACACCCTGCACCAGTTCAAGTCGCTGGGTGTCCCGCTGGCCATCGACGACTTCGGAACCGGCTATTCGTCCCTCGCCTACCTCAATCGCTTCCCCATCGACATCCTCAAGATCGACCGCCAGCTCATTTCCGGACTGGGTCTGGATCCGTCCGCGCGGGACCTGTCGCGGGGCATCGTCCTGCTGGCCGACTCCCTGGGTCTGCGCACGATCGCCGAAGGGGTGGAGACCCGGGAGCAACTGGAGATCGGCCGCCAACTGCGATTCGACTGCGTCCAGGGCTACTACTTCGCCCGCCCGCTACTGGCCAAGGAGATCCCGGCGCTGCTGCTCTCCGACGAACCCCGCACCGGGGCGCTCCACGCGGTTCACTACTGACCGAAGTACTCCCGCAGCAACTGGGTGGTGCGTGCCGCCGGGTCCTCGCGGATACGGCGCTCCTCATCGGCCAAGATGGTGAACAACCCGTCCAGGGCGTGATCGGTCACGTAGCGGTCCAGATCCACGTCCAGCGCCTCCAGGCCGGGAATGCGTCCCGCCGCATCCCGCAGCGGCTGGTACACGCGATACACATCCGCCCGCTCCATCTGCTCCCGGACAATGGGCATGTAGCGCTCGCGCAGGGTGGACTCCGACGCCCCGCGCAGGTACTGCGTGGCGGCATCATCGGCACCCCGCAGCACGCCCTGAACGTCTTCGGGACGCATCCCGCGGATGGCGTCGACAAACACCGGCACCGCCTCCCGTGCCGCGGACTCCGCCGCCCGGTTCATGCGCCGCTCCAGGTCCTCCACTTCGCGCGCGAACCCGACGCGTCGCAGCACATCCCCGGCCTGCTCCAGCTCCTGTGGCAAGCCGATGCGGATCAGCGCATTCCCCCAGTAGCCGTCCTCGCGGCCGGTGCGCTCCACCGTGCGCTCGGTCCCGACGCGCAGGGCCTCGCGGATCGCCTCTTCGGCTCGATCACCCCCGCCCCCGTCCAGCCCGAAATCGCGTACGTCCAGTCCCGCGCAGGCCGTCAGCAGGAAGGGCAGAAGGAGCCAGGGGAGCAGGTAAGCGCGGCGCATAACAGGTGATCCATAACGGGAGTCCCGTCATGATACACAGGGTGGAAAACCCTCCGGTCCATACCCCGCGACACCCCTTGCCGCGCAGGCCCGCTTGTCCGATGGTGAACACATGAACGCCCCCCGTCCCGATTCGTCCCGGCGCCGCCGGCGCCTCGCGGCCTTCCTGATCCTGGTGGGCCTGCCCCTGCTCGCGCTGGCGATCTGGGTCGGCTGGGCCGAACACAACCCGGAGCAGGAGCGCGAACTGCGCGTGGAGGTGCAGGACCGCCTGAGCGAGTGGTTTCCGGAGGCCATGGAGCTTCCCGACGAGCTGCTCGGATTCATTCCCCGATCCGAGCGCTTCGCCGAGGACCACCCGCCGGACGTCTTGCTCCTGCACGGGCTGGACGAGCCTGGCGATATCTGGGATACGCTCGCGCCGGCGCTGGACGAAGCCGGCCTCAACGGCTGGGAGTTCCGCTACCCCAACGACCAGGCCATCGACCACAGCACGGACCTCCTGGCGGAACACTGGGGGCAACTCGAGGGCGATGCCCCGCTGATCCTGATCGGTCACAGCATGGGTGGCCTGGTGATCCGCGATTTCGTGACGCGCTACCGGCACCCCGAGGGCAAGCCGCCCCGGGTCGGGGGGCGGCCAGTGGCCGGTGTCATCCTCGTCGCCACCCCCAACCACGGCTCCGAATGGGCACGGCTGCGGGTCTGGCTGGAGGTACGCGAGTGGCTGGCCGACCTCCAGGAGCAGCGCTTCTCGCTGTTCGCCGGACTGCGCGACGGCACCGGCGCCGCCAAGATCGACCTGCGTCCCGACAGCCCCTTCCTGGCCGAACTGAATGCCCGCCCCTGGCCCGAGGCGATCCCGGTCCGCATCATCGGTGGCAAGCTCCCCGAACCCACCCCCGCCATGCGCGAGAGCCTCGCCGCGCTGGACGAGCAGATCGATCTGGAGGCGGTGGCCGGACGCATCAGCGAATGGTGGGAGCAGACCGACGAGGAACTGGGCGACGGCGTCGTACCGCTGGAGTCACTGAGCCTGGAGGGACACCCGGAGCCCCTGATTCTTGAGGCCTCGCACCGGGGGCTGCTGGTCCCCGGCCCGCTGACGGACGAGCCCCCCGCCATCGACCCGATCCTCGACATCCTCGACCGGTGGCGCGCCCGCCCCGCCTCCGACTGACCGAAGCCACGGCAACCGCGAGCGGTCCCGGCCGGCCCGTTCAGGCCTGGCGCAACAACGGAACGACGGACCGACGGAACCAACCGGGGCTTTGCCAGCATCGCGACCGACGTACGCCCGAAAAGCCCCGCTCGCCGCCACCCTGAACGACCCGCCTATGGCCGCTGCAGATCCATGTGAATCTCGATGGTGCGCAGCAGTTGCTGGCGTTCGATCCAGCCGATCGCGCGCCCGGAGGCCTCCATCACCGGGACCTGGTTGAGGTTGCGCTCGCTCATCATGCGCAGGATCGCCTCGGCCTGCGTGTCTGGCGCCACCCGGCTCAGCGACTCCACCGGGGTCATGATCTCGTCGACCCGGCGCACGGCCCACTGCTCGCGCGGCAGCTTGCGGCTGTCGCTGAGGCTCACCAGGCCCTGCACCCGCTCCGGCGTACCCACCAGAAAGGCCCGGCGCCCGCCCGGCAGCACATCGTGGTGAATCCAGTCGTCGATGGTGGTCTCCGGGCGCACGCAGGGCGGATCCGGGCTGGCCAGGTCCCGCGCGCGCACATCGGCCAGGCGTTCCCGCATATCGAACATTCGGCCCTGGCCCTCGGCCATGGTCAGCAGGAACCAGGCGATCAGCATCATCCACAGCCCACCGATCAGGTTGCCGATCACCACCAGGTTCCAGAAGGCGAAGCCAAACAGCAGGAACGCCACTACGCGCCCGCCCCACACGGCCGCCTCGATGGCGCGGCGCGCATCACCCGTGAGCTTCCAGATCACCGCGCGGAACACCCGCCCGCCATCCAGCGGAAACCCGGGGATCAGGTTGAAGATCGCCACGACCAGGTTGATCAGCGCGAGCCAGCCAAGGGCCACCGGGATCGGCTCGTACCCGTCCGCGGTGGCCCGCGCGAGCGCGGCGAAAGCGAGCGCCAGTGCCACGCTCACCGCGGGCCCGGCAATGGCGATCCAGAACTCGTCCTCGGCCCGCTCCGGATCCCGCTCCATCTGCGCCACGCCGCCGAAGATGAACAGCGTGATGGACTCCACCGGTACCCCGCGCCGCAGCGCGACGATGCTGTGCCCCAGTTCATGGGCCAGGATGGATGCAAAGAACAGCAGGGCCGTCACCAGCGCGGTGGCGGCCGCCATGGCCAGACTCCAGTCCGGGTATTGATGGTGAAAGCCCGTGCTCATGCTGGCCACCAGCAGGACCAGAATGAATACCCAGCTGATGTGGAGCTGGATACGAATCCCGCGGATATGGCCAAGGATCAGGACGGTCTTGAACATGCAGCAACTCCTTGCGGCGCCAGGCTCTCCGATACCATCAGCGGTACCGACGTGGTCCGTATTATGGCGCGGCGCACTTGGCTGTCGGCGGGCACGGGGCTTGCGGAACATCCACCGCCGTGAGTGCTCTCAATGCCATGGATATCCCCCTGCTTATCATCGGCGCCCTGCTCGTCGCCAGCCTGACCGCGTTCTTCTCCGGCGTGCTGCCCTACCCCATCGGCTGGATCATCCTGGGCATCGCCTTCATCGCGCGGCTGCTCTATCTGGCCGGGCGCTGAGCGAACAGGCGTCACGCAGACGCGGACCTGTTGTATCGTCGCGACCATGCGCAAGCCCGGAACTGCACCCGTATGACCGCCAACCGACTCATGGGCCTCTACACCGGCCGCGTGGCCCCGGATTACGCCCGAGGCCGCGCCAGCGCCATCGACAAGCAGCCGGTGGCCGGCCCGCTCGCGGTGGGGCCCCTGGGCCTGGACGGTGACGAGCAGGCGGACCCGGACAACCACGGCGGACCGGAACGCGCCCTGCTCCATTACAGCCTGGACCGGTACGACGGTTGGCAGGCGCAGTACCCGGCTCACGCCGCCCGCTTCGTCGCCTCCGGCTTTGGCGAGAACCTCGCCAGCCACGGCATGGACGAGCGCAACGTCCACATCGGCGATATCTACCGCATCGGTACCGCCCGGGTGCAGGTCAGCCAGCCCCGTACGCCGTGCTGGAAACTCGACGTACGCTTCGACATCCCGGGCCTGGCCCGCGAGGTCCAGGACACCGGCCGCTGTGGCTGGTTCTACCGCGTGCTGCAACCGGGCACCCTCGGCGTGGGCGACACCATCGAACGGCTTGAACGCCTGCCCGACACCCTCAGCATCGCGGGCGCCATGGCGGCGGTCTACCAGCACAAGCAGCGCACGCCCCTGGAGCAGCTCGCGGACTGCGAGGCCCTGGCCGCCAACTGGCGCGATAAGGCCCGAAGAAAGCTGCGCGGCCTTGGCAAACACTGATCAATCTGCACGCTCGCGTTGGCCCCCAGGTTTTCCGATGCAAGGCGCGGAATGCCGCGGGTAGTGGTTCTACCCGCCCGTTTCTAATTTATTCGAGGCGCAACGCAGGATCGGGGAACCCGGGGCACCAACCCCACAACTTAATCAACGAAGGGGCCCGGCCGCCCGTTGTTGATCAAAAATGCACGCGCGCACGGCGTTGCGGTTCCCTTGTGCAGAATGACTGCACGGCAGTCACCGCGCATTAAACGCACGCAAAAGCGACTCGAGCGCGAGCGTGTACGTGGATCGGTGTTTCCCTGGCAGGCCCCAGCGCCCACCGCCGACTTGCCGACAAGCCATCCCCCGGGTAGAACAGCGCAACCCTCACCGCTCACATGCCCCCTGTGCACTGCGCTCGACGCATCGCCGACTTGCGCGACTGGCCGAATCGCGTGGCCAATCCGGAGAGCTCGTGCCGGTGCGCACGCGAACCACTCCACAACGCGCCGCCTACGTCTGTGAACTGGCGGTCAACTCCTGACGCACAGGCTTTAACGCGATTTCCGGCCACGCTATCCATGGGTTGCACACAGCCGGGGCGCACCCCCGCAGGGCGCCACCCCGGCGGTGCTTTGTTCAAATCGCAGGAGCAAAACTATGTGGAACGTTCGCAAGACAGCCATTGCCATCGCACTGAGTTCGCTGTTCACCGTCGGCGCCGTGGGCGCCGCCCAGGCCCAAGACCTTGGCGGGTCGGCAGAAGGAGCGGCCGAAACCGGAGCCGAGGCCAGTGGCGGAATGGCCGGCGGCTCCGAACGGGGGTCCGAGGCCTCCGGTGGCGCGGCCGGCGGTGCGACCGGTGACGGTCGGGCCCCGGGTGCCGAAGGCGGTATGGGCGCAGGTGCCGGCGCGGACACCCGGATGGGTGATGACGGCGCCGAAGCCGAAACCGATGCCGAAGCCGAAGGTGGCATCGACCTGGGGAATGACACCGAGGAGGAAGAAGACTGAAACCAGGTCCGTCGACAGGCCGGCCCCTTCGGCCGGCCTGTACTGCCTGCTCCCCGGGGAGCGATGCCCGGGGTCATCGAACCAGCGGGGGTATCCCCTTTACCCCCTGAGCCTTCCTGCCCATGGCACGCGCCATGGGCTTTCCCGAGCCGACGCAAGTCCTGGTGGCCCGGAGCCGAACACCTTCCTCCGCCCCCTCGCATCCCCTCCGAACGATTTCCACCGGTTCTCCAAGCGGTGTGACCGATGACGGATATCCCTTTGTCTGTGCAGGTTCGCGTGCCTGTTCTATAGCGATCCGACCGCACCGATGTGTATGCGCGCTCGGCGACGGGGTAGCATGATCCCATTCGCGTCGCGCGGGAGAAGCGATCGTGCTGTTCTGGCTTACGCTGGTGCCCTTCCTGCTGCTGTTCGCATGGCTGGTGCCGTTGCGCCGCCCGGCCTTCGAGGCCGCGCCGCTCGCCTATCTCGCCACACTCGTGCTGGCCGTCCTGGTCTGGGAGGTATCGGGCCCCGTGCTGGTGGCCAGTCTGCTGGACGCCGCGGTCGTGTTCGTGGAGGTCCTGCTGATCATCGTACTGGCGCTGCTGGTGCTGAACGTGATGATCGGTACGGGGCACATGAGCGCGATCCAGTCGGTGATCGCCAGCGTCTCGCGCGACCACCGGGTACTGGCCATGCTCCTCGGCTGGGGGCTGGTCAGCTTCGTCGAGGGCATCGCCGGTTTTGGCACCCCCGCGGTGCTGGCCGCCCCGCTACTGGTCTACTTCGGGATGCGGCCGCTAAAGGCCGTCGCCATCGCCCTGATCGGCAACAGCACCGCCGTCCCTTTCGGTGCGGCCGGCACCCCCGTGATCATCGGCTTCGCCGGCCTCGGCCTGGATGCGGAAACCACCCGCTCCGCGGTGCTGCAGACGGCCGTGATCCACACCGCTCTGGCGCCGTTTGTCACGCTGTTCATGGTCTGGGTCGCCACCCTGGGCGAGGAACGCGGGCGCTTCCGCGCATTCGTGCCGTTCGCCGTTCTGTCGGCCCTGGCCTTCGGCATCCCGTACCTGCTGGTTGCCTGGCTGGTGGGGCCTGAGCTGCCGTCCATCATCGGGGGCGTGGCGGCCATGGCGATCATTGCCCTGGCGGCCCACCGCGGCTTCCTGCTGCCCGGCCACGAGCGACGGGAGGAAGTCGAGCAGGCCCCGGTCGGACGCGTCCTGCTGGCCTTCGTCCCCTTCGCGGTAATGGCCGTTGCCCTGATCGCGTCGCGGACCATCATGCCCCTGCGCGAGGCCCTGCAGTCCGTGCGCTGGTCGCCCGGGGCGTTTCGGGAGATCGAACTCGGCCAGAGCCTGACCCCGCTGTACACCCCGTATTTCTACTTTGGTCTTGCCCTGCTCACCGCCTTGGTGCTGTTCCGCGTGAGCCGCCCCACGCTGGCCCAGGCCGTCGCCGCCACCTGGACCAAGCTGCGCGTCGCCGCGATCGTGCTGGCCTTTATCATCGCCCTCACCCAGCTCCTGCTGACCTCCGGCCACAACGCGGCCGGCCTGCCGTCGATGCCACAGGTCCTGGGCCAGGGACTGGCGGAGATCCTGGGCGGCACATTCGTGATGTTCAGCGCCTTTATCGGCGCCCTGGGCTCGTTCATGACCGGCAGCGCCACCGTCTCCAACCTGTTGTTCGCGCAACTCCAGGCCGATACCGCCGACGCCCTGGGCATGGCGATTCCGACCGTGCTGGCGCTGCAACTGATCGGTGCCGGGGTGGGCAACATGATCTCGCTGCACAACATCGCCATGGCGGCCGGGGCCGCCGGGCTGCAGGCCCGCGAGGGTCAGGTGATCCGCGAGACCATCGTCCCGGTCATCGTGGTGTGCGTCGGCGCGGGCCTGCTCGCCCTCGCCTGGTAGCGCCCGTCCGGCGCCTGCGCCGTGGCCCCGTGGCTCGGGGCTGGCGTCGCCGGCCACACTCCTGTACACCGGGGGGCGGAACCCCACACCCCGGAGATCGCATGTTCGCCAAGCCGCTTCTTCTCGCCGCCCTGCCACTCGCCGCCGTAATGGCATCCCCTGCCTGGGCAGCCGAGGACACGATCCAGCAGATCCTGGAGGCCAAGGCGGCCGCCTGGGAGGCCGGGGACGGCGAGGCCTGGGCGCGCGACTATGCGGAGGATTCTGGAGTGGTCAATCTGGTCGGCACGCGCTTCGAGAACCGCGCCGGCAATGCCCGGCGGCATACGGAGCTTCTGCAGGGCCCCTTTGTCGGCACCTCCCTGGATGTGGACGTCCAGGACATCACCCTGCTGAGTGAAGACACCGCCTTCGCCGAGGCCCGGTTCCGGGTCTCCGGTATCGAATCCATGCCCGAGGGCCTGCCGGACCACGGCGACGGGGAACTGCACACCCACATGAGCTTCCTGCTCGAACACGACGAACACCACGGCTGGCAGATCCGGTTCGGCCAGAACACCGCGGTGCACCGGTAGACCGGGCCCCGGTCGCGAACGCCTCAACGGCTGGCGTGCTCACCGGGTACATCCCGGCCAGGGGGATCCCGGCGCTCTTCCAGCAACCGCTTCAGACATTTCAGATCGTCTTCCACCGCGCGGCGATCGGCCCGGAACTGCTCGTCCGTCGTCCCCGGCTGGCGGAACAGGCTGAACACGAACTCGCTGCCCGCTCCGTTCGGCAGCACGCGCATGGGGTTGTGGATCACCGCGCCGGTGGGCAGCTCGACCTCATGATCCAGCACCCCGAACGGGTTGGCCGGGGCAAACCGCAGCGTGACCGTGCCCACGGGGCCGTCGACGACCCACGCATCCCCCGCCTGCCGCACGCTTGAACGCGCCAGCCCCGCCGCCCATAGCGGCAGGTTTCTCAGGTCGCACGCGAAGGCGTACACGTCCTCGGGCGCTCGCGCGATCGAGGTCGTCAGATGGACCACCTCGGCCAGGTGCGGCCCGCGGACGTCCACGTCACCGACCTTCGTACGCGCGAACGAGCGCCGCGATGTCGAACTTCTTCATCGGCAGGAATGCCTGCGTGACCCGGGCCAGCGCCTCGGGGTCACCGGGCTGCATCATCTCGTCCATCACCGCGGGGACGATCTGCCAGAACAGGCCGAACTTGTCCTTCAGCCAGCCGCATTCCACCGCCTGCCCGCCATCGGCCGTCAGCCTGTCCCAGTAGTCGTCGATCTCCTGCTGGGTATCGCACTTGACCACGAACGAGATCGACTCGTTGAACGGGAACAGCGGACCCGCACTAATCGCCTGGAACTCCTGCCCCAATACGAAGAAGGTGACCACCTCCACCGCGCCGGAGGGGGTCCCCTCCAGGGTGACCGAGCGCTCGACCCACGAGTTTGCGAACACCGACGCGTAGAACTCGGCCGCCTCCCGAGCCTGATGATCAAACCACAGATGCGGAACGAGCTTGTGCCGAATGGTTGCCATCACGTACCTCCCGCAAGGCCCGGGCCAACGACTCTGACCTCACCCCCAAGTATTGGCTCCCTGTTCGAAGCCTTCCCGAAAGGGGCTCCCGACACAGAAGCGATGGCCATTCTGTCGGCATCGAAGTCTTCGGGCATCGGGTAGCCCAGCGCCCTCGCCCAGAAACGGGCCTCGGCAGCCAGATCCTGCGTCCGGCAGTCGATCACGAGGTTGCCCAGTCGGCTTCTGTGCACGGCACCCTCGCATCGGCGCGGTACGACACGCGGCCGCCCGCCCCGAGGTTCACGCTTGCGCAGCGCAGCGGGAGGACACGCAGGCGCGCGTGTCCTCCCACCCGGTCAGCCTGGCTTGCAGGCCAGGCCGTACTCGAAGGTGTGGATCTTCACCCCCTCGGGGAAGGCCGCCTTCAGCCGCCGCTCGAACTCGGCGTAGATCTCGGCCTTGTGCTGCTGGACGTCCCAGTCGCGGCTGTCACAGTCGACGCCCTCGACGTCGAGTTCCATGTTGAACTCCAGATCCGGGGCCATTTGTACGCGGATTCTCGGCATGTCGATTCTCCTTCCGGTTCGGGGCCCTACAGAACGGGCACGAGCAGCAGCGCCATGATGTTCAGCACCTTGATGAGCGGGTTGATCGCGGGCCCCGAGGTGTCCTTGTAGGGGTCGCCGACCGTGTCGCCGGTCACTGCGGCATGGTGCGCTTCCGACCCCTTGCCCCCGTGATGCCCATCCTCGATGTACTTCTTCGCGTTGTCCCAGGCGCCGCCGCCCGCGGTCTGCGAGATCGCCACGAACAGCCCGGTCACGATCGTCCCGATCAGCAGCCCCCCGAGGGCCTCGGTACCCAGGAACACGCCGACCAGAACGGGGACCAGCACCGGCAGCAGCGAGGGCACGATCATTTCGCGGATGGCCGCGCTGGTGAGCATATCCACGGCTCGAGTGTAGTCCGGCTTCGTGGTGCCCTCCATGATCCCGCTGATCTCGCGGAACTGGCGCCGCACCTCGTTCACGATGCCGGAGGCCGCGCGACCGACCGACTCCATGGTCATCGACGCAAACAGGTACGGGATCAGGCCGCCGATAAACAGGCCCACGATCACGTTCGGATTGCTCAGCTCGAAGTTGTGCCCACCCCCGGTGTGATGCACCAGCTCGTGGGTGTAGTCGGCAAACAGCACCAGTGCCGCCAGGCCCGCCGAACCGATGGCGTAGCCCTTGGTCACGGCCTTCGTGGTGTTGCCCACCGAATCCAGCGCATCGGTGGTGTCCCGCACCTCGGAGGGCAGATCGGCCATCTCCGCGATGCCACCGGCGTTGTCCGTGATCGGACCGTAGGCGTCCATCGCCACGATGATCCCGGTCATCGACAGCATCGTGGTCGCGGCGATCGCGATGCCGTAGAGCCCGCCAAAGGCATAGGCCACCAGGATGGCGGCGCACACCGCCAGCACCGGCGCGGCGGTCGCCTTCATCGACAGCGCCAGCCCGGCGATGATGTTGGTCGCGTGACCGGTCGTGGAGGCCTCGGCCAGATGGCGAACCGGCCGGAAGACCGTGGAGGTGTAGTAGTCCGTCGCCACCATAATGACGCCGGTCAGGACCAGCCCCACCAGTGCCGCCCCGTACAGGCGCAGCGCGGCCCCGCTCTCGATCCCCATGTTGTTGGCCAGCGCGGTATCCGGAACCAGCACCAGGGTAATGGGCAGGAATGCCACGGCAGCCAGCCCCCCCGAGACGATTAGTCCCTTGTAGAGCCCCCGGATAATCTCGGAACCCTCGCGCGCCTTGACCACGAAGGTACCGATGATCGAGGCCAGGATCGCGCCGCCACCCAGCACCAGCGGATACACCGCGGCCATCAGCCCCAGCTCGGGAATCAGCAGCGTGCCCAGGATCATCGTCGCGATGATGGTCACTGCATAGGTCTCGAACAGGTCCGCGGCCATCCCGGCGCAGTCGCCCACGTTGTCGCCCACGTTGTCGGCGATCACCGCCGGGTTCCGCGGGTCATCCTCCGGAATACCGGCCTCGACCTTGCCCACCAGGTCCGCCCCGACATCCGCGCCCTTGGTGAAGATGCCACCGCCCACACGGGCAAAGATGGAGATCAGCGAACCGCCCAGGGCCAGCCCGACCAGGGGCGAAAGTCCCACATCGCCCCCCTCCGGTGTCAGCCACCAGAGCACGGCGAAATAGCCCGCCACCCCCAGCAGCCCGAGCCCGACCACCAGCAGGCCGGTCACCGCGCCCCCGCGGAAGGCCACATCCATCGCCGCCTCCAGGCTCGACTTCGCAGCCGCCGCCGTGCGCACATTGGCGCGCACCGCCACATGCATGCCAATGAACCCGGCGGCCCCGGAAAGCACGGCACCGATCAGAAACCCGACCGCGGAGCCGATGCCGATCACCAGCCACAGCCCTACGAACAGCACCACCCCGACCACTGCAATGGTCGTGTACTGCCGCTTCATGTAGGCCGAGGCGCCTTCCTGGATCGCGCGGGCGATCCGCCGCATCTCGTCGGTACCCTCCGATCGCGAAAGTACCCAGCGGATGGACAACAGACCGTAGACCAGCGCGACAACGCCGCACAGCAGCGCAAACACGAGGCCGGAAAGTGGCATGGACATGAGCTCCCCCTTCGATACGTCGTGACACAAACTCCTCCGGCGCAGCGGGCACCCGCGACGTTCAAGAAGAACGCGCCAGGCGCGACGCCACCGCCCGGGTCAGGCCCGGACATCCGGTTTGTGCAGCCCGGTCGTGCCTGCGCGCGACCGGTCGTCGAGGCGCGCGGCGGCCGCTGGCGCGGGCGTACAGCCTCGACAAACGTATCGGGGGATGGTGGGTCGGCCGGGAGATCACTCAGTGACCGGACCGCAAAAACCCCTTGCAATGCTAGGGAACTTACGTGGTGCGATCCCGGCCGTCAAGCCATGCAGCCATCAGGGTTTTCGGAACCTGCGCCGACATTACCGTTCACAAAGAGCGTTGCTCGCGCACGACCGGGCCCGATTCGTCCCGCGGCCACACCGCGTATCCGATTCGCCGCATACAGGGACGCGGGCACGCAAGCGTGGAAGTCGCGTAAAATCCGCCACTTTCCAACTGACGCAAGCCCCTACTCGCAGGCCTTCCCATGACCAGTGCCCAACCAGCCACCCCGAACTGCTACTTCTGCCGGGTATCCGCCGGCCTGGCCGACCCGCTGATCTACGAGAACCGCTCGTTCGTCGCCCTGTTCGACACCAATCCGGTCAACCCCGGGCACGCACTCGTCATTCCCCGGCGCCACGTGGTCTCCCTGTTCGACCTCGACGACACCGAACAGGCGGACTACTTCGACGCGCTTCACGGCGTGCGCCGGGTCATCGAAGCCACGGACCTGGAAAAGCTGTACCGCAACATGCGCGTCCGCGAAGACCTGCGCGAGCGCCCCAAGGACCACATCGACAACGTCCTGGACCTGCCCTTCCTGGGCAATCCGCCCGATGCCTATACCGTCGGCAACAACGACGGCCGCATGGCCGGGCGCAGCATCGACCACCTGCACGTGATCCTGCTGCCGCGCTACGCGGGCGACGTCGAAGACCCTCGCGGCGGCATCCGCAACGTCATCCCGGATCGCGCGAACTACCACCGCCATGCCCACCCGGGCGTACGCACCGACACGGCCTGAACAACGCCAATGCCATGCGCGTGGCACGCCTCCACCAACCCCTCGGCGCAGTCGCCTGGCTCGCACTGACCGCGGCATCGTTGGGTCTGCCGACGGCCAGTGCCAGCGGGGACGAGGACCTCGGTGCACGCATTGCCCAGGAAGGCAACGACCGCGGGGCGACCGCCTGCATCCAGTGCCATGGCGAACAGGGTCAGGGCCAGTCGCAGCCGCCGTTCCCGCGCCTGGCGGGGCTGCCGGAGCAATACCTGGTGGAGCAGCTGGAGGCCTACCGGGACGGCCTGCGCCCGAACGCCACCATGGCGCGGATCGCCCAGCACCTGAACGACGAAGAGATCGAAGCGATCAGCCGGCACTACGCGGAGATGGAACCGGCGGGCGGCCCGCATGACGTGCCGGGCGATCTGGCGGAACGAGGGCGCGAGATTGCCCTTGCAGGATTGCCGGAACGCAACGTCCAGTCCTGCGCCTCCTGCCATGGGGACGAAGGACGCGAACGGAACCCCAGCCTGCCGCCGCTGGCCGGCCACCCGCCCCGCTATCTGATGGCACAGCTCCAGGCCTATGCCCACGGTGCGCGCGAGACGTCCCTTGCCGGCCTGATGCAGGGCATCGTGAGCGAACTGGAAGAGGAAGAAATGGCGGCACTCGCGGCCTACTACGCCTCCCTGCCGGCCCGCGGCGAGTAACCAGAGCTCGAGGCAACCTGTCCATTCGGCCTGGCACTACCCCGCTTCCACCGCCCCCGAGGCCGGATCAAACACCCATGGTTCGTCGCCGAGGCGGAACCGAAGAGTTCCCTCCACCCAGCCCAGCGCCTCGTAGCGTTGCGCCTCCGGATCCAGCTCCCCGTGGTGCTCAACACGCACTGGGATCGCATTCGCTTCCACCGAGTCGCCCAGCGATTCGCGATCCACGACCGTCAGGGTACGGTTCCCTGCAGGTCCTTCCTGCGCGAACACCACATGGCGCCCATCGTCGCTCCAGGGCCCGATCGTGACGCGGCCCCCGTACTGAAACGCCGCCGGGCTCGCCGCGCCGCTGTCCGCCCGCACCAGCCAGCCGGCGCTGTGGGCCGCACCGCTGGTGACCACCGCTACCCAGGCATCATCCGGGGATGCCCTGGCCTCCCGGAATCGCGTTGTCGCACCGAAGGCGTTCTGCGCGTCCACCTGGATATCGCCGGGCAGGTCTTCAATGCCAAGGAGCGTGGCACCCTCCGCCGTCCGAACAGACGCCTCACGGATGTCGAGCGGCGCCTGCACGGACGCCTCGCCGTACCCGGACGGATGCTCTTCCTCCCCCGACGGCGTGCAACCACTGATCACGAGCAACGTGACTACCACACCGGCGGCGACCCGGGGCGCGACGCGTCGAACCGAGCGGCCGCGTCCAGGCCAGAACGCGCCCGCGCCCGACCGCTCCGCCAGCGCATCCTCGCGTTCTCGACTGTTCGCGAGACCCCGCATCCCCCTCCAACGACACACACCTGCATCCGCAGAACTCATAGTGCGTGTCCTCTTTATGGTGTTGACTCGGTGCTCGTCTTCAGAGGTCTCCGAACACTTCCGACGCGGGCACCGGCTGGCCCAGGTGGTACCCCTGTCCAAGGGCAACCCGGTAGTCCTGCAAAATGGGAATAATCGCCTCCTGATCAACGAATTCAGCGATCGCCTCCTTGCCAAGGCCAACCGCAAGATCTGCGATCGCCCGGACAATGACCCGACTTTCATGGTCATCCACGAGTCTACGAGTAAAGCTTCCGTCGATCTTGATGTAGTCCACTGGCAGCTGGCCCAGGTAGTGGAAACTGCTGAACCCCACCCCAAAGTCATCCAGTGCCGCGCGGCATCCAAGCGCGCGTATGCCGGTCAGCACACCCCGTGCCGTGGAAAAGTCGCTGACGGCTGCGGTCTCGGTCACTTCCAGGATGAGTTGCCGTGGGTTGGCACCACTGGCGCGCAACTCCTCGGCCAGGTAATCCGTAAGGTAGTCGTCATGCAATGACTGCCCGGAGAGGTTCACGGCCAGACTGATGTCTTCGTCCTGAATCCTGCCCAACAACTGCAGCGCCGCGCGCAGCACCCAACGATCCAGCTGCACGATCTGACCACTGCGCTCGGCAAAGGGGATAAAACGTCCCGGCATCAGTAACTCGCCTTCACCACCGTGCATGCGCAGCAGCACCTCATAGTGACGCACGCTGCGGTCACTCAGGCGCACAATGGGCTGAACCATCAGCTCAAAGGTGTTGGTCTTCAACGCCTTGTGCAGCTGGTCCACCCAGTAGACCCGCTGCTCCAGTTCATCCCTGACGTCTTCCACCGCGTGCAGCAAGTGCCAGCGTTGAGGCCCTCCCTCTTTCGCCTGATACATCGCCACATCGGCGCTTGCCATCAGGTCAGCGGGCGTAGCGCCGTGCTCCGGGAAGCGGGCAATACCTATGCTGGCCGACACCCGATGGTGCTGCTCACCGATGGCGAGGTCCACATCCTCCAGCAGCTTCACCACGTACTGCGCTACGTACATGGCCTGATCGTCGCTCGCGCCCTCCAGCAACAGGGCGAACTCGTCACCGCCCAGGCGCGCGATTACGCCGCGGTATCCCAGATACTCGTACAGGGTATGGCCCACTCGGCGCAGCAACTCGTCCCCGGCGTGGTAGCCCCGTAGCTCGTTCACATCCCGGAACTGATCCAGGTCCATCAACAGGACGGCGCCATGGGCACCCTTGGCCAGGGCCTGATCCAGCGCCTCATGGAAGTAGCGGCGATTGTAGAGTTCGGTGAGCGGATCGCGCTGGGCCAGCCAGGTCAGTCGAGCCTCGGCGGCCTTGCGTTCGCTGATGTCCAGCCCCACGGAGATCCGGCCCGGCTCATCCCCGGGAAGCGGCGCGTGGTACCAAACGACCACCCGTTCCTCACCACCGGGCGTGCGCAACGAACGTTCTTCCTCCCCCTGCTGGATATCTCCATCCAGGACGGCAGATCCGATGGGCAGGACCTCGTCAAACGTCCGGCCGATCAAGTCCTCCTCGGAATGCTCCAGCACGGTCGTCGTGTATTCATTGACCAGAGTGATCCGCCCGTCCGAATCCTGGCTGATGATAAACACCCGTGCCGTGTCCAGAAGGCTACCGATGAAATCGCGCTCGCGCGCCAGTGCCTGGATCTGCGCCGCCAGCTGCTGATCCCGGTTCTGCACCGTGCCCTCCAGGGTCTCCAGCTGATCGGCCAGATCCAGGGTCGTGGTCTCCAGTTCATCAATCTCGTCCTGAAACCGCCGGCGCGGTTCCGGAATCACCTCCCGGGTTCGCGCGAAGCCACCGCTGGCCAGCCCCGGCAGCACCTCAGCCAGTCGATACAGGCGCCGCATCGGTGGCCAGACGATCAGCAACACGATGACCTCCGCGATCACCCAACCGGTCATCCCGGCGAGGAACAGGTTACGGGTGTGCTCCCGGATGGCAGCGACCTGAGAGGAGATATCCGAGAGGGACAGCAAGTACCCCTCAACATCGGTATCCGTGCCGCCATGGCCCGCAAGCGGGAGCGCCTGGATCTCCAGAACCCGCGATCCATCCTTGAACGTCACTGGATCCCGAGACAGCGAGGACCACGCCACCTCCTCGGCCATGGCGCGCAGGGTCGGCAACGTCTGTTCTATCCGGGTGATCGCCAGGAGATGGCCACCCCATTCCGGCACCTGACGGAGCATATCCCCCGTTTCGGGCTGCCCTGCGCTGCGCAATAACAGGGCAACCTCACTGCCGGACACGTTACGGACCTGTTGGGTGAGATCGGCCAGAGACCGGGAAACCAGCACAGTCCCCGCCATTTCCCCATCCACCAGCACCGGTACCAGACTGTGGATAAGACAGTCGGCTGCACAGCGCAGATCGCTGTGAGGCCGCTCTGTGTCGCGGACCCGATCCAGCCAATCTTCGACGAGCCCGGGCGTCAGGCTGTCGTCGTCACCTCGGCTGGAGAGCAGACGCCCCGATTCGAGATAGACCCGGACCTGCGCCACTCCGGCGTCCAGTTCCAACGTGGGCCATTGGGTCGCCAACACCTGATCGGCCAGTATCTTGTCTCGCTGCTCGAGCGCACGGGACAAGCCCGGCGCCGCCGCCACCACGGCTGCCAATTGCTGCAGGCTGTCCTCGGCACGTTCCAGCGCCAGCCGCATCTCGCGTTGCTCACGGGCGTGACTGTCCTCGCGCTCCTGCTGGAACTGGCTTTCCAGGATGTCATGGCCCAGCGTGGTAATCAGCGCTACCAGACCGACCAGCACCAGACTGGTCAGCACAATAAGCCGCCCCGTGAGTCCCACCCGGATGCGCGAATGCGATGTGTGTGGCTTCGTCATCCCCAGGTGCCCGTTCTATTGCGTTCCGGCCGGTTTCAAAAACGCAGGGAGAGCTGCAACATCAGCATGTTCCAGCGCTTCCGGGTCTCGGATGGGTCGGGATTGTCACCGGATGGCAACCAGCCCGTACCTTCGATGTGGTGATACTCCGCCCCCAGCATGACCTGCGGGTGCGGATGCCAGCGCAAGCCAACGGTCCAGTCTTCGGCGTAGCGCGCATGTGCCGGCAGGCCAGTAGCGGCTGCAAAGCCACGTCCGGAACGGTCACTGCGATCGACCACCAGGCTGTCGTAACGAATCAACCATTCCCAGTCATCACTGAAGCGACGCGAGTACTGCAGATACCAACTCTCCCCGGTGATATCGAAATCGGCCCCGAGGTCGCTTAGTCCCTCCATGCTGGAATGACGCAGCGCATATTCACCGGTCAGGCTCCACAGGGGCTGGTTGTACTGGAGGGAAAGAATCCAGGGCTCGAATGCAAACTGCCCGTCGGGCCCACCATCGCGCTCAAAGCGTGCCTTGACCTGAGCAGCACTCAACCCAGCGACCACACGGCCACCATCGTGCTCGTAGAGCAGCTGCGCGATCGTCGAGTTACGCGGCTCGATAGAACCCGGGACGTTATCCAGTCGCAGCGCCCCCTGTAGATCGTCATCGGCCTGAGGCCGTCCGAAACCGACCTCGCCGCGCAGGAGCCCGGCATCGCCTATCCGCTCCTCGAAATAGGCCTTGCCACCGTCCGAGGCCAGCGCCAACGAACGGGCACGATCAAAATAGATGGATTGAGGCAGAAGGATGCCCGGCCGGGTAAAGGGCATATCGCGGGTTTGATTGTAGAGGCCGAAAGGATTTTTCACTCGCCCTAGCTGCACACCCACCGTTCGCTCGGGCCCGGATAGCGCCTGGTAGTCGAGCAAACCATGATCCAGTTTCGGCCGACCACCATCCCCGATCTCCCCGGCACGCCGGCTGAGCACTTGCGCCGAGAGCAGCAAGTCTTCGCGGGGCCTTAGGGAGGCGTTGGCCCCAAGCTCCGTGAAGTCGAAGCTGCCGCCGCCGTCGCTGCTGGATCCGAAAAAGTTGTTGTAGTCTGTCGTCACCCAGCCCTGGCTGAGAAACCCGTGCAGCTGCAAGGTCCCCAGCGCACCCTCGTCGGCCATCGCCGGGCCAGCCGCCGATGACGCAATCAGTAGCAGGGTCCCGCCCAGGGCAGGCCGCACCTTATTCCATCTCGATGACTTGGATACGCTCATCCAGGTACTCCTTTGTGAGGTAGCCAACCGCGCCGGGCGTGGTGCCCACACGCTCATGCATCTCCGACAGAGATCCCACTCGACGGGGTGCCTGGCCGGTGCCGGAAAATACCGCTCGGTCCCACGCGAGGCGTAATTGATGGGGGAATACCCCGAGCTCTTCCTTCGCAAAGCGCACATGCACGGGGTCGTTGTCCCCCAGCACGAACACGCGCGCGATCTCGCCGTCCGGCCAGCTGCGCTGGCGCATGCCAAACAAGGCCCGGGTGGTGTCGCGGGTCAGGGTCTGGGTCGCCACGCTCGGATGGGCGACCACAAATACCGCTTCATCATCCGCCTTGGACAGACCTGCGATGCCGAAAGCGACACCCACCCAAAGCGCGATGAAAAGCCGAAGCGCGCCACGTCGATCAGGGACGCACGCACCAGCAGATCCCGCAGAGGGAAGATTACGGTTAGCAGGACAGATGATGGGCGCTCCCTTTCCTGTCAGGCATCCGGAGGAACCGGACCCATGGCGTGAATCAGCCGCATCTCGCCGATCCTGACTTTCCCGGATACGAAACATCGGTCTCCTTCGCGGGCTTGTCAGGACTGCAACACTCAAGCTCCGGATTGTACTGGGCTGCTCACCGAAATCTACTCGCCTGCGCGCCCGGATCCACCTTCGTACTTCATCTTGCCTTCAGTGTCTGCGGGGCGCACACGGGACACTCGGTGTTCCGTTAATGGCAGACTGCATGGAAGCCAAGTCCGATTCGGGTCCGTTGCAATGATCTTCGACATAACACGGTGAAAATGAAGCGCCCTCCTCCCCTGCTGTCCACCGGTTTCGAGCCTCAAGGTGCAAGTGCCTGCCAATGGCTTGGCCTGGCCCTCCTGGTCTCCCTGGTCTTGTGGATTCTCGTTCCCCCGGCGGCCTTGGCCTCCACATCCACCGAACAGACGATCGAGATCGGCGAGCTCGGCAGCATGACGCTGCGCGAACCGGCGACCTTCTGGGTCACCGACCGCGCGTACGAGCCATCTGAACTGCCGCTCGATCAGTTCCGCCCTCTGACCAGTGATCAAATCAACCGCGGCATCACAAAAGAGGCCCACTGGGTCCGGGTCCGGCTGTCCAATGCAGACGCGGAACAGCCGCAACACTGGGTTCTGCACCACGAGACCAGCTACCTGGATGAAATGGCCGTCTATTTCTCCGATAACGGCGCCCCACTGGAAAAAGTGCTGCTCAGTGACCGGCAGCCCTTCGCGGAGCGCCTGCTCAACTACCGGACACTCGCGTTTCCCCATACCACCCCGGCGGATGGTTACACCGACCTGTTTCTCCGGCTGCAGTACACGAAGCCCGACGCCATGTCGCTGAACGTCTTCCTGAGCCGTGCGGATCACTTCCACAGCCAGTCACGGGGCGAGTACCTCATCTACGGTGGTTACTACGGCCTGTTGGCGGCTCTGATCATCATCGCCGGGACCTTCTCGCTGATCATGCGCCAGGGTGTTTACCTGTGGTACGCCGCATTCCTGCTGGCCAGCATTCTGATGTGGGCGCTGCTGAACGGTTTTGCCTTCCAGTACCTCTGGCCCAATTCCGTGTTCTGGCACAACGAGGGCTTTCACATCGTATTCCTGGCGGTCGCCATCACCGCCCTGCAGTTCTCGCGCCTGTTTCTCCAGACTCGATACTGCTGTCCCCGCATCGACAAGGTCATCCTTGCGGCCCAGGGCATCATGGTTGCCGGAATCTTCTTGCGGTTCGCAGGCTTCTACACGCCAGTCCTGTACCTCTCCTTCGCCTCCCTGGCTCTACTCGCATTGCTACCCATCCTGGGCGCGATCGCCTACCGGAACGGCATGCGTTATGCCCGCTGGTACACAGTGGCCTGGAGCCTCTACGGTCTGGGCCTGCTGATCAGTGTGTTCAGCGCCGGCACTTCATTGTTTGCATGGGGCATGGCACCACTGGCGTACGCCCAGGCCTTTAGCGCGCTAGAAGCCGTGTTCCTGCTGGTCGCTCTGGGAGAAAGGTTGATCGACTGGGACCGGGACCGCCTGCAGGCGCTGAAGATCGCCAACCAGGACCCGCTCACCGGGCTGGGCAACCGCCGCGCACTCAACGCGGCATTTGATCGCGTAAAGGCAATCCCCCGATCCAGCGAACTGTCGGTGTTCCTGATCATGATCGACCTGGACAACTTCAAGGCAATCAATGACCACTATGGCCATGATGCCGGCGACCGCATCCTCACCCGACTCGGCAATCTCCTGCTGCAGTTATCCCGGCCTCAGGACATCTGCATCCGCTACGGTGGCGAGGAATTTGCCATCCTGCTTGAGGCGCCCGGGCCGGAACAGGTTCGCCTGATGGCCGAGCGGATCCGCAAAGAATTTTCCGACACGCCCACGGATTACGAGGGCCACCGCATTGAGCACACTCTGACCGCCGGCATCGGCATGGCCCCATCAGCCGGTCGCCGGTTTGACCCGGACGCCCTCATCCGCCAAGCCGATGCCGCGTTGTATCAAGCCAAAAACGCCGGGCGGAACCGGGTCGTCTTCCAAATGAGTGAACCAGAATCCCCAGAAGGTCAGGACTAGTGCTTCGCATCGCTGCCGTGTTGCTGGGCCTTGTGATCCTTGCCAGCTACATCGGAGTGCAACACTGGGAGGCCATGCGGGTGCTCCAGGACATCGAGGCCGGTGACGGACCGAGCGCGCTGAAGGACCGCACCCCCGAACCCGCGCGCGAAACGCTTACGGTCACGACGAGCGAAGGGGCCATCGAAGCCGACCTCTACCATCCCCGGCAGGATGTCGGCGCCCGTATTGTCCTTGTGCCGGGCTTTACGCCAGAGGGCAAGGACGACCCCCGCCTGGTACAACTCGCCAATACACTGGCCCGGGCACGCTTCCTGGTGCTGGTCCCCGATCTGGAGGGCACGAAAGCCCTGAGGATCCGCACCCAGGATGCCGCCGCCATCGCGGATGCCGCTGCCCTGTTGTCCCGTCTGGAGGCAGAGCGCACGCCGGATGACCAAGACGTCGGGGTCGCGGCAATCTCTTACGCCGTGGGCCTGGCCGCGCTCGCGACGCTAACGCCACAGGGAGAAGCCAGCATCGACTTCCTGGTCGGGATCGGCGGCTACTACGACACGAAGAACGTCATCACCTTCGCCACGACCGGGGCCTTCCAGGAGCTCGGGTCAGACCGCTGGATAACCAGGACTCCCGATCCACTGGCGAAGTGGCTATTCCTGCGCGGCAATCTGCACATCGTTAATGACCCCGCAGACCGCGAGATCCTCGACGAAATTGCCTGGCGGCGCATGCACGATCCCGAGGCCCCGACCGACGAGCTGGCCGCCGGTCTCGGCGAAGAGGGGCGAAGCCTATTGGCGTTAATCCGGAACGATGACCAGGAACGCGTGCCAGGGCTCCTCGAAGACCTACCTGCAAGCGCACAGGAGGCCATCGACATGCTATCCCTGAGCCATCGGGACCTCTCGCACCTTTCCAGCGGGGCGCTCCTGATCCACGGCCGCGACGACAACATGATTCCCCACACCGAAAGCGAGCGCCTCGCCCATGCAGTCGGCGAGACCGACCTGCATCTGATCGATGGCTTCTCCCACATCGATGCGCGAGGCGTGGGCCTGGTGGGCCAGTGGCAGCTCATCCGTGCCGTAACCAACCTGTTGGCTCGGCGGGACAACTGACCTGCGACAGGGGCACCTTCTCGCCCGGTCACCGCCTACTGGACTGCCTTCGTCCCGCGGCAGCCGGGATACTGCGTGCACCCCCAGAACTCCTGTCCCATACTGGAACCCCGACGGGCCTTGCGCTTTACCATGGCGCTGCCGCATTTCGGGCAGTCCGGAATGGCCGGCGCCGCGTGTCGCTCACGCAAACCCTCCACGTGTGCTCTGCGGGTCTGGCGCGAACGCTCGAGGTCGCAATTCTTCAGCGTTGCGAGCATGGCGTGGACCTCGTCTTCGCTCCACACCTCATCCCGGAATGAGCGGATGTAGCTCACCAGCCCCAGCCCATGGACCACGTTGTCCGGCATCCGTGTCTTGAAGGTGCTGCCACCGACGAAAACCACTACCGAGTGAATCTGCTCCGGGTCCACCCCCAGCACCTCGGCTACCGCGCGCTCATGGCGATAGTTCTGGCGCAACGGGTTCTGGAAACGGAACGACCGGCGGTAGATCTTCTGTGTCCACTGGGCCTGGCGCTCACTCCCGAAAATCCAGCCCCGCATATTCTTCGTCTCGATGACGAACACCCCGAACCGCGACACCAGCACATGATCGACCTGTGTGGTCCCGTCCGAGGTCTTAAGCATAACGTCGTGAACCACGCGACCCGACTTTCCGCCCAGACCAACCGCCAGAACGAGGCGAACCCACAGCTCGCCAAGCCAGCCCTTCACCTTTGGAAACCGAGCGATTGCAACCAGCGCCGCCAGTACCCAGGCCCACCAGAACTGCAGAGCCGCGTTCACAAATACTGCGCCCAGATCGATATCCATCTCGATTTCCTTCTCCGCTACCGGGATCCCGCATCGCCGACTGCGCGGGATCAACGAAATCGCGGCTGTCCTCTCTTCGCTCTTCCCGTCGAGACCGTTGTCCTCGAGTCAGTAGGGGACGGGGCCCCACTCCCGGCGCAACCGCGTCAGTGTCGGATCGAATTGGCAGCCAATCCGCCGGTCCACCTGCTCGAAATGGCGTGTCAGCTCCGGCATGGCCTGACGCAGCTTTTCCACTTCGTCCGGAGGAATCTCCGGATCCCCCTCCTCCAGGCAGATTCGCGCCAGATCATAGCCCCAGGCCTGACCGAGGTAGTTCACCTTGTGGTGATCACAAACGTCTTCCGTACCCCGCGCTACCTGCATCAACTGCCGCGTGAACTCATCGTACTGCCGATGCTTGATGGCGCATTGCTCGCCTCCGCCGGGCGCGCCCGCGACACCCTCGGCCACCGACTCCGGCGCGACCCCCGTCAGCGTCGGGTCATACTCGTCGTCCAGAACCGCGGCCAGCAATGCGTCCGCCGTCTCGCCGGTCTCCCGCCATTGCTCGGCAGCCGCGGCCAGCTGGCTGCGTTCCTCGTGCAGCTCACTGTACTGCTCCACCGAGGCCTGGACTTCTTCATCGAGACGCCAGTAGGCCTCCAGGGATGGTCGCGCGTCCCGGTTCAGCTCCGATTCGCACCGATCCTCCATGCGCGCCGGATCGTTCTCCCATGCCCGACGCCCATACTGCTCAAAGCAATACGGGATCGCCGCCCGGGCAATCGAGTCGTCCATATCCGGGGCCCCGAGGGCCGGGCGTACCTGCCACTGCCTTTCCAGTTCATCCCGGAGATCGTCTTGCTGCGTCACCAGCGCTTCGTACTGCGCGCGCCGGCGATCCAGCTCCTTATCCTGCTGCTCCAGGGCTACCCGCACCCGCTCGGCGTCACCTTCCAGCCTCGCATCGTTCCGAGCGACGGCGGGTTCCTCATCGCCGTCCTCCGGAACGGTGTCCGCAACCCGCTGTTCCCCGCCCTCCGGAACTGACCCTGACTCCAACTCCGGCGCCTCAACCTCCGCCTGTCGTCGCACCGGCACCAGTCGAGCGGCCTCCGGATACGCCTCCAACAGCTCTTCGTAGCGCGCCTCGGGGGCGTCCGACTCTTCAATGCGCGCCACCATGCGCTCGAACACCGCCTCCCGCAGCGGCGTCGCGGGATAGGCTTCGAGGAATTCCCGATACGCCTCCAGCGTGTCGCGCTCCCGATACGGTGCAAAATCTTCCTCATCGCCACGGGGTTCCAGCTCCAGATGGATCGCGATGGGCTCGCCCCCCATAGCCGACGTGGGCTGTTGATGAAGCTCCGAGTCGTGATACCCCTCCTTGCGCGCCAGGAAGTACATCCCGGACCAACCCTCGGACCGCGAGGTCGTCAACCGAAAAGGGGTCGTCGTATAGTGATAAAGGCGATCCGGACGATCCCCTCGATAGATCTCGGCTCCCGGCGGATCCGACGTCAGCACATACTGGGTAGGCCCATGCTGGACACCAGCACATCCCGCCACGACCCAGGTCAGCCATAGCCCGACCGCCGCCAACCCTACCCGCCTCAGCCCCTTGATCATCCTGCCGCTCCCTGACCTTCGCCCGTGCCAAACGAGCCTAGGCCAGTCCGTGCGAAGTTGCCATCGCGGCCATCGGCCAGAAAGCCGGGCTCGAGAACGCGGCGCCGCGCCCCGGTCAGGCCAGTAGACGCGCGCCCGATCTTGGGTATGCTGCAGGCATGCCCCGGCTATCGCTCGCGATCGGCAGCGGCCGGGATTCCGGCACCCGCGCGGGCGTCGGGGCGCGCCCCGAACCACTCGGCGCCGCATCCCGATGTCGCGCGCGTTAACCAGGAGCCACACCGTCATGGGCATGGCCTGTTGTGCACCGCACGGCGCGAACGCCGGCATCAACCCCTGCCACTGTGGCGCAGCCCATACCCAGGCGGCCCTCCGCCGCATCGAGGCCGACCTGAACCGGCGCCAGTTCCTCGGCGGTGTCGCCGCCGTGCTGGGCATGTTCGCGGGCTTCGGCCTCGCCCCGCGCGAGCTCAAGGCCGGCGAACCCGGCCAGCCGCTGCTGCTCACCCACCTGCGACTGTTCGATGGCGAGACCCTCGAGCTGCGCGAGGACGTGGACATCCTGATCGCGGACGGCCGCATCGCCGCGCTGCCCCGACGCGGCGAGGGCCCGACCGCCGCACGCACAATCGATTGCGGCGGGCGCGCGGTCATCCCCGGCCTGATCGACGCCCACTGGCACAGCACGCTGGTCGGGGTTAGCCAGCTGACCGCCATGACCGCGGACATCGGATTCCTGCACCTGATGGCCGGGCGCGAGGCCGGCGCGACCCTGATGCGCGGCTTCACCACTGTGCGCGATCTCGGCGGCCCGGCCTTCGGCCTGAAGATGGCCATCGACCGCGGCGCGGTGGCCGGCCCGCGCATCTTCCCCTGCGGCGCGATGATCTCCCAGACCTCCGGGCACGGCGATTTTCGCCAGCGCCACGAGTTGCCACGCATGCCGAGCACCCCGCCGAATTACATCGAGAGCAGCGGTGTCGCTGCGATTGCGGACGGCGTGGACGAGGTGCTGCGCCGCACCCGGGAACAGCTGATGCAAGGCGCCAGCCAGATCAAGATCATGGCCGGGGGCGGCGTCTCCAGCCTGTACGACCCGCTGGACACCGCCCAGTACCTGGAAGAGGAGATGCATGCCGCCGTGCGCGCCGCCGCCGACTGGGGCACCTACGTATGCGCCCATGTCTACACGCCGCAGGGCATCCAGCGCGCGATCCGCGCCGGGGTGCGCTCCATCGAGCACGGCCAGCTCGCCGACGAGGAGACGGTGCGCATGATGGCGGATGCCAACGTGTGGTGGAGCATCCAGCCCTTCCTGGACGACAAGGACGCCAACCCGAAGACGGACCCCGTCTCCCGGGCCAAGCAGCTCCAGGTGAGCGCGGGCACCGAGCGCGCCTTCGAACTGGGCCGCCAGTACGGCGTGCCCATGGCCTTCGGCACCGACATCCTGTTCAGCCCCGAGGGCGCCGCCAGCCAGGGCCGCCAGCTGGCCAAGCTGACCCGCTTCATGTCCCCGCTGGAGGCCCTGCACATGGCCACCGGCGCGGCCGGCCAACTGCTCGCCCTGTCCGGCGACCGCGCCCCCTACCCCGGCCGCCTCGGCGTCATCGCCGAAGGGGCCCTGGCCGACCTGCTCGTGGTCGATGCCGACCCGGCAGCCGGCCTGGACTGGCTGGATGCACCCGCCGACCACCTGGACCTGATCATGAAGGGCGGCAGCATCGTCCGGAACCAGCTGGACCACGCCTGACCCCAGCCACCCGCGCGGGGGAAACACGAAACCCGCCTTGGTGCGGACAAACCTTGCCTTTGGCCGGATGCGCTTGCACACCCGATCCCGTCAGTTCGCGCATACTCGTCCTCCGGCCATTCAGGTCCGCAGGGGCATCACGACTCAACCGCCCGTACAGTGATTCGCGAAGGCGAAAGCATCGTTCATCGTCCATTGGGCTTGCGGCGTGTTGGCCATCCGCTCGCACCAGGCGGGTGACCCCACCCGGGAGGCAGGCGCGGCCTCCACCGGCTGCGGCTCCGGCTCTGGCGCCATCAGGAGATCCATCGCCACCATGCGCTCGTCCGTCATGAACGCCTCCACCTGATCACCCAGCGCGAGCATCCCTTCCAGTACCGCGTGGCCCTGCCGAGGATCGCGCAGCATCAGGGCCTCCAGTCGCCCCCCGACCCGCTCGGTGGCACGATCAAACCGCATCTCCGCTGCCTGGAACCGGTCCGAGGCCGCAAACAACGCCTCCAGCTCCTGATCGATCACGGCACGTTCCGCTGCGTCCACCGGCACCAGATGCGTCTCCGCCCAGACCACCATCTCCTCCATCTGCGCAATCATGCGAGCGGTGTATTCACCCGCCAGGCGCCGACCCAGAGCGTCCGCCGCCGCCTGGTCATCCACGGCCTCCAGCTCGTCACCAATCGCCTCGAAGACGGCCGCCTGGTCGTGCAGATTCGCCAGTACCCGATCCGCCACCATCCCGGCATCCAGCGCCAGGGACTCCGCGGCAACCGGATCGGCATCCGCCGTCTGTTCCGTTCCACAGCCCAGGGGGAGAAGAATCATCAGCGCCGCGAGCGCCACCCATCGTTGCGTAATCATATCTGCAGCCCTCCATATCAGGGGCTGTCGAACGACGGCGGGTGGGAGTGAACGGCCGCCGTCCGGCGGGGAATCCACCGGGCCACGGCCCGCGGATCAGGGGACAGGCAGATCCGGCGACCCACGGCTCCCGGCCAAGGTCTTACGCTCGCTCCGCCCGGAATACTCCGCACTTCCTGAGTATAGATCCGCAAGCATCTCGCGCCGCCCGGAATCACCAGCGCCGGAGCATCGCCGACCAAGGGCGACAGGACACCCCGCTGCAGGTATGGTGTGGCCATGGGACAAGGCAGTCCCACAGTCGGGCCGGGACGCGCCCGACCCGGTTACGGAAAGACCAGGGAGCGAACATGTCAGGGAAGGGAATCTTGGTCGGCCTCGTGGTACTCACTGCCGCGGGCTTCGGCTACTACCACTACGAACTCCAACAGGCGGAGCAGAAACTCGACGATCTGGTCGAACGGCTCCAGCCACTCGGCACACTGCATTACACCAACGTCGGGGTTGGCCTGGGCGGCAGCCTGTACGTAGACGGTCTGCTGTTCGAGCCCCACAATACGGCGGTGGGCCGCATGCGGGCGGAACGCGTCTCACTGGAAGCTGGCAACCTGTGGCGACTGGCCCGCCTTCGACACACGCTGGACGCCCGCCGCCTGCCACAACAATTCGGGTTCTCGGTGCAGGGCCTGACCCTTCCGGCCGGCCTGGTCACCGGCAATCAAGGCGACCCACCCGCGCTGTCGCTGGACACCGCCGGTTGCGGTTCCTACCACGCCGCTCCGCCGGACGAATTGATGTCGGCGCTTGGCTACCACGACATCCCTCTGGATTTTGCGGTCCGCTACGACCTGACAGACGGCAACGACCGCATGACCGTGCACAGCACCTTCGGCATGGGGCCATTGAGTGCGGGCTCGTCCACTGCACACTTCTCGCTTGAGGCCCGCTCCAACCGGGCGCGCGATCTCGCACCGGCGCTGATCAACGCTCCCCTGCAGTCAATGACGGTGGTCTACGAGGATCGTGGCTACTACCCCGCATTGATGGAATTCTGCGCGGCCGAAATGGATATGACCCTCGAGGACTACACCGAGCACCACATGGGTGAATGGGTCGAGGCCTGGCGCCCCTTCGGCCTGCAGCCGGGGCCCACGCTGGTCGCAGCCTATGAACACTTCATCCAGGCCCCCCGCGACCTTTCGCTGCGGATCGGTCCAATCGACAATCCGATGCTTCTCTGGGCGAACCTGGACTCGGCCGAACGCATGCTGGGCCAGATCGAACATCGCCTGAGCGTGGCGGGCAGACACTTTGGCCCAGTGGACCTTTACCCGGTCGCCCCGGAGCCCGCCCGGACGACCCCTCAGCCCCAAACGAACTGGCCCCAAATGCGGCCCGAACGCGACACGCAAGCCGAACCCTCAACAACCGCCACCATTGCACTGACGGCTCTGGAAGAGCACATCGGACACACACTCCGCATTACCCTCGCCGACGGACGCGCGCGCAACGGTGAGCTGCTGGCCATCGAGGGCGATCGCATCCGCGTGCGTCGTCGCGTCGGCAGCGGCTATATGGAGGCGCCGATCGCTCTCTCCGCGATCGCCGAGGTACGCCGCCTGCGCTGAAGCCATCCCACCCCGGTGACTACCACTCGACCCGACAGTCCTGTGCACAGGTGACAGTTCTTACGAAATCACGGGTGTCCTCTTCGAGACGCTTTCGCAGCGAATCAGAGGCGTGGATTCCGCCGGCCCAGGCTCCCCGAATCTCGCGCCTTGGAGGACGGGCCGAACACCGTGGCGAGAATCATCCGCGTGGAGATCGCGATCAACACCACCCCCAGTAGCAGCATGCCATCGACCACCCAGCCGTTCTCGAACCACGGCAGGAGCGGATCCGAGTTTCCGAGTCGTTCCGCCAGGCCGAGTCCCAGCAACATCGCTCCGGGCGTATGCACCATGAAGGCAAGCCGCATCGCCCGCGCCCGGTCATCCTGCCTCGGCGCCACATCGTGTCCATGCCCCGAATCGGACTCGTGCCCAGCGCCATCAGACTCCTGCCCCGCGACGTCGGTAACCAGAGGGTCCCGCCTCGGGTTCACATTTGTCTCCTGCGCCGGCGATACGGACGGGTATCGCCGCACGAACATCCGAGCAAGACCGGCGGGAACGACCACAAACCCGAAGAACAAGACCGTCAGCGCCACCCCCATCGACGGGTCGCCACCGGCGATAGCCCAGCCTGCAAAGAGCACGACAACGGGCAGCATCAGCGTTGCGAGGGCGTACCGCACCCGAGGCCCCAGTGCGGCCCGCCTGGCGAGAAACAGGATTCCCAGTGCGACCAGCACTGCGGGGATATACAGAATCAGTAAAACCATGCGCGCCTCCATGCGTCGCTTATCACTACTATTGGCCCGAGTCCGATCAGGCTTACCCATCCACGTACAGAACTCAGCCCCTCAACCCAACCGCTAGCCCTTCTTGCGAGCTTGCTTTACATCGTCCGCAAGCCACGCCTTGATCAGGGACTGATACGGCATATCGCGCTTGTTGGCCTCGATCTTGATGTGGTCAAGAAGCGACTCCGGCAAGCGCAGGGAGATCGTCTTGGTAGAGGGCCTGAGGTTCGGGAGCTCGACGGCCTTGGCTCGGCCCCAATCGACATAGTCGCTGGAATCATGGCTTTCCCAGAACGTCCGTTCTTCCGCCTCGTCCTGGAATCTGGGGATCTTCGAGGTGTTGCTCATAAGTACTCTACCGAGCAGGCGCAGGTGCGCCTCGCAGCAGCCCTTCAGTGCTCAGGTCTTCGTCGAGCTTTGGCCAGTGAATTCCGTAGCCTCCGGCGGAGATCTCCCAGATCCGTAGCTGAGCGGGCGTTGCGTGCGCGAGGCGTGGGTACCACTCCAGCGGAACCGAGATTCGACGGCCATCCATCAGGCCGACCACCAGGTCATGCTCGGTGAAATCCACCGACGCAACACGCTCATCCGCGTTCGTGGCCAAAGAACTCATGCCAAGCCTCCAACAGCTCCGGCTGCCGACCCTCGACAACCTCCCGCATCCGCCGCAATTCGTGCGCCGGAAACCCCATATTCCGCGCCAATGCCACCCGGCGCAACCAGAACTTGGCCGAGCACTTTCCACGGTCCACATGCACATGTGGCGGCTCGTCCGGCTCATGGCTGAACCAGTAGTAGCGGTAGGGTCCGTCCCTGAACACCGTCGGCATCCGCGCCTCCCCTGAAACCGAAATGGTTCAGCGACAACCGGCTGGCGCCAGAAACATCCGGCCCGATATCCCCACACCCTTGATGCTGCGACGGCCGAGCTGCTTCACCGCCTCGCGAAAACGCTCCACGTGGCCCAGGGCCGCTACATGGTGCGACCTCTGCCCCCTTCCGACATGGCGCAGGAAATGCACTGGATCGATCCGCAGGCGTTCCAGGATCGGCGGAATGGATTCCGGTATCGCCCCACGCTTATCCTCGCGGATCGCCCGACCGGTCCAGTCCACCAGCTCCAGGTAGTCCTCCGTGGTAAATACCACCGCATTGGCATGCGGATCGTCCCCCTCCCGGCCCAGTACGGTCAGGCGAGGCTCGTCCCCCTCACACGCCGGACCTTCATGCTCCTGGCCCTCCCGAGCCAACGCCCGGATACGCTGCTGGATCGAGGTGAAATCGGAGGCCTCGGGCGTATCCGCCATGCCGGCGCGCACCGGGTTCAAATCCACGTAGCTCATGCAGGTCAGCACGGCCGCGTCGTCCAGCAGCGCCTGGCTCTTGTAGCGGCCTTCCCAGAAGCGGCCCTTGCAGCCATCCTCTGCATTCGCCCGCCGCGCCAGATGTTCGTTCAGGCTGCGCATGAACCAGGACAGGTCTTGCAGCCGATCCCGCCACTCGGCAATCTGCACCTGCGCCCGCTCGCGCTCCGCGACCGTCTTCGTCTGCCCCGCCCGATAGCGGGCTACCAGCACCGGCAGCGAGAACAGCCGCGCCCAGCGTTCCATCACCTCGCCTTCGCTCCATACCGCCGCGCGGTCTGCATCCAAGCGCACCACCAGGTGATAGTGGTTCGACATCACCGCGTACGCACACACATCCACAGCAAACACGCCCTGCAGCTCGCACAGCCGCTCGAGCACCCAGCCGCGCCGGTGCTCGTAGTTCTTGCCCGAATAGGAATCCTCGCCACACAGGAATGCGCGGCGAACACAGCGACAAATGCAGTGGTAATACGGCGTCGCCTCGATCAAGACGAGCTCCTTCCTGGCTCGCGTCATCTCCGGACCCTCCCTGGTCCATGCACTCCCCCTGAAACCTAGCCAGCCCGCCTCCGACCGTCAAGAAATCATGGGTGTCCTCTTCTCGCCCACGAAATAATTTCGACTATCTGTATGAAGGTACTCATGCCAATTTTCGCCTAACGCCTTGCTCACCGGAAAATTGCGAGCGTAGCGAGCAATCTTCCCGCGTGCGGCAACTTGTTATACATACGCTGAATCGGTCCGCGCATTAATAACCTCAACATCCGGATTTATTTTCCTCACAAGCTCAGTAATAAAACCATTATCCTGGGTACTCATGCGCCTGCCGCAAATGATCCTACATATCGTCACATCGACGAACTGCTTTCCGCGAGTAAATACTCGTTCCTCCGCCTCGTACTGCCAGACATCAAGCTTGTGACTCAGAACGTCAATTGCAGCGCCGTTGTGGAAGTTGTTCAGTCCAACCCTATGGAGCCCATCATATTCGATCGGTCGCACCTCATATTTTCTTTGGTCAACCTCTACACCAACAACAACTCCTCGATGCCCCTCTGAATAGTGAGACCACATCAATTCGTTATTCGGGTCTCGCGATAGAGCACAGATACGCAATTTCTCCTTTTCACCTTTCAGCAACCTGCGCATGTCCTCATCAAGCGAGCCTCCACCTTGGCTATAGAGGTACTTCCCTTCCATCGGATCATTAAGATCGAAGTACGGGGCAGCGTATAGTCGACTCTTCAAGATAATGTCGGCAAAGAACCGAAAATCTCTTATTCCTCGGTACTTATAAAGCAATACCATGGTCTCCTAGCATGTGTAACGCTAAAAACAGCGGCGCAATCTATGCGTCCGTCTGCTTTTCTTTGTTAGTTCTGTCCTGATATTCACAAGAAAACATGGGTGTCCCCTTCTTCCCCAGAAAACATGGGTGTCCCCTTCTTCCCCAGAAAACATGGGTGTCCCCTTCTTCCCCTACTCTGCAGCTCACGCAGACGCTCCAGCACCCAGCCCCGCCGGTGCTCGTAGTTCTTGCCCGAATAGGAATCCTCGCCGCACAGAAACGCGCGGCGAACACAGCGACAAATACAGTGGTAATACGGCATCGTCTCGACCGAGACGAGCTCCTTCCTGGCTCGCGTCATCTCCGGACCCTCCCTGGTCCATGCACTCCCCCACAAACCTAGTCAGCCCGCCTCAGACCGTCAAGAAATCATGGGTGTCCTCATCTTTGCTCGCGCTCCAGCACCCAGCCGCGCCGGACAGCCCGTAGCAGACCGTCAAGAAATCATGGGTGTCCTCTTCTTTCGCGCGCACACGTCCAACGCGAACACGCCCTGCAGCTCACGCAGGCGCTCCAGCACCCAGCCGCGCCGGTGCTCGTAGTTCTTGCCCGAATAGGAATCCTCGCCACACAGGAACGCGCGGCGAACACAACGACAAATGCAGTGGTAGTACGGCGTCGTCTCGACCGAGACGAGCTCCTTCCTGGCTCGCGTCATCTCCGGACCCTCCCTGGTCCATGCACTCCCCCAAAAACCTAGACAGCCCGCCTCAGACCGTCAAGAAATCATGGGTGTCCTCTTCTTCGCTTCTTCTTCGCTGTCCCAGGTGATAGTGGTTCGACATCACCGCATACGCGCACACGTCCACCGCGAACACGCCCTGCAGCTCGCGCAAGCGCTCCAGCACCCAGCCGCGCCGGTGCTCGTAGTTCTTGCCCGAATAGGAATCCTCGCCACACAGGAACGCGCGGCGAACACAGCGACAAATACAGTGGTAATACGGCGTCGTCTCGACCGAGACGAGCTCCTTCCTGGCGCGCGTCATCTCCGGACCCTCCCTGGTCCATATACTCCCCACAAACCTAGACAGCCCGCCTCAGACCGTCAAGAAATCATGGGTGTCCTCTTCTTCGCCGGGGTCAGACCTTACCTTTTGCGACTTTGCCTCGGAAGGTGGCGACGTAGGGCAAAAGGCAAGGTCTGACCCCATAGCTCTGTCTAACGTCCAAGCTCACTTGCCGCTATGGAGCGGCAGCGGAGTAGCGGTCAAGTGGAGCGCCTTGTTGGGCGCTTTTCTACTGTGAAACGAGCGCATTAATCTTCGCAGCAAGAGGATTTAGATCAATACCGTTCTGCGCCACCTGAAGCATCACATGCTGGGGTTTTCGGTGACGACGCCCTGCCGGCGCGATACCAATAAACCTCTCCAAGTCTTCAGGAAACGTATCTATACCTCCGGTAAACTCATTGGATGCTGCCTGAATCGTCTGGTCTATTGGCGCATGCCTTCCATTATCGAAGTCGTAAAGCACATAATGCCTGATGCCAAAAGACTGGAATAACCGCATAAACCGGTGAATGTTATATTTGCCAATAGTGTCGAGAACAAATACACCCTTACAATCCGGCAACAATCCGTGGTCAAACATATAGGTTAAGAGAGCTGTTTCGGTTGGGCCCTCGACTAACAGCACCTTTTCGGCGAAGAATGCTGAACTTCGTTTTTGGTCCAACCAAAGCGCGTATTTTACGGCCTCCATGTCAGTCTGGAGATCGTCTTGGTCAATGGGGATGCCTGCAGCCTGCCACGCCTGGGCATCCTGTTGATTCACTGTTAGAACCCTGTCTAGCTCGTCACTCGATACTTGGTAGCTTCTTGTTCTGCAATCTTCTCTCTGCAACCTGCAGATTGCCGTGATATTGCGGATACTGTGAGTAGCGAATTGCGGGTTGTGAGTAGACAGAAGCACCTGCGAGCCTAAACTTTCTGACAAAGACCTCAGATCTGAGTTCAATGAGCTTACCTGAGTTGGATGTAGAAATGCTTCTGGCTCTTCAAACAATATCCATGTCAGCTCAGGCGAAAATTCCTTCTTTTTTGGGGACTTCTTTTTGGGACCGTACCTCGCCGCTACACGAATCAAAGTATAGATAACGCTTCTTTGAAATCCTTGGCCGTACGCGGAAATTGGTTGAGCTCTGTCCATTGACTCATCAATGATCTCGTGATTAACAAGGCCTTTTATAATGTCATCTACGCCAACTGGGCTTATATTCAGCCTAAACCCCGCCCCCCAATCAGACAGTTCCTCCGAAATGTCAGTTTCAATACTTTGAAGCGAATAACCCTCCGCAGTAGATTCAGTCTTGATCGCGCCCTCAAACTCACTGAATGACTCACTTAATGCCTGGTAGGCACCTGACTCTTCCATTACCCTTGAGAGAACCGTATTTACAAGGTCTCTGAGTGCCGAGGGGCCTGTTAATTTCGTGTGCTCGTCAATCTTAGAAACTGCCGGAATATAGATGATCTCGCCAAATTTACCCTGCCCCACGTTTTTGAAGCCGTAAAATCTTTCTTCGGATAATTCACCATTCACATAGGCATATGGGCCAGAACGCTCTTTTCCTTCCTTGTCTTTTTGATCTGAGGAGAGATAACTTCTTACTCTAAACGTATCGTTTTCCGACCGGTACTCATCTTTTAATGTACCGATCTCCTCAGCAGAAGGCTTAAACTCAATCTCAACCCATGACTCATTATCTTCCGCACCTTTGTGAGGGAAGTCACGACTCTTATCAAACTTGACCCCTTTTCCATAGAAGGCCCGGATCGCATCAATGACTGTTGTTTTCCCTGCGTTATTGACGCCCACAAGAATTCCGTATTCCGCTAGCGTTATGGACGCATCGCAGATTGAACGGAAGTTGTGGATTTTAATTTCGACAGCTTTCATAGTGCTCCCTTGCTTGGCGCCCAACGCCTGAGTTCAGCGGCATTTGAGGCGACGCCCGTTTTTGCGGCAGCAAAAATGGGTGGCGGGTCAAATGTCCGCTGCAACGATTTGTTAGAGCTCATTTGCACGGCGCCCATGGCCGATTGCGCCAAACCATTCGAACTGGCTCAAGGTATCTTGTGCGATCGCGTGAATGTGCGCCGCAGCCTCCGAGTATTCGTCGATTCCGCTGGCTAATGCGATACTGCAGCAACAAGAGTTGCTGTCGTAAAACGCAGAGACCACGAATGCTTCTAGCGAAGCCACATTCAGCGCTCGCACAAAATCTGCCAGCTCGTTCTCTTCGCTTTCGACTCCATGTCGGCTGGAAACATCTACTGACTGATGCTCCCCAAATCCGACGGTGCCATCCGGCATATATGCAGAAAGCCCCTCGTTCTTCCAGTCGTGCTCGACCTCACATAGGTGAGTTATTGCACCAATTGCTGATGCGATTTTAACCGCAAAGAATTCCCGGTTTTCGCGGTGGCGAAATCTGGATAACAGTTGATGTACTTTCGCTTCATCAGATTTCGCATCCTGAGTCAGAGCGTAGTAAACGATTTGGAAGGGTTCAGGAACTCCAGTACTGAATAGTTCTGACATCCGCGCATCAGGTATACGCTCAGTACGCCCGATCTTGAGCAGCCCAGGCATCGATTCATTTCGCGCGACGTAAATGAAGCCCTTCGCCATCACCAGTCCTCCCGGATTTCAACTACGTTCATAAATGAGCTCTAACGCCGCGCATGAGCCGCCGCGGCACGCGGTCGGCTCCATGCGTTTGTTAGCGACCATTCCTGTCGGAGCGCGCCCTTTCCGATTTCGACTCGACATCCTTCAGCCGAAGCGTTTGGCGGAAAACAGGATGGATCTCCCAGGACACCCCTTCATCCAGATTGGTTGTAGCCCGGAGCAGGTTCGGCCTAGCTGCGTACGTTAGGTGCTCATAGCTACCGTCCGGCTCATCTCTGCGGGCGGACAAGAAACCAATCTGAAAAAGGAAGTGTGCGACCTCGCGCGCTCCCGGCTTACCTATGACGCCTTCAATCTTCGGATCCACCCCCTGAAGAACTCTGTCACGGAGGGCTCGTAGGAGTTGGTCCGTGGTGAAACGCTCAGGTTGATCGGCAAAGGCTATAATCAGATTTTCAATCTGTGGGCACTGTGCGCGAAATTCCGCAACCGTGTCGCCTATGCGGCGGCGACCGAACTCATCAAGCTGCTTGGTTATGTCGTCAAGTGTGATCTGGGTATTCCGCTGCCGATCCGCTTCTATAGATGCCAGCTTGCAAAGCTCTACCAGCCATCGCGGGCGATGCCTTGACAACGTATGCAGTACGACATGAATGGGCCTCTTTTTTCCACGCCCTCCCCACGCAACAGGGCTCTCGAACAGTAAATTGACAAGCTGAGTATTCCGGTGAGCCAAGCTTGGGCTCAACGTTTTAACAACCTCGGACCACTGATCCGTGCGTTTCAGGAAACCTTCAACACGGCGGGCTAGAATGTCTTCGAACGCTCTGTCGTTGTCCCAAGAGAGATCAACCATGTACTGCTCGACATGCGACAGAGCCTCGAAGTCCGATTTAATGCTTGCCCACACATTCGGTCGTACGCATAGGCGCGCTCGCACCTCAGGCACCTGCGCAAAAATCTGTCGTACAGCGATGAAGCAAGATGCAACCTTCATCTTTTGCTTTGAGGTGTTCTGATAGTTTTGGTCAATGTCATCTAGGATTAACCAAACAGGAGCGCCGTTCGCCAGCCATCGTTTTAGTAGGGCTTCAGCGTTCCCCAGAGGCGGCCGTGTTCTCTCTAGAGGCACAGCTTTAGACTGGAGGCGGTCCACGATTGACGAGACCAGCGACCTGCTTTTGAATCCATTCCGCTCAGCCTCTTCTACGAGAGACATTGCGTCGTCGCTGAACGCAAGGTTTAGCCGCCCACCAATTTCGCTAGCAATTTGACGAAATATATTCGCTTTCCAGGATCGCACCCAGTCATCCGAATCATCGCTATCCAGTGAAGGAGATAGCGCTTGGGCAGTTGAGCGGATGACTAGCGGCCTTGGGTTTTGTTCAGACAAGCTCCCTTCAACAAGCCGCAAGAGCGCCGACTTGCCCTCGCCCTTGTAGGCCCTGATAACTTGGACAGACCTGTTCGGGTCGAGGAACCTTTTGATTTCCGGACGCTTAACGGCATACGACTCAAGGATATCGTACGGTTCATCTTCCGCAGCTTCGTTTCCGAACAGATGATCCGGCTCGCTGAGGGGAAATTTTACTTGATTCATTAACTATCCTCAGAAAATGTATGCGCTTCCATCGCTAACAGTGATTGGGTAGCGCGCACGGATATGAGATGAACGTGCGCGCGTGTTCATTCGGATATTGGACCGGGGCAGGAATCCGGGATTCTGGTCGACAATCAGTGTGTTGCGGGTTTTCGGTGCGATCTACGCCGGGAATATCTCGCACGGCCGTTGCGCCACATGGCAGGGTACTGTATATATCGACAGTGCACTGTTTGAGTGGAGGCTTGGCATGGATGCCACTTCGAAGGGACCCCGGTTGATGGAGAGGGTGCGCACAACGCTGCGCACCCTTCGGTACAGCCCGCGGACGGAAAAGACGTATTGCTACTGGATTCGGTACTACATTCGGTTTCACGGCATCCAGCATCCCGCCACGATGGGCGGACCGGAAGTTCGGCGGTTCCTGGAGTTCCTCGCGGTGGAACGCAAGGTTGCGGCCGCCACGCAGAACCAGGCTTTGAATGCACTCGTGTTCCTGTATCGGCATGTGCTTGAACAGCCGCTGGGCGACATCGGCGAGGTCACGCGTGCCCGTCGCCCCCGGCGCCTGCCGGTAGTGCTGTCGCACCAGGAAGTGATGGCGGTACTGGAGCGACTCGAGGGACCAATGTGGCTTCTTGGGGCGTTGATGTACGGAGGAGGCTTGCGCGTCACGGAAGCCTGTCGTCTCCGGGTGCGTGACTTCGATTTTGAACGCGGGTCCATCACCGTGCGCAGCGGCAAAGGCGACAAGGACCGGGTAACCCTGCTGCCACCGGGCTGCAGGGAATCCATCCGCGAAAGGATTCGGGAGCTGGAAGCGGAAAGGAGTGAACGCCAGGTACCGGGAGTCCCGGTCTCGCTGCCGCATGCACTCGCGCGGAAGTATCCCAACGCATGCACAGCGCTGGGCTGGCAATGGCTTGTGCCAGCGAGCCGACCGTGCGTAGACAACGATGGGCGAGTGGTGCTGCACCATATCCATCCATCGGCGGTGCAACGCGCCGTTAGTCGTGCGATGCGGGGCGCTGGGCTGGTTCGTCCTGGCTCGTGCCATACACTCCGGCACAGCTTTGCGACGCAGTTGCTGCAGCGCGGTACGGATATTCGGACGGTGCAGGAGCTTCTGGGCCACAAGAGCCTGGAGACGACCCAGATTTACACGCATGTGCTGGGCGATCGCTTCGCGGGCGTACGAAGCCCACTGGATCATCTGCCGTAAGAACGATGGGGGTGTCGATTGCGTGACACCCGTCGTCGCTTCCAGGCCGCCAAGCGCAACGAGGGCGCCGACTTGCGGCGCCCTCTTCTGTTGCTGCACGGCCATTTCCCTGGCTCCGTTCGTTCCGGCGGTCGTGGCCCGGTCAATCCCAGCTCAACGCCCCACCCGTCTGATACTCCGTAACCCGCGTCTCAAAGAAGTTCTTCTCCTTCTTCAGATCGAGCACCTCGCTCATCCACGGGAACGGGTTATCAGCCCCCGGGTACAGCTCGGCCAGCCCAATCTGCGCACAACGCCGGTTCGCAATGAAGTGCAGGTACTCCTCGAACATCTGGGCGTTCATGCCGAGCACGCCACGCGGCATGGTGTCGCGCGCGTACTGCGCCTCCAGCTCGACGGCATCCGAGATCAGGGTGCGCATCTCGTTCTTGAAGTCTTCGGTCCACAGGTGCGGATTTTCGAGCTTGATCTGGTTGATCACGTCGATGCCGAAGTTCATGTGCATGGACTCGTCGCGCAGGATGTACTGGAACTGCTCGGCCACGCCGGTCATCTTGTTGCGCCGGCCCATGGAGAGGATCTGCACGAAGCCGACGTAGAAGAAGATGCCTTCGAACACGACGTAGAAGGCGATCAGTTCGCGCAGCAGCTTCTGGTCCGCCTCCGGGGTGCCGGTGCGGAAGTTCGGGTCCGCCAGGTGCTTGGTGAACGGCAGCGCCCACTCCGCCTTGGTGGCCACGGAGGGCACCTCGCGGTACATGTTGAAGATCTCGCCCTCGTCCAGGCCCAGGGACTCCACGCAGTACTGGTAGGCGTGGGTGTGCAGCGCCTCCTCGAAGGCCTGGCGCAGCAGGTACTGGCGGCACTCGGGGTTGGTGATGTGGCGGTACACGGCCAGCACCAGGTTGTTCGCCACCAGCGAATCGGCGGTGGAGAAGAAGCCCAGGTTGCGCTTGACGATGGTGCGCTCGTCGTCAGTTAATCCATTTGGGTCCTTCCACAGGGCGATGTCCGCGTTCATGTTGATTTCCTGCGGCATCCAGTGGTTGGCGCAGCCGTCCAGGTACTTCTGCCAGGCCCACTTGTACTTGAAGGGCACGAGCTGGTTGAGGTCCGCGTGGCAGTTGATGATCTTCTTGTCATCCACACGGATGCGCTCGGCCCCCATCTCCAGGTCTTCCAGACCGGTGCCGGTCAGGGCGTCTTCGTTCGGCTCGGCCAGCGGCTGGCCGGCGTTTTCCGGGTCCGGCGAGACGCTGGGTGCGGCGCCGGCGGTGCTCATCAGCGCTTCGTTCTCCTGAAAGCCCATGCCGGGGCGGACGGCGGGTTCTTTCTGGCCTTCGCCTTTGATGGCTGCGATCGGATCGTCCCAGGAAAGCATAGTGTCCCCTCTTGTTTTCGGTGGCGGCCCGACGCGGTGGCCGGGCCTTTTGTTCAGTGCGTTGTGATCAGTGTGTGGTGCGTATTCGGTGCCCGTGGGCGGGCCCGCCTTACTGGCAGGCCTCGCAGTCCGGGTCGAGGATGGAGCACGCCTTGGGCGCTTCCGGCTCGGCCGCCTGCTGGCCGCCGGAGACGGCGTTCAGCTTGTTGGCGCGCGAGGAGTCGGCCACGGTGCTCTTTTCCACGTGGGTCGCGCCCATGGAGCGCAGGTAGTAGGTCGTCTTCAGGCCGCGCACCCAGGCCAGCTTGTACAGGGCGTCCAGCTTGGGCCCGGAGGGCTCGGCCATGTAGAGGTTCAGGCTCTGCGCCTGGTCGATCCACTTCTGCCGGCGCGAGGCGGCCTCGACCAGCCAGCGGGTGTCCAGCTCGAACGCGGTGGCGTACAGGGCCTTGATGTCCTCCGGCACGCGGTCCAGCGGCTGCACCGAGCCGTCGTAGTACTTGAGGTCGTTGACCATCACCTCGTCCCACAGCTCGCGGTCTTTCAGGTCGCGCACCAGGTACGGGTTGATCACGGTGAACTCGCCCGACAGGTTCGATTTGACGAACAGGTTCTGGTAGGTCGGCTCGATCGACTGGCTGACCCCGCAGATGTTGGAGATGGTCGCGGTCGGCGCGATCGCCATGGTGTTGGAGTTGCGCATGCCGACCTTCTTCACCCGCTTGCGCAGCTTGTCCCACTCCAGGCGCTGGGTGGTGTCCATCTGCAGGTAGTCGCCGCGGGTCTCGGCCAGCTTGTCGATCGAGTCGATCGGCAGGATGCCCTGGCTCCACAGGCTGCCGGGGAAGCTCTCGTAGCGCCCGCGTTCCTCGGCCAGATCGGTCGAGGCCTTGATCGCGTAGTAGGAGACCGCCTCCATGGAGGTGTCGGCAAACTCCACGGCCGCCTCGGAGGCATACGGCACGCGCAGCTTGTACAGAGCGTCCTGGAAGCCCATGACCCCCAGCCCCACCGGGCGGTGGCGCAGGTTGGAGCGGCGCGCCTGCGGCACGGAGTAGTAGTTGTAGTCGATCACGTTGTCGAGCATGCGCATGGCGGTGTTTACGGTCTGCTCGAGCTTGGGCAGATCCAGCTCGCCCGCCTCGTTCACATGCGCGGCCAGGTTGATCGAGCCCAGGTTGCACACCGCGATCTCGTCATCCGAGGTGTTCAGGGTGATCTCGGTGCACAGGTTCGAGCTGTGGACCACGCCGGTGTGTTGCTGCGGGCTGCGCAGGTTGCACGGGTCCTTGAAGGTCATCCACGGATGGCCGGTCTCGAACAGCATGCCGAGCATCTTCCGCCACAGGTCCACGGCCTTCATGGTCTTGTGCACGCGCAGCTCGCCGCGCGCGGCCTTCTCTTCGTATTCGCAGTAGCGCTTCTCGAACTCGGCGCCGACCAGGTCGTGCAGGTCCGGGGTCTCGTTCGGGGAGAACAGGGTCCAGTCGCCGTCCTCGGCCACGCGCTTCATGAACAGGTCCGGGATCCAGTTGGCGCTGTTCATGTCGTGGGTGCGGCGGCGGTCGTCGCCGGTGTTCTTGCGCAGCTCGATGAACTCCTCGACATCGATGTGCCAGGTCTCGAGGTAGGCGCACACGGCACCCTTGCGCTTGCCGCCCTGGTTCACGGCCACGGCGGTGTCGTTGGCGACCTTCAGGAACGGGACCACGCCCTGCGACTTGCCGTTGGTGCCCTTGATGTGGGCGCCCATGCCGCGCACGCGGGTCCAGTCGTTGCCCAGGCCGCCGGCAAACTTGGACAGCAGCGCGTTGTCGCGGATGGCGCTGTAGATGCCGTCCAGGTCGTCCGGGACGCTGGTCAGGTAGCAGCTGGAGAGCTGCGGGCGCAGGGTGCCGGAGTTGAACAGCGTCGGCGTGGAGCTCATGAAGTCGAACGAGCTCAGCAGGTTGTAGAACTCGATCGCGCGTGCCTCGCGGTCGATCTCGTTGATCGCCAGGCCCATCGCCACGCGCATGAAGAACGCCTGCGGCAGCTCGAAGCGGGTGCCGTCGCTGTGGATGAAGTAGCGGTCGTACAGGGTCTGCAGGCCGAGGTAGGTGAACTGCAGATCGCGCTCCGGCTTGATCGCCGCGCCCAGCTTGTCGAGGTCGTAGCGGGTCAGCTCGCTGTCGACCAGCTCCAGGTCGGCGGCGCGGCGGATGTAGGCGCCGAAGTACTCGGCGTAGCGCTCGGCCAGCTGCGCCTGGGTGGCCTCTTCCGGGCGGCCATGCACGAAGCTCAGGGCCTCGCGGCGCAGCGCGTCCATCAGCAGGCGCGCGGTGACCTCGGAGTAGTTCGGCTCCTTCTCGATCATCACGCGGGCGGCCATCACCAGCGCGGTGGCCACATCCTTCTCGGCGACGCCGTCGAACAGGTTGCGGCGCGCCTCGGTCAGGATCTTCTGGCCGTCCACGTGCTCGATGCCGTCACAGGCCTCGGCGACGACCGCCTGCAGGCGCGCCTCGTCCAGCGGGGCCTGGGTGCCGTCGGCGCGGGTCACGTTCAGGCTGGCGGCAGCCTCCTGCTCTTCCGGGGACTGCTCGGCGGCCTCGGCGGCGCGCTTCTGCGCCTGCTGCTCGCGATAGATCACATAGGCCCGCGCGACCTTGTGGTGGCCGCCACGCATCAGGGCCAGTTCCACCTGGTCCTGGATATCCTCGATGTGCACCGTCATGCCCTGGGTGCCGGCGCGGCGGAACAGGCTGTCCACCACCTGCCCGGCCACTTCCTTCGACACCTCGTGGATGCGGCGGCTGGCCGCGGCATTGCCGCCCTCCACCGCGAGAAAGGCCTTGGTCACCGCCACCTCGATCTTGGAGGCATCGAAGCCCGTGACCTTGCCGTTACGGCGAATCACCTGGTGCTGGCCCGGGCTGGTCGCCAGGACCTCGGCCGACGGTTCGGCCTGCGGCGGGTACTGGGTGCCCTCGGGGGCTTCGGCGGTGTAGGGTTCGCTGTTCATGACGGCCTCGCGCTGGTGTTGGATCGAACGTGAAGTACTATAGATCGGGGATCCGGAACTGCATAGCCACTAGATATAGTGGTTCGCGAAAGAACAAGCCGCGCACAACCCGTGAGCAAGCTGTGGATAAAAACGGCGATTCCCCGTCCTGCCGCCGTTCCCGGAGGGGCGCCCGGGTTATCCACCAAACGCCGATGTAGTGACTGCCCGGGCCGCGATCCGGCCCGCGCGATCATGAAAATGTTTTATCGACCGCGATTAACCAAATGCGTCCCGCCCTTCCCGCCGGCGCGGCGTTCCCCCGGTGCCCGTGACCGCGTTGGACAAAGCCGTCCGGCCTCCCAATAATCCCCGCCATATCGATCCCCGATCCGGGATGGCCCGCCAGCTGTGGGCGCACCCCGGATCCCGCTACCCGATTCATGGAACCCGGGCCCACGCCCGACGATCCGGTATCGTGTGCAGCACTCGCAGGGACGGCCCCGCCGCCCCCGCCACGGAATTCATTGTTGCGAGATGGAGAGCGCCATGAGCGACGCCAAGAAGTCCAAGAAGGACAAGAAGAACGCATCCGGCAAGGCCCAGGCCGAGACCCCGAAGATGGCCAGCGCCACCGGGGCCGTGCAGGCCGCCACCGGCGCCGTCCAGCTGGGCGGCGCCACCGAGTCCGAACCGAAAAAGGGCGGCAGCGGCAAGGAAGCGCGCCACTGCCCGCTCTTGATCCTGGGCTCCGGCCCGGCCGGCTGGACCGCCGCGGTCTACGCCGCGCGCGCCAACCTGAACCCGGTCGTGATCACCGGCCTGGAACAGGGCGGCCAGCTGATGACCACCACCGACGTGGACAACTGGCCGGGCGACAACGAGGGCGTGCAGGGCCCCGAACTGATGCAGCGCATGCAGAAGCATGCCGAGCGTTTCGACACCGAGGTGATCTTCGATCACATCCACACGGTGCAGCTGAAGGACAAGCCCTACCGCCTGATCGGCGACTCCGGGGAATACACCTGTGATGCCCTGATCATCTGCACCGGGGCCTCCGCGCAGTACCTGGGGCTGGAGTCCGAGACCACCTTCGCCGGCAAGGGTGTCTCCGCCTGCGCGACCTGCGACGGCTTCTTCTACCGCAACCAGAAGGTCGCGGTGATCGGCGGCGGCAACACCGCCGTGGAAGAGGCCCTGTACCTGTCCAACATCGCCTCCGAGGTGGTGCTGGTGCACCGCCGCGATGCCCTGCGCGCGGAGAAGATCCTGCAGGACAAGCTGTTCGAGAAGGAAAAGAACGGCAACATCACCATCGAGTGGAACCACACCCTGGACGAGATCCTCGGCGACGCGACCGGCGTGACCGGTGCCCGCCTGAAGCACGCCCAGAGCGGCGAGACGAAGGACATCGACGTGATGGGCGTGTTCATCGCGATCGGCCACAAGCCGAACACCGACATCTTCCAGGGCCAGCTGGACATGGAAGGCGGTTACATCAAGGTGCAAAGCGGCCTGGAGGGCAACGCCACCGCCACCTCCGTACCGGGCGTGTTCGCCGCCGGCGACGTGATGGACCATGTCTACCGCCAGGCGGTCACCTCCGCCGGCACCGGCTGCATGGCCGCACTGGACGCGGAGAAGTACCTGGACAAGCTCGGTTGATCACGTGAGCGCCGAGGGCGATACCCAGGCACCGCACCCGCCGGAGGACGACTCGGGCGACACGCCGGAACGTGTCGAACTGCGCGACGGCCTGGCCGACGTGGACCCGGCCGCCTGGGACGCCCTGACCGGCGGCACCGAGCCGTTCCTGCGCCACGCCTTCCTGGAGGGCCTGGAACGCCACGAGTGTCTGGGGCGCCAGTTCGGCTGGTTCCCGCAGCACGTGCTGATCTTCCGCGACGACCAGCTCGTCGCGGCCGCGCCGGCCTACGCCAAGACCAACAACTACGGCGAGTTCGTGTTCGACTTCGCCTGGGAGAGCGCGTGGAACCGCCAGGGGCTCAACTACTACCCCAAGCTGGTCGTCTCCGTGCCCTATACCCCGGCCACCGGCCCGCGCCTGCTGGTGCACCCGGAGGCGCCGGACTTCGATCACCTGCGCACCCTGCTCGTGCGCGCCCTGGTCACCCGCGGGCGCGAGCTGAACGCCTCGGGCGTGAACATCCTGTTCCCCAACCAGGATGATCTGGACGTGACCCGCGAGCTGGGGCTGGCCGAGCGCATGGGCTGCCAGTACCACTGGACGAACGCGGACTACGCAAGCTTCGACGACTTCCTGGCCGCGCTCAGCTCGAAAAAGCGCAAGAACATCAAGCGCGAACGCCGCCGCGTCAATGAGGCCGGCATCGAGTTCCGCACGCTGACCGGGGCCACCGGATCGCCCGAGGACTGGGCGCGCTTCCACCGTTTCTACGTCGACACCTTCGAGAAGCACATGGGCATCCCGACGCTGTCGGAGGCCTTTTTTGTGGAGACGGCTGCGGCGCTGGGCGATCAGGTGGTGCTGTTCGAGGCCCGGCGACCCAGCGAGACGGGGGACGACGAGACCATCGCCGCGGCCCTTTGCTATCGCGGCCACGACACCCTGTACGGACGCTTCTGGGGCTGCACCGAGGAGCTGGCCGACCTGCACTTCGAGACCTGCTACTACCAGGGCATCGAATTCTGCATCCGCGAAGGACTCGCCCGCTTCGAGCCCGGCGCCCAGGGCGAACACAAGATCCCGCGCGGCTTCCTGCCCACGCCCACCTACTCCGCCCACATGATCCTGACCGAGGGCTTCGACCAGCCCGTGCGCGACTTCTGCGAACGCGAGGCCCAGATGATGCAGGCCCACTGCGAACGCCTGCACGAACACTCGCCCTACCGGCAGGTCCAACCCAACGATGCACCTCGCGCCTGACCAACACCCCCCTGTGGGAGCGGGCTTGCCCGCGAAGCCCCTGCCCGCGCGGGGCTCCGCCACAGGCCCTTCGCCTGCAAGCAGGCTCCTACAAAACCCGGGCCTCCAACCTCGGGTCACGCACGGAAGCGCCCCATGAACTCCAGCCCGCAGATCACCCTGCCCTGGCTGGACCCGGAGCACCCGGAGGCCCCGTTCCCGGACCCGGCGCATGCCCTGGCCGAGCCGAACGGCCTGCTCGCGGCCGGCGGCGATCTGTCCGTGCCACGTCTGCTCAATGCCTACCGCTCCGGCGTGTTCCCCTGGTTCGAGGCCGGGCAGCCGATCCTGTGGTGGAGCCCGGACCCGCGCGCGGTGCTGGAGCCGGGTCACTTCCGCCTGCACCGCAGCCTGAAGAAGGCGATCCGAAACCGTGGCTACACGGTCAGCTTCGATCGCGCCTTCGAGGCCGTGATCGAGGCCTGCGCCGCGCCGCGCGACTACGCCGACGGGACGTGGATCACCGCCAGCATGCAGCAGGCCTACATCGCCCTGCACCGCACGGGGCACGCACACTCGGTGGAGGTCTGGGACGGTCCGCGCCTGATCGGCGGGCTCTATGGCGTGGCCGTGGGGCGGCTGTTCTGCGGCGAGTCCATGTTCTCGCGCGAGCGCGACGCCTCCAAGGTCGCGCTCGCCTGGCTCAGCCGCCACCTGGTCGCCTGGGGCTGGCCGCTGGTGGATGTGCAGATGGAGACCGCCCATCTTCTCAACCTGGGGGCCGTGACCCTGCCCCGCCGCGAGTTCATCGCCCGCATCCGCGACATCGCGAACGAACCCGTCGAACCCGGCCCGTGGCGCACCGACCCGCCCCTGAGCCCCCTCGACCACGGCTGGAACACCGCCGCATAACAACAGTGTCGCCCATGCTCTTTGTGGGAGCGGGCTTGCCCGCAAATGGCTTTTACCAAGTTCCGACGGGGGCAGGGGCTTCGCGGGCAAGCCCGCTCCCACAGGCCACTGCCACACCCCCCCCGCTCCCTCCACAGAGCCCCCTCCCCGCTCGCCCCCGCCCCCGTCACTGCGAGGAGGCGCAGCCGACGTGGCAGTCTGCTGGGGGTATTCCGGCGCCGGGGGCTGCGTCGGGCGATTGCTTCGCGGCGCTCGCAATGACGGGATGGTGGAGCAACCGGGAACCCGTATGCCCGACACTGCGAGGCGCCCGCAGGGGCCGGGGCAGCCTCCGAAACCGGGCACGTCAGCCGGCGCACCCTTGGCCCCCGTTGCGGGTGCTTTATACTCCCGGCCATTAGGGGAACCGAGCGGGAGATTCGGGTGGGCAAGGCAGATCAGGGGGAATCGCGAGCCATGGCGCTCAACGGGCTGCGCGCGGGCCTGCTGCTGGCGCTGGCCGTGATCACGGCGGGCTGTGCGACGCTGGCGCCATCGCCACCCCAGGACCAGAGCAATATCTGCGAGATCTTCCGCGAGCAGCCACGCTGGTACGACTACGCGCGTGATTCCGAACGCGAATGGGGCACGCCCATCGCCACGCAGATGTCGTTCATCCAGCAGGAGTCCTCGTTCCGCAGCCACGTGCGCCCCGACCGCGAGCGGCTGCTGGGCTTCATCCCGTGGAGCCGGCCATCCTCCGCGCGGGGCTACGCCCAGGCGCAGGATCCGGTCTGGGGCGAATACCGGGAGGATGCCGGCAGTCGCTTCGCGCGGCGCACGCACATGAAACACGCCACCGACTTCATCGGCTGGTACAACGATCGCACCCGGCGCATGACCGGCGTACCGCTGCACAACGCGGAGCACCTCTACCTCGCCTACCACGAGGGTCAGGGCGGCTACAGCCGTGGCAGTTATCAGAACAAGCCACAGGTGCGGGCCGCGGCGCGCCAGGTTGCCCAGCGGGCGGACCGCTACGAGTCCCAGCTGGCGAGCTGCGAATCCGAGTTCCGCTGCCGCCGCTTCTATCAGGTCTGGCCCTTCTGCCGACAGTAGGCGAAACCGATCCGGAGCCTCCCAACAGATCGTCATCGCGCGCACCGCGAAGCGATCTCCCGGGAAACCCCACCGTCGGGGCCACCCCGACCGACTGCCACGGCGGCTGCGCCTCCTCGCAGTGACAGGAATACGGTTTCCCGGCTGTTCCACCATCCCGTCATTGCGAGCAGCGCGAAACAATCGCCCGACGCAGCCCCCGGCGTCGGGATAGCCCCAGCAGACTGCCACGTCGGCTTTGCCTTCTCGCAGTGACCGAGGGGGGTATTCCCGAGCGCTCCAACATCCGGTCATTGCGAGCGCCGCGAAGCAATCGCCTGACGCAGCCCCCGGCACCGGGATAGCCCCAGCAGACTGCCACGTCGGCTTTGCCTCCTCGCAGTGACGGAACCGGGGCCCGAGGCGTGACGGCGGCACTTGAGGGAACCCGGCCGGCCGTGTTCCAGTCTCCGGAGTACCCTCTTACGGACTACAAGGACGCACCATGAGCGACAATCCCACGGCCGGCTTTCGCTTCAACCACACCATGCTGCGCGTGAAGGATCCGCAGAAGGCGCTGGACTTCTACCAGCGCGTGTTCGGCATGCAGCTGGTGAAGACGCTGGATTTCCCGGAGTTCGAGTTCACGCTCTACTTCCTGGCGCAGATCGGCGAGGACGAACCGCAGCCGCCCAAGGACGCCGGCGAGGCCACCCGCTGGATGTTCAGCCAGCGCGGCATCCTGGAGCTGACCTACAACTACGGCACCGAGAAGGACGCCGGCTTCCACTACCACGACGGCAACGAAGAGCCGCAGGGCTTCGGCCACATCTGCTTTTCGGTCCCGGATCTGGACGCGGCCGTGCGCTGGTTCGACCAGAACAATGTTGAATTCGTGAAGCGCCCGGACGAGGGCGGCCTGAAGGACATCGCCTTCGTGAAGGACCTCGACGGCTACTGGATCGAGATCCTCGAACCCAGCCGTCTGACGGGGCTGGGGCGGTAGGCCCCACCGCCAACCGAGCGGGTGGCGCCGCCAGGTGTTGCCCGCCACCGGCGCTGGCGGGGGCTTCGCGCGCGAGCGCGCTCCTGCAGGGTTGGGGCTAGCCCCGGCTCACCGGAAAAGGCCAGCGATTCACCTCAGCGGGCGCTGTACCCAAACATAAAAAGGGCCCCTTTGCGGGGCCCTCCACTCTCCAGAGCGTTCCGGCGTTAGCGGCCGGTCGATCGTCGCCCGATCGTTTAGACCTGGGTGTAGCGCAGGTAGGAGCGGATCTCCTCGAAGCCCTGCGGGAACTTCTTCTGCGCGTCCTCGTTGCTGACCGTCGGCGGGATGATCACGCGAGCACCCGGGGTCCAGTCGGCCGGCGTCGCGATGCCGTGCTGGTCACCGGTCTGCAACGCGTCGATCACACGCAGGATCTCGTCGAAGTTGCGGCCCACCGACATCGGGTAGGTCATCATCAGCCGGATCTTCTTGTTCGGGTCGATGATGTAGACCGAGCGCACGGCGGCGGTCTCGCTCTCGCCCGGGTGGATCATCTCGTAGAGCTCGGAAATCTTCTTGTCGGCGTCGGCGACGATCGGGAACTCCAGCGTGGTGTTCTGGGTGTCGTTGACGTCCTCGATCCACTTGTTGTGCTCCTCGACCGTGTCGGTCGACAGCCCGAGCGGCTTGGTGTTGCGGTCCGCGAACTGCTTGGCCAGCTGCGCGGTACGGCCCATCTCGGTGGTGCACACCGGGGTGAAGTCGGCCGGGTGGCTGAAGAAGAAGCACCAGGAGTCGCCAATCCATTCGTGGAAGTCGATCTTGCCCTTGGTGGTGTCAATCTGGAAATTCGGTGCGGTATCGCCCAAACGCAGTGCCATGATGTACTCCTTGCTTTGAAAGTTTGATCGGGTCGTTCATGGGGTCGTGCCTCCATGTACGTCTTACTTTATCTGTCGACCCGAATATAGTGAATTACTTATTTCTTAACGCAACGATAGTTTTTCACTAAAGCGGGCCAGGCAAGACGGCCCCTGCCCCAGCCCGCTGACCACGGGCCTACATGCGACGGAACAAGTCCACCAGGTCTTCACGCATGTCCTGACGACCCATCTCCTCGGTCGTGAAGTCGTCGCCATCGAAGTTCACGCCCAGCATCACCGCCTGACCCGCCTCCAGGTCGGGCTGGAGCGCCACCATGCGGAGCCCTTCCAGATAGTCAGCCACCGCTTCGTCGGCCTCCGCGACAGCCTGGACCTGCTTCTGCATCCACGAGGAGATGTGCAGCACCAGGGTGCCGTCCCACTCCGAGGCGGCGAGCTCCTGCAGGTAGGCGTGGGCCAGCGCCACGTTCTCATCGCGATCCAGCTCGCCCCCCAGCGCCAGGTAGGCCACTTCCTTGTCCGCGGTCACATGCACCGCGGCGGCGGCATCCTCGCCGGAGCGCAGCGTCGCGATCTGGAAGCCCGCCCGCGGATCGGCCGAGAGCATGGATGCGCCCAGGCCACCCGCCAGGGCACCACAGATGGGTGACGGATTATTGATCACGACCATCGAACCGGCGCCCATCTGGTTGACGATGGCCTGCCCGACCCCGGCACTGGCCATAGAGCGGATGGTCTGTTGCTCGCCAAACGAAAGGGGCTCGGCGGCGGCCAGCATCGGGGTCGCCAGTAGGGCGGCGGACAGGGAGAGGGTCATTGCGGTCTTTTTCATCAGAGACTCCGGTCTTTAAGCTGTATTGGACTATCGTGTTTTACTGATGCTTATGGCGGTATCTCTCCACTCCCGTCCCTTGTGACAGGCAGTGGCCGGACGTCCGACCGCCCACGCGGACGTCGTTTAAACCCGGGCGAGACGCGTTACCCGACCCGCCCGGGCACTTTCAGTCTTGCTCGTCGGCGTCGCCCTCCAGCTGGCTCAGACGGCGGTACAGGCTGCGCTCGCTGATCCCGAGGGTCCTTGCCAGCGCACGGCGGTCCCCGGGGTACACCGCAGCCGCGTGCCGCAGGTATTCGCGCTCGATCTCGTCCAGCGGGCGCAATGACTGCGGATGCAGCAACCCTTCCAGTCCGCCAGTCCTCGCCCCGACCGGGGACGCACCGCCTTGCCGCACGCGGTCCGGCAGGTGTTCCGGACGGATCGCCTCGCCGTCTGCCAGCAAGGCCGCGCGCTCGAGGATGTTGCGCAGCTCGCGCACATTGCCGGGGAAGGAATACTGCTCGAGAACTCTCAGGGTCTCGTCTTCCAGGCGCGGTGGCACGACCAGATCCAGGCGCTCGCCAAGAGCCTCCAGCAGCAACGGGATGTCCTCCACCCGCTCGCGCAGCGGGGGCACCTCGATCGGGAAGGTGTTGATACGGTAGTAGAGGTCCTCGCGGAATTCGCCGGCCCGGACCATGGATTCGAGATCGCGGTGGGTCGCGCAGACCAGGCGAAAATCCGCCCGCCGCGACTCGACACCACCGACCCGGCGATAGGCGTGGGTCTCCAGCAGCCGCAGCAGCTTGACCTGCTGGCTTAGCGGTATATCCCCCACCTCGTCGAGAAACAGGGTGCCGCCGGCCGCCGCCTCCACCAGCCCGGCCTTGGCCGAGGTCGCCCCGGTAAACGCCCCCCGTTCATGGCCGAACAGCTCGCTTTCGAACAGGGTTTCGGTGAGGCCGGAGCATTCCACGGGCACGAACGGCAATTTCTTCCGCGGGCTCGCTTCGTGAATGGCGCGTGCGATCAGTTCCTTGCCCGTGCCGGACTCGCCGAGCAGAAGGGCCGAGGCATTGCTCGGCGCCACCCGGCTGATCATCCCCAGCATGGCATTGAAGGCCCTGGAGCGACCGACCAGCCCGCCGCTGCCCGCCTGTGGCGCGGACACCGGCAGGTGATGCAGGCGTTCGATCAGGTAGCGGATCTCCCCGTCAGCATCCCGGATCGGCAGCAACTCGACGTCCACGTGCTCGCGCCCGGCCTCGGTGTGATGCACGTGCAGCACGCGTTCGCGGTGGCCACTGCCCAGGGCGGCCCGCAGGGGGCAGGACTCCCCCGCCTCGTCGCAGGGGCGGCGGAAACCATGGGAGGCCTCGAAGCAGGTGCGACCGGAGCCATCGCGATCAGTCCCGTAGATGCGCTGGTAGGCGCCATTGGCCGCCAGGATCCGATAATCCGGGGACAGCAGGATGGCCGGTTCACGAAATACCTCCAGCACCTGGCGCAGGGTCCCCACGTTGGGGTCCAGGGGTGCCGACTCCTTCTTCGGGATGCTGGTCACGTCGCCTCGCAACAAGGGGTCCTGGAAGGCGTATCCGACACCGGAACCGACGCCGTCACGCTGCCCGATAGACACGTTCAGACGAGCGATGTTCAACGGCATGCCATCACCCCCGTATGCAGCTCGTGAGAGGAAGGTCCGCCATTCGGGTCGTGCCACGGCGCCGACTTCCTGCAGACGCGTGGCTCGATGCCCTGAATGGCGGACTCGGACATTCCGGAAAGGCCCTGTGACAACCGATGGGCGATCCCGCCTAGTGATAGCCGGTCTCCGGGGTCACCTTCCCGCGGAAGACCCAGTAGGTCCACGCGGTGTAACCCAGGATGATCGGGATCACGAACAGCGCCCCCACCAGGATGAACAGCTGCGCATCCGGCGAGGAGGCCGCATCCCAGAAGGTGTAGTCCGGCGGCACCACGTACGGCCACTTGCTCACCAGCAGTCCCAGGTAAGTGGTGATGAACAGGGCAATCGTGGCGACGAACGGGATCCCTTCATCTCGCCGGCGCACCGCGCGGATCAGGACCCAGGCGGAGAACAGCGCCAGCGCCGGGAGCACCCAGAGGTACTGCCAGGTCCCCATCCAGCGCTCCATCACCTTCGGATCGATGAACGGGGTAATCAGGCTCACCGCGCCGAACACCAGCAGCACGACCGCCAGCATCCAGGGCGCCACCCGATAGGCAAAGGCCTGGGTATCACCCTCGGTCTTCACAATCAGCCAGGTCGCGCCCAGCAGGGCATAGCCCGCCAGCAGCCCGATGCCGGTGAGGACGGTGAACGGCGTCAGCCAGTCGAGCGGACCGCCGGCGAAGCTGAAGCCGTCCATCTCGAAGCCCTGGATATAGGCACCGACCACCGCGCCCTGGGCGAAGGCCGCCACCGCCGAGCCGATCGCGAAGGCGGCGTTCCACAGCCCCTTGGAGCGGTGCGCCTTGAAGCGGAACTCGAAGGCCACGCCGCGGAAGATCAGCCCCGCCAGCATCAGGAAGACCCCGATATAAAGCGCCGGCAGGAACACCGAGTACACCAGCGGGAAGGCGGCCAGCAGGCCCGCGCCGCCGAGGATCAGCCAGGTCTCGTTGCCGTCCCACACCGGGGCGACGGAGTTCATCATCACGTCGCGCGAGGTCTCCCCCGGGGCGAAGGGGAAGAGGATCCCCACCCCGAGGTCGAACCCGTCCATCAGCACGTAGGCGATCACGCCCACGGCAATGATGACGACCCAGATCAGCGTGATATCGATCGTGGTTTCCATCACTTAGCTCCTTGCACCGCTGACCGCGGCGTCATCGACGAAGGTGTCAGCGGCCGACAGCGGACGCTTGGCGTGCGCCGGCGCATGCACGGCATCGGCCGGTTCCGGGCCCTGACGCACGATGCGCACCAGGTAGTAGACGCCCCCGGTGAACACCGCCGCGTAGACCGCCACATAGCCGATCAGGGTGAACAGGGCCATGCCACCGGTCAGGGCCGGGGTAATGCCCTCGGCATGATTCATCACGCCGTAGACCAGCCAGGGCGCGCGCCCGGTCTCGGTCACGAACCAGCCCGCGACCACCGCCAGGAACGGCGCCGGGATCATCCAGGCCAGCCCCTTGAGGAACAGCGGCGAGGCATACATCCGGCGGCGGAAGCGCAGCCAGGCGCCCGCCAGCGCGAACAGGATCATCACCATGCCAATCGCCACCATCACGCGGAACGACCAGAAGGTGATGCCTACCGGCGGACGTTCCTCGGCCGGTACCTCCAGCAGGCCAGGCACTTCCCCGTCCATCTCGTGGGTGAGGATGAAGCTCGCCATCTTCGGGATGCCGATCTCGAAGTGATTGGTCTCGTTGGCCGAGTCGGGGATCGCGAACAAGAGCAGCGGCGCCCCGCGCTCGGTCTCCCACACGCCTTCCATCGCCGCCACCTTGGTCGGCTGATGCTCGAAGGTGTTGAGGCCGTGGATATCACCGACCACCAGCTGCGCCGGGGCCGCGAACAGCAGCACCCACATCGTGGTGCCCAGGGCCTTGCGGTTCATCACCACGTCGCGCTGGCGCAGCAGATACCAGGCGGAGACCCCGGCGACCACGAAGCCGGCGGTAAGCAGCGAGGCCAGCCCCATGTGGAAGAAGCGCGGCCAGAAGCTCGGGTTGAAGATCGCCGTGATCCAGGACGTGACATGGAACACCCCGTCCTGCAGCTCGAAGCCGACCGGCGTCTGCATCCAGCTGTTGGCCACCAGGATCCAGAACGACGAGATGAAGGTGCCCAGCGCGACCATCAGGGCCGAGAACAGGTGCACGCCCTGCGGCACCCGGTCACGCCCGAACAGCAGCACGCCCAGGAACGCCGCCTCCAGGAAGAACGCAGTGAGCACCTCGTAGGACAGCACCGGCCCGAGGAAATTGGCCGTGGCATAGGAGAACGCACTCCAGTTGGTCCCGAACTGGAACGACATCACCAGGCCGGAGACCACGCCCATACCGAAGACCACCGCGAAGATCTTGATCCAGAACTTCGAGATCTGGGTATAGATCGTGTCACCGGTCTTCCAGGCGCGAAATTCCAGAAACGCAATAAACGAAGCCAGCCCGATCGTGAACACCGGGAAGATCGCGTGAAACGAAACCACGAACGCGAACTGGATTCGCGAGAGTAGTATGGGGTCGAGCTCCATGGCCTTTCCTCCGTTATCAGGGGCACGCCGGGATGACGTATCGATGAACCCCTAACAAGTACCGTGCCAGAGTTCCGGTCCGGACCCCGGCGGCGCGCTGCAGGCGACTGGCCCGTGTCTTGGCGCCTGGCCAACGCCCGCCAATGCCGCCCCGGGTCTGCCATTCTTGGCAGTCCGGTCGCAGGTGACTGCCACGAATGGCAGACCGGAACCGCCAACACCGGCGCCCAGGGCCCGACGGGGCGGTCTGCCGGTGTTGGCATGCAACTTGTAAGCATTCCGTCACACGAAGCGCCCGGCAGACGGCGCGACCCTCAGAACTGGCCCGCCCGGTCCCCGGAGCGGCAGACGGATACGCGGAGAGAGCCATGCATCACCCCGAAGACCCGAAGCACCCCGAGATTGACCAGGCCCTGGCCCGGCAGGCCCGGGAGACCTTGCAAGGACTGTCCCGGCGCGATTTCCTGAAGATCGCCGGTGCCGCCGGCCTGGTGTCGGCGACTGGCGTGCAGGCCGCCCCGGCCCGCGCGGCGGTCTCCAGCCAGGCCCGCATCGTGGTGCTCGGTGGCGGAGCCGCCGGCATGACCATGGCCGCCCGCCTGCGCGACCTGCTTGACGGCGCACGCATCACCATCGTCGAGCCCAGCGAGATCCATCATTACCAGCCCGGCTGGACCCTGGTGGCCGCGGGCGTTTATTCCGTGGGCGAGGTCCAGCGCCGCAATGAACGCTATATCCCGCGCGGCGTCGACTGGGTGCGCTCCACGGTGGCGGCCATCGATCCCGAATCGCAACGGGTCGAGACCACCGACGGCGACCGGCTCGACTACGACTTCCTGGTGGTCGCCACCGGGCTGCACCTGGACTTTGAAGCCATCGAAGGGTTGCGCCGCGAGGATATCGGGCGTCCCGGCCTGACCAGCCTGTATGCCAGCGCCGAGGCCGCACGCGATGCCTACGAACAGATCCATGCGTTCGGCGAGAACGGCGGGGTGGCGCGGTTTACCATCCCCAATACGCCGATCAAGTGTGCCGGGGCGCCGATCAAGGCGACCTTCATCGCCGATGACCTGCTGCGCTCGGCCGGTCAGCGCGCCGGGGCCGATTTCCACTATCACACGGGGTCGGACACCCTGTTCAGCGTGCAGCGCTTTGACCATATGGTGCGCGACCTGTACGCGGAACGCGGCGTGAGCGTGAACGACGGAGGTGCCCTGGTGGCGGTGGATGTCGACGCCCGCCAGGCCCAGTTCGAGACCCGCGACGGCGGGCGCGAGACGGTGGACTACGACTATCTCCACGTGACCCCGCCGATGCGCGCGCACGACTTTGTGCGTGACGCCGGGCTGGCGGTGGAGGACGGTCCCCTGGCGGCCGGAGGCTGGCTGGAGGTGGATGACCGCACGCTGCAGCACACGGACTACCCGAACATCTTCGGCGCCGGCGACGTGGTCGCGACCGCAATCGGCAAGACCGCCTCCACGGTGCGCTCGCATGGCGCGGTGATGCCGGACAACCTGGTAGATGTGATCCAGGATCGCGAACCCTCGCGCCGGTTCGATGGCTACACCTCCTGCCCGCTGATCACCGAAGTGGGCAAGGCCGCACTGGTGGAATTCGATTACACCCTGCAGGAGGTGCCGACCTTCAGCTTCCTCGACCAGGGGGAACCCAGCTGGATGTGGTGGCGCCTGAAGGTGCATATGATCAAGCCGCTGTACTTCAACATGCTGCGCGGGCGCTACCTGCGCTAGTCAATGCCGCAACCGGGCGAAACAGGCGCCCCGCCGCCGGACCACCGTGCCGCGCCGGGGCCATGGCTGCGCGCACGGCAACGGCCACACCGCCACTGGCTGGTGCTCAGTGCCGCCAGCACGCTGGTGGCCACGCTGGCGACCATTGCGCTGGCGGGGCTCGTGGCCTGGGCGGTGCACGGCACGCTGTTCGCCGCCGCCCCCCCGTACCTGCCGGGCATCCTGCTGGGCGGCCTCGCCTTGCTCGGTCTGCGCTATGCCGCCCAGGCCCTGCGCGACCTGGCGGGACACCGCCTCGCCTTTGCGGTCAAGCAGCAGCTGCGCACCGATCTCCTGCAACAGGTCCGGCATGCCGGGCCCGCGCGCCTGGCCGGACAGACGACCGCGGGCGCCTGGGCGGAGCAGTTCCAGACGCGGGTGGATGACCTGACCGGCTACTATGCGCGTTACCTGCCGGCCCGCCAGGCGGTCATCCTGACGCCACTGGCCATTCTGGCCGCGGCCTTCTGGCTGGACTGGCTCGCCGCCCTGCTGTTGCTGCTCGCCGCCCCGCTGATTCCGGCGTTCATGGCGATCGTCGGCATGGGTGCGGAACAGATCCACCGGCGTCAGCAAGAGGAGGCCAACCGTCTGGCGGGGCACTTCCTCGACCGCATCCGCAGCCTGGACTGGCTGCGCCGGGCCCGCGCCATCACGGCCACCGAGATCGAGGTCGTCGAGCGCAGCCACCAGCAACGCCGCCTGACCATGCGCACCCTCCGGGTCGCATTCCTGTCCTCGGCGATCATGGAGTTCTTCAGCGCGGTCGCGATCGGCATGGTCGCGATCTACATCGGCTTCGCCCTGTTCGGCGCCATCGACTATGGCCCGGCCGGGGACATCACCCTGTTCACCGGGTTGTTCATCCTGCTGCTGGCGCCGGAGTATTTCCTGCCCCTGCGCCAGTTCGCCCAGAGCTACCATGACCGCGCCGGTGCGCTGGCCGCCGCCGAGAGCCTCGCTCCCGCGCTTGCTTCGCCCAACGGGGCCGAGGCTTCAGCCGCGGTCACCGAGGTCACCGGCGGGGACGAGACCGACCCCTTGCTGAAACTCGAGGATGTGATGGTGCACTACCCGGGTCAGCGCACACCGGTCCTGCAGCATCTCGACCTCGAGATTCAAGCGGGGGCGCATCTCGCACTGACCGGCCCCAGTGGCAGCGGAAAATCCACCCTTCTGGCGGTATGTGCCGGCTTTCTGCCCCCCACCGAGGGCCGCATTCAACGCCATGCCCGGGCCCGCCATTTCGCCTGGATCGACCAGGATGCCCATCTGTTCCACGGTAGCCTGCGCGAAAACCTGCAGCTGGCCCGCCACGCAATGATCCCCGATGCAGAGATGGCCACGGCACTGGAACAGGCCGGGTTACCCCTCGACGCGCCCGAGCTCCCCGACGGCCTGGACACCGCCATCGGCGAGGCCCGGCACGGCCTCTCCGGCGGCCAGGCCCAGCGGGTCGCCGTCGCGCGCGCACTGCTCTCCGGGCACCGCCTCTGGCTGCTCGACGAACCGACCAGCGCGCTCGACGTGAAGACCGAAGAGGCACTCCTGGACACGCTGTTCCGGCTGGCCGACACCCGTGGCCTGACGCTGGTGATCGCGAGCCATCATGCCGCCATCCACCGGCGCTGCCCGCAACAGCTGGAGCTGGCGCCGGTCACGCCGGAGACACCCCATGCGTGACGAAACCCGCGCCAACCTCGCCTTTCTGCACCGCGTCTTCCGCCGGCGCCGCGTCTGGTACTGGGGCGCCTGGGGCCTGCTGGCATTGACCTGGATCGCCGGGATCGCCCTGCTGGCGCTGTCCGGCTGGTTTATCACCGCGACCGCGCTGGCGGGCGCCGGACTTCTGGCCACCCTGGACCTCTACGTACCGTCCGGTGGCATCCGTACCGCCGCGATCAGCCGCACCCTGGCACGCTATTTCGAGCGTCTGGTCAGTCACGAGGCGGTGCTGCGCAGCCTGGCCGATCTGCGCGGCCACAGCTTCCGCGGGCTCGCCGCACTGCCCATGGCACGCGTTCGCGCCTACCGCAGTGGCGACCTGCAGACCCGCCTGACCAGCGACATCGACACCCTCGATGGGATGCCCCTGCGGGTGGTCGGACCGATGGTCGCCGCGGCCATCAGCCTCGTGGTCACGCTGGTCATCGCCATCTGGCTGGCGCCCTGGCCCGCCGCGGCCGTGCTCGCCGTCTCCGGTCTTGCAACGCTTGCTGTCTCCGCGCTGCTTGCACTGGCCGGGCAGCGCCGCAGCCACGCGCTGGTGCAGGCCCGGGCACGCGAACGCATCGGGCTGTTCGACTACATCGGCGGCCTGGCCGAGCTTCTGGCCTACAACCGGGCCCGCGAACACGAGGCCTCGCTGCGCCGCGAGAACGCGACCTACGCGCGCCAGCAACGCGCCCAGGAGGCGTTCGGCGTTGGGTCTGAACAGGCCGTGCAGGCCGTGGTCGGCGCATCCGCGCTGCTGATGCTGGTCCTCGCCCTGGGCTGGTACCGCGACGGGACCCTGAGCGCGCCTGTGGCGGTACTGCTGCCGCTGATGACCCTGGGATTGGGCGAGGTCCTCGGCAGCCTGCCCGGGGCGTGGTGGCGTGCCGGCGAGAGCCTCAAGGCCGCCGGGCGCGTGCAACATCTCGAAGCAGCCGGGCAGGCCCCGGCAGGAGCCGCACGCCCGGCCCCTGCCGACCACGCCCCCGTGCTGCAGGCCCACGGCCTGACCATCGGCTTTCACCGCGAACGCCCGCTGCTCGGCCCCCTGGACCTCGCCCCCGCGCGCGGCCGTCCGCTGGTGATCAGCGGGGCCAGCGGGCGCGGCAAGAGCACGCTGCTGGACACCCTCGCCGGCGAACTGCCGCCCCTGACCGGGCGCATCGCGCTTGGCGGCGACGATCTCGATCGAATCTCGGCCGACACCCGGTACCGCCATCTCAGCTACCTGCCTCAGGGGCTGCAACTGCCGGACACCTCCCTCCGCGACATCCTGGAGCCGCGTCACACGCCTCTCAGCGATGCGGCCCTGTGGGAGGCTCTGGAGCAGGTGGATCTGGCGAACGCCGTGCGTGGCACGGAAGAAGGTCTGGACTACCGCATCGGCGAAGCTGGCTCGTACCTCTCCGGCGGCCAGCGGCGCCGGCTCGCCCTGGCGGCGATCCTCCTTCAGGACCGTCCCGTCGTCCTGCTCGATGAACCCTTCGCCGGCCTCGACCCGAGGACTCTCGAGCGCGTGCTGCCCCGCATCGGCCCGTGGCTGAACCAGCGCCAGTGCCTGCTCGTGACCCACGCCCCGGAATCCCTGCCGCGCGACTGGCCCCGCCTCGATCTCGGCCGCCCCGCCCCCTCCTGAACCCGGACCGAAGGGATACCCCCGCAGTCGAAATGCGAACAGCGCCGCGCGGACCTCGTCGCCGGGGAATATAGAGAGTAAGGGGGTGACGGCCGGCTCCGGCGTGCTGGCGCCGCAGGGCGCCAATGGTCGAACCATCGTTCTCATATCTCGGGTTCGAATCCCGGAAATGCTGGGGCCAGACGTGCGAAAGGAGCCACTTGGGCCCCTTTGCGGTATTTGGCGGAGAGTGAGGATTACGCCCGGCTGCGCCGGTCGCCCTTCGGGCCGCCTTCGCTGCGCTGCGGCGTTCCGGTGTCGCTACGCGCCACCGGTCGAACCATCGTTCTCATATCTCGGGTTCGAATCCCGGAAATGCTGGGGCCAGACGTGCGAAAGGAGCCACTTGGGCCCCTTCACAGGATTTGGCGGAGAGTGAGGGATTCGAACCCTCGATGGGCTTTTGACCCATACTCCCTTAGCAGGGGAGCGCCTTCGACCGCTCGGCCAACTCTCCGGAAACGCGGCACAGGATACGTTCTTGGGCGGCCAAATGAAAGGCCCGCAGGCGGTGATCCGCCTCCGGGCCCTGACATTGCCTGCCGAGGGTTCAGTCGTCGCGTGCGCCTGCGGCCACACCCCCGGCCCCGGTACTACCACCGCCACCGGAGTTCTCCCCGCCGCCGTCACCGCCGGCGACGTTCGATTCGCGCTGGATGCGCTGAAAGATCTCCTCGCGATGAACCGCGACGTCCTGAGGTGCGTTGATGCCGATGCGGACCTGATTGCCCTTGACCCCCAGGACGGTGACGGACACATCCTCGCCGATCATGAGGGTCTCGCCCACACGTCGAGTCAAAATGAGCATGCTCTTCTCCGCAGTGCCTGTGTCGGACGGAGTCGGTCGTCCGGTAACCGTTTTACGGTCTGTCATCCTTAACCGTCCTCCTGTTGACCGGCAGGGTCGTGTTCGAGTTCAAATGCATCGTGCAATGCACGTACCGCAAGTTCGAGGTACTTCTCATCCACCACCACGGAGATCTTGATTTCCGAGGTGGAGATCATCCGGATGTTGATGGTTTCGCGCGACAAGGCCTCGAACATCTTGCTGGCGATGCCGGCGTGCGAGCGCATGCCGACGCCCACCACGGAGATCTTGACGATGTGGGTGTCGCCGGCGACCTCGCGGGCGTTGAGGTCCCTGGCCGCCGCCTGCAGGATCTCGAGGGCCTTGTCGTAGTCGTTGCGATGAACCGTAAAGGTGAAGTCGGTGGTCTGATCCGCGCCCACGTTCTGCACGATCATGTCCACCTCGATATTGGCCTCCGCGATCGGGCCGAGGATGCGATGCGCGACCCCCGGCTGATCGGGGACGCCCTGAATCGTCAGCTGGGCCTCGTTCTGATTGAACGCGATACCCGCAACCAGCGCCTGTTCCACCTGCGCATCCTCCTCCGTGGTAATCAGGGTCCCCGGTCCTTCCTCGAACGAGGACAGCACTCGTAACGGGACGTTGTACTTGCCGGCGAATTCCACCGCCCGGATCTGCAGCACCTTGGAACCGAGGCTTGCCATCTCCAGCATCTCCTCGAAGGTGATGCTGTGCAACCGGCGGGCATTCGGGACCAGGCGCGGATCGGTGGTGTAGACGCCGTCGACATCCGTGTAGATGCGGCACTCGTCGGCCTTGAGCGCCGCGGCCAGCGCGACCGCCGTGGTATCCGAGCCACCCCGGCCCAGGGTGGTGATCGCACCGTGTTCGTCCACGCCCTGGAAACCGGCCACAACCACCACGCGCCCGGCGTCCAGGTCGCCCCGCACGCGGGCATCGTCGATGCTGCGGATGCGCGCCTTGTTATGCGCGCTGTCGGTGCGGATGGTCACCTGCGCGCCGGTGTAGGAGCGCGCGTCGCAGCCGCGCGCCTCCAGCGCCATCGCCAGCAGCGCGATGGTGACCTGCTCGCCGGTGGACAGCAGCACGTCCAGCTCGCGGCCATCCGCCCGCGGGTTCAGCGCGTGGGCGAGTCCCAGCAGACGATCGGTCTCGCCGCTCATCGCGGAGACCACGATCACCAGCTGGTGCCCTTCCTCGCGCAGTTTCAGGGCGCGTTCCGCGACCGCCTGGATGCGTTCGGGCGAGCCCACCGAGGTGCCGCCAAATTTGAGTACCAGCAACGCCATTTGAAGATTCCGTTCCGTGCCCGGCCCTTGCGGCCGTCCGGACAGGGCGCACCCCATCCATTAGCGTTTACTTAAAAGGCCACCATTAGACAACAAAATATCCGTCGTTGCGAGGCCCGTCAGCGGCGGCGCTATCCCCCGGAGATCGCCGCGGCGCTACGCGCCCCGCGATGACAAGACCCATCGTCATTGCGAGGCCCCGTCAGGGGCGGCGGCAACCGCCATCCGAAGCCACCGCACCCGCCCGCCTTCCAGCGCCGGGCAACCCCTGCAGATCGCCACCGCGCTGCGCACCTCGCGATGGCGGGCGTGCTAGTGACGGAAACCGTCAGGCCCGTTCGCGTACCCAGTCGGTGACCGAGGCCAGCGCGGCCTCCAGCTTGTCCGGGCTCTGGCCACCGGCCATCGCCATGTCCGGGCGGCCACCGCCCTTGCCGTCCACCTGCGCGGCGACGTGGCCGACCAGATCGCCGGCCTTGAACTGGCCGGTCTCGGCCTTGGTGACGCCCGCCACCAGGCTGACCTTGCCCTCGCCGGTGGCGGTACCCAGAACCACGACCGCCTTGCCGAGTTTCTGCTTGAGCTGGTCGACCATGTCGCGCAGGGCCTTGGGCTCCACGCCTTCGACCTTCGCGGCCAGCACCTGCATGCCGCCGACCTCCTGCGCCTGCGAGGCCAGATCGCTGCCGGCCTGGCTGGCCAACTTGCCCTTGAGCTGTTCGATCTGCTTTTCCAGTTCGCGCGAGCGCTCCTGCAACTGGGCGACCTTGTCGGCCGCCTCGCCACGCCCGGCGCGCAGGCGATCGGCGATCGCATCCAGGTACCCGAGCTGCTGGTCGACCCAGCGCAGCGCCACCTCGCCGGCCACCGCCTCGATACGGCGAATACTGGCCGCCACCCCGCCCTCGGAGGTGATGCGGAACAGGCCGATGTCGCCGGTACGATCCACATGCGTGCCGCCGCACAGCTCCACGGAGGTGCCAATCTTCAGCACCCGGACCTGATCGCCGTACTTCTCGCCGAACAGCGCGACCGCGCCGGACTCCATCGCCGACTCGATGTCCATCACGCGGGTATCGGTGGCCTCGTTGGCCAGGATCTCGGCGTTCACCTGGGCCTCGATGGCACGCAGCTGCTCGTCGGTCAGCGGCTCCATGTGGGTGAAGTCGAAGCGCAGGCGCTCCGGGTCCACCAGCGAACCTTTCTGCTGGACGTGGTCGCCCAACTGGTCGCGCAGGGCCTTGTGCAGCAGGTGGGTCGCCGAGTGATGTCGACGGATGTTCTCGCGGCGCGGGCCTTCCACCGCGGCCTGCAGCGTCTGGCCGACCTCCAGCGTGCCGGCGCGGACCTGGCCGACATGGATGTGCGCCGCGCCCTGCTTGCGGGTATCAGCGACCTGGAAGCGCACGCCGGAGCCACTGAGCGTGCCGACATCGCCCACCTGGCCGCCGGACTCGCCGTAGAACGGCGTGCGGTCCAGTACCACCAGGCCTTCGGCGCCGACCTCGAGTCGTTCGACCGGCTCGCCGTTCTGGTACAGCGCGACCACGCGACCCTCGTCGTCGACGGTCTCGTAGCCGGAGAATGTGGTCTCGAGATCGACCTGCGGCAGGCCGCCGTCGTCCATGGAGAAGTGGCTGGCGGCGCGGGCCCGGGCACGCTGATCGGCCATCGCGGACTCGAATCCGTCCATGTCCAGCTCCAGGCCGCGCTCGCGGGCGATATCGCCGGTCAGGTCCACCGGGAAGCCGTAGGTGTCATACAGCAGGAAGATGGTCTCGCCCGGGATCACCTGGCCCTCGAGATCGCGCAGGTCGTCCTCGAGGATCTTCATGCCCTTGTCGAGCGTCTCCAGGAACTTGCGTTCCTCCTTCTCCAGCACCTTCTCGACCTGCGCCTGCGCCTCGGCCAGCTCCGGGAAGGCCTCGCCCATCGCGCGCACCAGGTCGCCGACCATCTGGTAGAGGAAGGCGTCCTGCGCGCCCACCTTGAAGCCATGGCGCGCGGCGCGGCGGATGATGCGGCGCAACACGTAGCCGCGGCCCTCGTTCGACGGCAGCACGCCGTCGGTAATCAGGAAGGCAATGGAACGGATGTGGTCGGCGATCACGCGCAGCGAGGCGGAATCCTTTTCCCTCGCCCCGGTCACGCGCGCGGCGGCCGCGATCAGGTCCTGGAACAGGTCGATCTCGTAGTTGGAGTGCACGCCCTGCAGCACGGCGGCCAGGCGCTCCAGTCCCATACCGGTATCGACGGACGGGCGTGGCAGCGGGTTCAGCATGCCGTCCGCGTCGCGGTCGTACTGCATGAACACCAGATTCCAGATCTCGATGTAGCGATCGCCGTCCTCGTCCGGGGAGCCGGGCGGGCCGCCCTCGACCTCCGGACCGTGGTCGTAGAACACCTCGGTGCAGGGGCCGCAGGGGCCGGTATCGCCCATCTGCCAGAAGTTGTCGGAACCGCCATCGGGGTCGTCGCCTATGCGGATGATGCGCTCGGCCGGCACCTGGATCTCGTTCGCCCAGACGCTGTAGGCGTCGTCGTCGGTCTCGTAGACCGTGACCCACAGCTTCTCCGGCGGCAGGCCAATGGACTCGGTCAGGAACTGCCAGGCGTAGTGGATCGCGTCGCGCTTGAAGTAGTCGCCGAAGCTGAAGTTGCCCAGCATCTCGAAGAACGTGTGGTGGCGCGCGGTATAGCCGACGTTCTCGAGGTCGTTGTGCTTGCCGCCCGCGCGCACGCAGCGCTGCGTGGACACCGCCCGGGTATACGGACGCTTCTCGCGCCCGAGGAACACATCCTTGAACTGCACCATGCCCGCGTTGGTAAACAGCAACGTGGGATCATTGCCCGGTACCAGCGGGCTGGACGGCACGATCGTATGGCCATGCCCTTCAAAGAATTCGAGGAAACTCCGGCGAATGTCGGCGCTTTTCATGCGGTTCCGGTGAGCGTTGGGGTCAAACCCGGAATGCTATCACGCAAGCGCCCCAGCCGCGTATTGCCGGGCCCGCCTTCGGGCCATGCTTCCGGTGCTCGGGAAGTGCATTGTGGGAGCGGCCTTGGCCGCGAAAACGCCAGCATAACCATCGGCGGGAGCATTCGCGGGCAAGCCCGCTCCCACATCAGTCCCTGGATGATGCGTCTTTCCAGGCGGCGAGGGCCTGGTGGGCGACGCCGCCGGGGAAGCCGCGGCCGGCCAGGTGGCGGAGCATGCGGGCCTCGTCCTCGCGGGTCTCGGGGGGGCGGCGGAAGTGGCGTTCGAGCTGGCCGCGGGCCTGATCGGTCCAGTCGACCTCCAGGGCCTCGAGGGCGGCATTGACGGTATCGCTGCCGATGCCGTTGTGGGCGAGTTCGGCGCGGATGCGCTGTTCGCCGTAGCCCTGCTCCGTGCGGTGGCGGGCCATGAAGTCCGCGTAGCGGGTGTCGCTCAGGTAGTCGAGCTCGCGCGCGCGCTCGAGCGCGGTATCGACCGCTTCCCGCTCGAAGCCGCGTTCGGCGAGCTTGCGGCTCAGCTCCAGCGCGGAGTGTTCGCGCCGGACCAGCAACCGCAGGCCCGCCTCCAGCGCGGCCTCCGGGTCGGCCGGGTCAGCCTTGCTCCTCGACCGGGGCATCGACCGGATCGTCCTCCGCCGCGGCCTTGTTGCGCTTCGGCAGCAGGCGGTCGCGCAGGGTCTTTTCGACTTCCTCGGCGATGTGCGGGTTGTCCTTCAGGTACTGGCGGGCGTTCTCCTTGCCCTGGCCGATACGCTCGCCGTTGTAGCTGTACCAGGCGCCGGCCTTGTCGATCAGGCCTTCCTTCACGCCCATCTCGATGATCTCGCCGACCCGCGAGATACCCTCGCCATAGAGGATCTCGAAGTAGGCCTCCTTGAACGGGGGCGCCATCTTGTTCTTCACGACCTTTACGCGGGTCTCGTTGCCGATCACCTCGTCGCCCTTCTTGATCGCGCCGATACGGCGGATATCCATGCGCACGGAGGAATAGAACTTGAGCGCGTTGCCGCCGGTGGTGGTCTCGGGGCTGCCGAACATCACGCCGATCTTCATGCGGATCTGGTTGATGAAGATGACCAGCGTGTTGGAGCGCTTGATGTTGGCGGTCAGCTTGCGCAGCGCCTGCGACATTAGGCGCGCCTGCAGGCCGACGTGGGAATCGCCCATCTCGCCCTCGATCTCGGCCTTGGGCGTCAGCGCGGCCACCGAGTCGACGATCACCACGTCCACCGCGCCGGAGCGCACCAGCATGTCGGCGATCTCCAGCGCCTGCTCACCGGTATCCGGCTGCGAGACCAGCAGGTCATCGACGTTCACGCCCAGCTTCTCGGCGTAGGTCGGGTCCAGCGCATGCTCGGCATCCACGAACGCGGCGGTACCGCCCACCTTCTGCGCCTCGGCCACCACCTGCAGGGTCAGGGTCGTCTTGCCCGAGGACTCCGGCCCGTAGATCTCGACCACGCGCCCGCGCGGCACGCCGCCGATGCCCAGCGCGATGTCCAGCGCCAGGGAGCCCGTGGAGATCGCGGGGACGTCGACCGCCTGCTGATCGCCCATGCGCATCACCGCGCCCTTGCCGAATTGGCGTTCGATCTGCCCCAGTGCGGCGGTCAGGGCCTTCTTGCGATTCTCGTCCACGGTTTGCCTCCCGATACTTGCAGCGATGATTTCCGATCCGTTGCGGGGCGGATACGGGGCCGCAGTATCCCACAGGGCGGGGAACGACCCAACCCGGGATCCTGCGCGGATCAATGCCGGGCACGAAACCCGCCCCGAGCGGCGTCAGGCCGCCTCGTGGGCGAGCAGTTCGCTCAGGGCGTGGAGCATTGACTGCAGACGAACGGCGTGGCGTTCGCCGGGGAAATGACGGGTCGCGACGCGGGCATCCTGGCCGCGCGTCTGCCAGCCGAAGCAGACCGTACCGACCGGCTTTTCCGCGGTCCCGCCACCGGGCCCGGCGATCCCGGTGACCGAGAGGGCATGATCCGCGTCGCAGCGGGCCAGTGCGCCCTCGACCATCGCGCGCGCCACGGCCTCGCTGACCGCGCCGTGTTCCGCGATCAATTCGGCCGGGACCCCGACCATCGCCGTCTTGGCCGCGTTGGAGTACGCCACCCAGCCGCATTCGAACCACTGCGAGCTGCCCGGGATATCGGTCATCGCCTGGGCGATGCCGCCACCGGTGCAGGATTCCACGGTACACAGACGCTCGCCCCGTGCCATCAGGCGCTCGCCCAGGTCGTACACCAGCGCGGAGAGGCCGGGGGCGTCGGCTTCCCCCGAAGTCAGGATCGTGCTGCTGGATGCGGCGGTCATGGCGCGATCATCCCTCCGTATCAAAGGCGACCGCAACCCGCCAGCCGCCGCCATCGGCTGGATCGACGGCGTCGCAGCGCACCACGCGGCCGTGGCGTTCCAGCCCCGCCAGGCGGCCATCGGGACTTGGCACCACCACGCTGACATCGACCCCCGGGTCGGTCTCGCGCTGGACCACGAACGCACAGCCCGTCGCCGACAGGTCCTCCAGCTGCACCGCGACCGACTCGCCACTGGAGCGCCAGGTCATGCGCGCCTCGCCCTGCACCTGCATCCGCCGGTGATTGCGCCGATCCTCTTCCCCGATCATGTTCGCCCCTCCCTGACGTGGCGTCCGCCGCACGGCCCCGAGTGTGGCACAACATGCCAGGCCAGACCCACCTGCCATGTGGCGCGCTGCATCCGTATACTGCGCGTTTGCCCGGATCGAGCGCAGCCGAACCGATGAGCACCGCCGAACCCCTTTCCGCCCATACCCCGATGATGCAGCAGTACCTCGGCATCAAGGCCGAGTACCCGGACACGCTGCTGCTCTATCGCATGGGCGATTTCTACGAGCTGTTCTACGACGATGCCGAGCGCGCGGCCTCGCTGCTCGACATCACCCTGACCCGGCGCGGCGAGTCCGCCGGGCAGCCGATCCCCATGGCCGGGATCCCGGTGCACACCCTGGAGAGCTATCTCTCGCGCCTGCTGAAGCTGGGCGAAAGCGTGGCCATCTGCGAGCAGACCGGTGCGGTGGGCGCGCAGAAGGGCCCGGTCAAACGCGAGGTGGTGCGCATCGTCACCCCCGGCACGGTTACCGAAGAGGCCCTGCTGGAGGCCCGCAGCATCAACCGGCTGGTCGCCGTCTGCCCCGCCGGCTCGGCCGCGATCAAGGGCCGCAAGGAGGGCTACGGGATCGCCAGCCTGGAGTTCGCCAGCGGCCAGTTCCGCCTGCTGGAAGTGCGCGACGCGACCGAACTGGCCGCCGAGCTGGCGCGCCTGGACCCGGTGGAATGCCTGATCCCCGATCAGGCCGCGCCGATCCCCGGGATCGACGGATTCGCGCCGCAACGCCACGCGGACTGGCACTTCGACGGCGTCTCCGCGCGCCGTGTGCTCACCACGCACTTCGGCACCCGCGACCTCTCCGGCTTCGGCTGCGACGGCCTCGACCTCGGCATCGCCGCCGCCGGCGCCCTGCTCGCCTACGTGCAGAACCGCTACCGCGGTGATCTCGCCCACATCACCGGTCTGGCGCACGAACTGCGCAGCCAGATGCTGGTGCTCGACCCGGCCACCCGCCGCAACCTGGAACTGACCCGGACGCTCGGCGGCGAACGCCAGGGATCGCTGCTGGCCCTGCTGGACACCACCCGCTCGGCGATGGGTTCGCGCCGGCTGCTGCAGTGGCTGCACCAGCCGCTGCGCGACCGTGCCGTCATCCGCGAGCGCCAGACCGCGATCACCGCGCTGCTGGAGGCCGACGCCACCACGCCCCTGCGCGAGGCCCTGGCCGGCAGTGCGGATGTCGAACGCATCCTGTCGCGCATCGTCCTTGGCAGCGCGCGCCCACGTGACCTGACCGCCCTGCTCGCGAGCCTCGAACGCCTGCCGCCGCTGCACCAGGCCCTGACGCCCGTGGCCGGGAACAGCGACGCCCTGCAGGCCCTGCATCAGGCCCTGGCCCCGGAGGCCGACCTGAGCACCACTCTGGCCGCCGCGCTGGTCGAGGAGCCCCCGCTGCGCGTCACCGACGGCGGCATGATCCGACCGGGCTTCGATGCCGAGCTGGACCGCCTGCGCGCACTGGAGCACGACGCCGACTCGTTCCTGCGCGAGATCGAGGCACGCGAGCGCGAGGCCACCGGCATCCCCACCCTGAAGGTCGCCTACAACCGCGTGCACGGTTACTACATCGAGGTCTCGCGCACGCGCTCGGCGGAGCTGCCCGGACGCTTCATGCGCCGCCAGACCCTGAAGAACGCCGAGCGCTACACCACCGAGGAACTCAAGCGCTTCGAGGACGAGATCCTCTCCGCCCGCGAGCAGGCGATGGCCCGCGAGCGCGCCCTGTTCGACGGCCTGATCACCGAGCTTCAGGGCCGCGCCCCGCGCCTGCGCGCCATCGCCGACGCGCTCGCCGAACTGGACGCCCTCGCCTGCCTGGCCGAGCGCGCCCAGCGCCTGGACTGGCACTGCCCGGAACTGGTGGAGAATCCCGGCATCCGCATCGAGCAGGGGCGCCACCCGGTGGTGGAGGCCGGTCTGGACGCGCCGTTTGTCGCCAACGACACCGAACTGGACCCCGAAGAACGCCGCCTGCTGGTGATCACCGGGCCCAACATGGGCGGCAAGTCCACCTACATGCGTCAGACGGCCCTGATCGTGCTGCTGGCCTGCATGGGCAGCTTCGTGCCGGCCGCGCGGGCGCAGATCGGGCCGGTGGACCGCATCTTCACCCGCATCGGGGCCTCCGACGACCTGACCTCCGGGCGCTCCACCTTCATGGTGGAGATGACCGAGGCCGCGAATATCCTGCACAACGCCGGTCCCGAAAGCCTGGTGCTGATGGACGAGATCGGGCGCGGCACCAGCACCTTCGACGGGCTGGCGCTCGCGCTGGCCTGCGCCGAACGCCTGGCGCGCCACAACCGCGCGCTGACCCTGTTCGCCACGCATTACTTCGAGCTGACCGCACTGGCCGAACGCGAAGCGGCCGTGGCCAACGTGCACACCGACGCCATGGAGCACGAACACAGCATCGTGTTCCTGCACCAGGTCCGCGAGGGGCCGGCCAACCAGAGCTACGGGCTGCAGGTCGCGCAACTGGCCGGGGTGCCGGCCGACGTGCTGAAACTCGCCCGCACCCACCTGCGCGAGCTGGAGGACCGCGCCGCGGCCGCCGACTCGCCCCAGCTCGGCCTGTTCACCGCGCCCCCCGGGCCAGCGGCCGCCGAACCGGAGCCCGAGGCGCGCCCCGCGCCGGCCCCGGAAGAACGCGCCCTGAAGGCCCTGTTCGACACCCTGGACCCGGACGAGATGTCCCCGCGCGAGGCCCTGGACGCGCTCTACCGCATGAAGGACGCGCTGCGCAACCCGGATTGACGCGCTCGTTGTGCGGCCCTGAAGGGGCCGTGGCAATCCGTTTCGGGACCATCGGAATTCAGCGGGGGACCCCGCGCCGGGGTGCCCCGAGAGATCGCCACGTCGCTTCGCTCCTCGCGATGACGGTTAAAGCGATGGCCGCTCCTGGCAATGATGGATTAAGGGTAGCGTTGCGCCCTGCGATGAGGGGTTGAGGAGTGGCCACACCTTGCGGTGACGAGATGGTTCCCCTGTCATTGCGAGGTCCCGGAGGGGACGTGGCAATCGGTCCGCCGCTGGCGCGAGGCCCCCGAATGTGGCCAGGGTTCGCCCGGGATTCCCGACAGCCGCGGGGGAGGCGTTACAATGCGGCGAAATCCTGCCGGCTGTCGGTGCCACGGCCGGTTCACGCTCGGCCAGGGCGGTCAGCGGAAACGACCGGTCACAAGACTGAACAAAAAGGGAGAAACACCATGACGTTCGTCGTTATCGATAACTGCATCAAGTGCAAGTACACCGACTGCGTCGAGGTCTGCCCCGTCGACTGCTTCCACGAAGGCCCGAACTTCCTGGCCATCGATCCGGACGAGTGCATCGACTGCACCCTGTGCGAACCGGAGTGTCCGGCCGAAGCCATACTGCCGGAGGACGACGTACCAGAGGACCAGATGCATTTCATCGAGCTGAATGCCGAGCTCGCGCGCACCTGGCCGGTGATCACCGCGCGCAAGGACCCGCCGGAAGACGCCGAGGAATGGGACGGCGTCGAGAACAAGCTGCAGTACCTCGAACGCTAGCCTCGAACGCCCGCCCCGCTCGCGAGCCCCGGACGCGGCCCCGGGGCTCGTATTGGGAAGCCACTGCCGCTGCAGCTACCGTTCATTTCCCTTCTACGGTGGCACTAACACGGCCGAACACGCCCCCTGCATGATCCGCCTCGCGCGCGCTGCTCCTCGCTGAGCTGACCCTGCGCGCCGCGCGGCCGTCGGGGTGCCAGCTGGCTGGCGTATCGGGGGCACCCGACACCGGGCCATCATCTCGCCCCCCTGCCCGATGCAGGACCTCCGCATGACCGCGGGCCGATCGCCCCCGCGGACCTGTCTCGCCTGGTAGCCACCTCGTTCCATCCGGTTTTTCCCCACGATTTCCGCAAGTTGCAACTGGTTTTCCGAAAAGCCGCGCGCGAACTGTTTCAACGGCGGTACATCCGCAACCCCGATCCTGACGGTTCATCACAACCATCCCATTGTTTTCTCGATCTATTCCGGTTTTGGCGCGACTCCTGCTACCGGGTTTGGTCGTGGCGCCCATGGCGCAAAGGGCCCGGTCGCCACGCTGCCCTCGGGCGCAGTCCAACCAGCCAAAAGGAGATTCATGATGAACTTCAAAAAAACGCTTATTGCTTCCGCGATCGCACTTGCCTTCGGCCTGAGTTCCGGTCTGGCACTGGCCAATCCGACCAACACGGCGGAAGGCGAGGTCGGCGATCAGACCGCTACCGCCTCCTCGACCGCCGACAATGGCGGCGCATCCGCGAACGAGAACTCGCTGGCGGTGGCGATCAATGACTCCGATCTGTCCGACAGCTCCGACAACAGCACCAGTGTGGCCGACTCCGGGAACACCACGGTCTCGGATTCGGGCAATGACAGCTCCGACAACAGTCTGAACATCGCCGACTCCGGCAACGACAGTTCGGACAACAGCACGAATGTGGCGGACTCCGGAAACACCACGGTCTCCGACTCGGGCAACGACAGTTCCGACAACAGCCTGAATATCGCCGACTCGGGCAACGACAACTCGGACAACAGCCTGAACATCGCTGATTCGGGTAACGACAGCTCGGATAACAGCCTGAACATCGCTGACTCGGGCAATGACAACTCGGATAACAGCCTGAACATCGCCGACTCGGGCAATGACAGCTCCGATAACAGCCTGAACATCTCCGATTCGGGCAACGACAGCTCCGACAACAGCTCGGCCAATGCCGACGACAACAGTGCCGCGGCCAACAACGGCTCCACTGCCAGCGTGACCCGCGATCAGAGCGACAACTCGGACAACAGCCTGGCGGTCATGGATTCCGGCAACAACACCGCCACCGACAGCTTCAACACCATGCTGCAGGTCAACGCGGTGGTGAGCCAGAACGAGCTGTCCGGCACGGTCACCGGGAACTATGTGGACATCGCCGAGGGTGCGCGCAACATCGCCCGCAACTCGATCGGTTCCGATTCCTTCGTGGCCCCCGCCGGCATCACCCAGGTCTCGCAGAACAGCGGGGCCAACAGCCTGACGCAACAGCAGGTATCGGTGCAGGCACACCTCAATCTGGGCAACTAGTCCGTGCCACGCGGCGGGTCCGAGACCCGTCGCGTCACGGCCCTGCACTGGAGAATCCGGTCATGCGCCTCCATCCGAGATATTCGCAATCCTTGTTCACCCGATCCTTGTTCACCCGATCCTTGTTCGCCGCGATGCTGGGCACGCTGCTCCTGGCGGCCGGTTCCGCCAGCGCGGCCGACCCTCGCGACAGTCAAACAAACCTCGCCGCATCCGGCACGCTGGACCTTCAGGGCCTGACGTCGGTGGATGCCGACACCCTCAACCAGCAACGGGCGCGCCAGGGGGTCAGCAACATCCAGCTGGGCCAGGTCCACTCCCAGATCGCCCTGCATGACAACGTCGTTATGGGCGGCCATGGCGGCACCAACCTGATCGCGCCGGGCGCCTTCGACAATGCCCGCGGGTTTTCCACCGTCATCCAGAACACCGGCCATAACGTGGCCATCCAGGAATCCATGATCGTGAACGTCACGATCCACCCGTGAACATGCGGCACCACCACCTTCTGCTTGCGCCGGGGATCCTGGTGCTTGCCCTGCTGGCACCCCAGGCGCTGCAGGCCCAGGCGGGCGGGGCGCAGGTTCCCGGGATGATTGGCAGCATGAACGTCCCGGTCGAGAGCATGAAGGCCCTGCGCTTTCGCTCGGTGGTCCCGCAGCAATACGACTTCAGCTGCGGCTCCGCCGCACTGGCCACCCTGCTCAGTTACCACTACGACCGGCCCACGGTGGAAACCACCACCTTTGACGGCATGTTCCGCCGCGGTGACCAGGACCTGATCCGGGCCCAGGGCTTTTCGCTGCTGGACATGAAGAACTACCTCGGGGCGGAGGCCGGCCTGGCGGCGGACGGCTTCCGGATCGGCCTGGACGACCTGGAGGGGCTGGGCGTGCCCGCCATCGCGATGATCGAGACGCGCGGCTATCGGCACTTTGTGGTCATCAAGGGCCTGCGCGAGGGCGAGGTCCTGGTCGGGGACCCGGCCCTGGGATTGAAGAGCTACCGCCGACCCGAGTTCGAGGCGGTCTGGGTAAACGACATCCTGTTCATCATCCGCGAAGAGGTCGAGCGCGCCCGCGCGAACTTCAACGCCCCCCATACGTGGGCTGCCATCACCCGCGCACCCGTCGAGGACGGCGTGGTGCGCCGCGACCTGGCCAGTTTCACCCTGAATCTGCCACGGGCCCGGGAATGGTAACGCCCATGATCCCCATATCCCCGCAGCGATCCGATGCCTCGCCCCCCCGAGGGCCGCGGACCGGTTCGACGCTTGCCCGCCTGGCGCTTTGCATCCTCGCCGTCGGCCTGCCCGTCGCGGCCCAGGAACTGGAAACGCTTCCCGGCGCGGGTGACCCGCGGGTGGTCGCCGATGCGGTGCTGGCCGAGCAGCGCGGTGGCTTCTTCGGCCGCGACGGGCTGCAGATCGCGATCGGCCTGGAACAGATCACGGCCCTGAATGGCGAGATCCTGCACCAGAGCACGCTGCATCCACTGGGAACCCTTGGCGCCGCGACGAGCCACCCCTCCGCCGGTCGCATCACGATTCTCAACGCGACGGCGGGCCTCCCGGCACAGACGTTCGTCTCGGAAACGGCCAGCGGCCAGGGCTGGGTCACGACCATCCAGAACCAACTGGACGGTCAGGCCATCCAGCACCAGACAATCCTGCAACTGGAGCTGCGCAACCTGCAGATGCCGCGCAGCGACCTTGGCCGGGCCCTGGAGCAGCAGCTAACCGACGGCGGTCGCGGCTGGTAGCCCCGCCGCCGTCGTTCGCGGCAGCGATCTCAGAAACGCATCGGCACCCGCACGGTCATCTGCACATCGGGCGCGGACTCGGTCACCCCCACCCCCAGCGAGAAGTTCAGGCTGGTGCGTTCAGTCAGGCGATGCGACACCCCCCACAGCAGCGTCCCCACCTGGCGCCGACCAAACACGGGCTCCAGCCCGGGATCGTTCTCCACGCGGGTCCGAAACACCACGCTGTGGTCATAACCCAGGCTCATCGAGGTACGGTCATTCAGGCTGATGGCCATGCCGAGGCTGGCGCCGAAGGCGTCCCCCGGATCCACCGTGCCGTAGTCCGGTCCCACATCCCGCTCGATATTCCACAGATAGCTGACGTTCGCGAACAGTACGGCGGGATCGGTCGGGTAGATCATGGTCACGCTGGGCTGCACGGCCCAGAAGCCGGATCCGGTGGGCTGTTCCAGGAAGATCTCGCCGAGCCGGTTCCCGTCCTCGTCCACGATCCGGCGTCGATCCACCGAGAACGGGTCCGTCCCGGTGCGGCTCTTTGCCTTCAGATTGCCGATAAAGAAAGGGCGCCCGCGATCGGCGGTGTTGAACTGGTAGGACAGCCCGAACTCGACATCCCCCAGGCCGCTGCCGGTGGACCCGGTCACCCGCTCCAGCTCCGTTCCTTCCAGGATGTCGCGCCGGCGCACCTGCTGTTCGCGGTAGACCCAGGGAATCTTGAGCCCGACCTCGAGCCGGTCGGTGAGCCCGTACCGCAATGCCACAGCGGCCGTCAGCGTGTCCCGTTCCGTCTCGCTGACATCGATCAGCCCGATCGCCAGGGCCGGGATGATGGTGAAGCCCTCGATCGAGACATCCAGCGCGCTGCTGTGCACATAGGCGAGCGAAGGCTCGATCACCCATTGCCCCTGCGGCGTCAGCATGCCGCGCTCCTCGAAAACCGTGACCTGTGGCCCGGTGTCGCGCGGTGCATCACCGACCGCCTCGCGACCCTCCTGCGCAACCACCGTGGCCGAAAATCCCAGCAACAACGGGCCGACCATCAGCCCCGCCCCCCTCCTCCCGATCCAAGTCCCGTCCACGGTCATTCTCCCGGCCCCGCAAGGGGGCAACGAATACAGGAACCCACAGCCCGGTCACGCCGACCGGGCCTTGCGCGTCCCCCATCGGACCGCCTCCACGACACCAAACCGCCGGTTCAGTGCTTCTGTGGCCGCACCCCGTACTTGTCGAGCAAGCGATAAAGCGTCACTCGCCCCACTCCCAGTTGGCGTGCGGCACGCGACACGTTGTTGTCGCACTGCCCCAGCGCCCGTATGACCGTCTCGCGTTCCGCGCGGTCGCGCGCCTGCGCCAACGTCTCCTGGCTGTCATCCCGCTCCTGCGCCGGGAATCCCAGATCCTCCGGCCGTATCAGGCGTCCCTCCGCCATGGTCACGGCCCGCTGGATGCGATTGACCAGTTCACGGACATTGCCCGGCCAGCGATGGCCATGGAGCGCCCGGACCGCTGCCTGGGTGAAGCCGCGCAGGCGCGGGTTCTGGCACCGGAAACGCTCGAAATAGAACTGCGCGAGCGCCATCAAGTCGCTCCCGCGATCGCGCAGGGGCGGCACATCGAGCTGAATCACGTTCAGGCGGTAGTAGAGATCCTCGCGGAAACGCCCCGCCTCGACGGCGCGGAACAGATTCATGTGGGTGGCCGCCAGCACCCGCACATCGACCTGGATGGGCTGCAGGCCACCCACACGCACCAGCGTCCCCTCCTGCAGGAAGCGCAGCAGGTTCACCTGAAGCTCGAGGCCCAGATCCCCGATCTCGTCCAGCAGCAGCGTCCCGTCATGAGCCAGTTCCAGCTGCCCGATCTTGCGCCGCGTCGCGCCGGTAAAGGCCCCCGCCTCGTGCCCGAACAGTTCGGACTGGATCAGCGGTGCCGGCAGCGCCCCGCAGTTGACCGCCACAAACGGACCGTCAGCGCGGCGCGACAGACGATGTACCGTCCGCGCCGCCAGTTCCTTCCCGGTCCCGCTCTCCCCGAGGAACAGGACCGGCGCTTCCGAACCGGCCACGCGCGTGAGCTGCCGCGCCAGGGACTGCATGGGGGCGCTGTGGCCAATAATCGGGCGTCCCTCGGCGGGCGACGGGACCATCGCGGTGGGCTCGGACGGGGTCTCCAGCACGGCCATGCCACAGGCACGGCCCAGCGTGACCTCCAGACGGGCCTGATCCAGCGGCAGGGTATGGAAGTCATAGCAGTTATCGCGAATCAGGTCGCGCAATGCCGGACTCGGCAGCAACCCCGGATGGACCAGCGCAATCCATTTGACCTGCTGGTGGGCATTCACGAAGTCAATCAACTGCGACGGCAGGGGATGATCGAGATCCAGCAGACCCACCCGGACCCCGTCGAGGTCGGGCCAGGCGCGCGCCAGCGGGAAGCTCAGGCGGCGCAATCGCCAGGCACCCGATAGGCGCAGCACGGACTCGCGGGCATGCCCACCGGCATCCAGCCATGCCACCTCGCGGGGTGCACCCGTGGAGCAGGCCCGGAACACCTCCGCACCGAAGCCGGCCTGCGCGCCAGCCGAATCGACAATCCCGCTGGGCAGCGCAGGCCACAAGGCCCCGTTGATCTTTCCTGATCCGGACATGCTCTTCCCCGTCTGTCCGAAGAAATCCCTGGCGCCCCAGGTCCCGGGTGACGCTTTTCACCTTTTGGAGTATAGGCCGCTTCCGTCAAAAATCCGTTTCCAGGGATGACAAAAATGCTACACAGGCAGGGTACTGTCGGATTAATGACACCAAGGGGTCGCCGGGGCGATCGGCGGCGCATGAGGACCGACGCCGCCAGCGGGTCCGCCGGGCTCACATCAAGCCAGTGCCGGAGGGCCCGCCGTACTCAGGAAGCAGCCGAAGGATTGGGGAACAGGTGCCGCGGAATCCACCACAGGTACAGCGCCATCCCGACCAGCTCGACGAGGGACTGGAACACCACCACGACCACCGCGAGCTCCAGGCCCTGCGGCAGGGCCAGCGCGATCGGGAGCACCACGAAGGAATTGCGCGAGCCGAGGCTGAACGCCAGCACCCGCCCCTGCGCCACCGGCAGGTCGAACCCCCGGGCCAGCGCCCGCGCCAGCAGGGCCGCAACCACCAGAAAACCGGCAAAGATCAGCAGCAGCGGCAACAGCACGCCGACTCCGTCGAGCACCGTCGTGACCTGCGAGGCCGCGATAACGAACACCACCCCGGCCAGGAGCGGGACTGGCAGCCAGGCCAGGCCCGCGATCAGACGACCGCGCCCGGGATCATCGTCGGCCCAGCGCTCAGTCAGATACGCCAGAATCAGCGGGACCAGGATCAGGCCGGCAAAGGCCTTCAGCACGTCTCCGCCGGCCAGCACCAGGGTGAACTCGCCACCGAAGAGCCACCACAGATACAGCGGCAACAGGGAAAGCTGCAGCAACAGCGAAAGGGGAGAAAAGGCGATCGCCCGGCGCGTGTCACCCCCACCCAGATGGGTGAAAGTGATGAACCAGTCGGTGCACGGCACCAGCAGCACCAGCGCGATGCCCAGCAGGACCGCCGGACCGCCCGGCGCGACCTGAAGGATCGCCCAGACCAGCAGCGGGATCACCACAAAATTGCCGATCACCGCTGCCGCGAGCAGGCGCGGCTCGCGAAACGCCGCGCCCAGATGGGTTAGTGGCGTCTGCGTGAACGTGGCGTACAGCAACAGCCCCAGCACCGGCCAGAGCACGGCATCCAGCATCGCCCCGAACTCCGGCGCGGACAGGCCCAGGCCGAGCCCCAGGGCAATGGCCACCAGATAGATCAGTACCTGGTATTGCTCCAGGCGCGCGCGCATTCGCCAACGCCGCTCAAGGGCGGCGCACAAGAACTACCAGAGCCAGGTCTCGGGCTGCTCGATGGCGCGGTTGTCGTTGTTCGCCAGCAGGCCCTTGATGCAGCGCACCAGCAGCCAGATGATCAGGGCCAGGAAGATCAGGAAGCCGATGCCGATGGGCGTGGTGATGGCTCCGATCACGGCAAACAGCAACCCGATCCAGAAGGTGCGGATCTGATAGGTGAAGTGGGAGACGCTGACGCTATCGGCCTCGCCACGCTTCATATAAGCGATGATCAGGCCGGCGATCGCGGTGAGCGCGGTCAGGAAGCTCACCAGGTACAGCACGTACACCACGGTGACCATCGTAACGTCCTTGCGCGGCCCGGCTGCGGGCTCGCTGACGTCGCTGCGCACGACTTCCGGCTTGGGATCTTCGGACACCTGGCACCTCCTGTGGGTTGGGTCACGCCGCCAACTTAACAGACTTGCCGGTTCCCTACCCGGGCCCGCCGAGCACGATGAGGACGATGCCCGCCAGGGCGAAGACGAAACCGGTCAGTTGCACCCGCGACATGCGCTCGGCCTGGAAAAAACGCGCCATCAGCGCGGTCGGGGCCGGCGACAGCGCCCCGGCCACCGCGATGATCGACAGCAGGCCCATGCGCACGGCCACGACAAAGGCGAGCGTCGCCGCGGCCTGGAACAGACCGGCCAGCGACAGCAGCACCAGCGTGGAGCGGCTCATCCCGGTCTGCGGCCGGCGCACCAGCATCACCGCCAGCAGCGCCAGCGCGCCCACCGCCGAGGTCGCCACCACCGGCCACAGCGGCGAGCCCGCCTCGGCCTCGTTCAGGAACACGAAGACCAGCCCGAAGCAGACGCCGGCGATGGTCGCGTCCACCAGCCCGCGCACCGGGTGCGCCCCCCGGGCCAGCGCCATCAGGCCACGCACGGGCTCGTCCAGGCGGCGTGGACTCGCCTTGCGCGAACCGCCGGAGATCATCCCGATCGCGATCACGATGGCCGCGATCCCGGCCAGCGCCAGCGGGCCCGGCTGCTCGCCCATCACCAGCCCGACCAGCAGCGGCACCAGGGCCGAGATCACGCCGGTCACGGCGGCGACCAGCCCCATCGAGCCCTCGGCCAGGCCGTGGTAGTAGGCCAGCAGCCCGAGGGCCAGGGCAAGCCCCGAGGCCCCGCCCCAGATCAGGGCCTGGGTCCCGGGCAGGCCCGCCAGCGGGAGAGCGATCACCAGCAGGACGACGGTGGCCAGGATCTGCGAATAGCAGGCGACCACCAGCGCCGGGATGCGCCGGGAGGCCAGGCCGCCAAAGAAGTCGCCAGCGCCGAAGCCCAGGGCCGTCAGCAGGCCGAGGAAAAAGGCCATGTCAGCCCCGGCCCGGGCTCGGAAGCCTCATGCGCGTGGCTTACTCGACGGCCTCGGCGAGCAGGTCCTTCAGGGCCTCTTCGCTGCCGGCATGGCCAACACCGGTCACCACGCCCTCGCCATCCAGCAGGACCACGGTCACCTGTTCGCGCTCGTGCGGCAGGAAACCGGCATCGGCCTCGCTGGAGGTCACCACGATGGAGTAGTCCCGCGCCTGCATGCGCGGCAGGACCACGTTCTGCATCGGCTGCGGCGGCATCTCGTGGATGTCGGCGATGTAGACGATCCCCTCGCGCTCGGCGGGGCTCATCTCGCTCAGGACCGCGTTGGCGACGCCGGCCGGGGCCGCCTCGACGGTCTTCAGGATCACGCGGGCATTGCCCGGCAGCTCGACCGGGTTCCCGTGCTGGTCATTCAGGCTGCGCTCGGGAAACGGCTGGCCCTCGGCGAACTCGGGCTCCGGACCGCCCCCGGACATGCAGCCGGCCACCAGCCCGGCGGCGAGCAGCAGGGCGGCGGGCAGAAGGGATCGGGCAACAAGCGACATGGCAGTTCTCCTGCGGATCGAGACATGGGATCGAAACACACGCGGGTGCGCGCGACAGCGGCGCCGATGGTAACGCATCGAGCGCGTCAGTAGACTGCAACCACCTTCACGGACGACCGCCCGCATGCTGCATTCGCTGATCAAGCTGCTGCGCCCGCACCAGTACATCAAGAACGGTTTCGTGTTCCTCGGCGTGGTGTTCGCGCACGAGTGGGGCGAACCCGGGACGGTGCTCGCCGCCAGCGTCACGTTCCTCGCATTCTGCGCGATCGCCAGCGCGGTCTACGTGCTGAACGACATCGTCGACGTCGAGGCCGACCGCCGTCACCCGACCAAGCGCGAACGCCCGATCGCCAGCGGCGCGATCGCGATCTCCACCGCCTGGGCGATCTTCGCCACCGCGGTCATTGTCGCGCTGGTCCTCGCGGCACTGGTCAGCACCTGGGTGATCGCGCTGATCCTGACCTACCTGGTGCTGAACGTGGCCTATTCTTGGTCGCTCAAGCACATCGTGATCCTCGACGTGTTCAGCATCGCCGCCGGCTTCATGCTGCGCATCCTCGCCGGCACCCTTGGCCTGGGCATCGAACCCTCGCAATGGCTGCTGCTGTGCGGGCTGATGCTGACGCTGTTCCTGGGCTTCGCCAAGCGGCGCGCGGAGCTCGCCGATGGCGCCATCGAACACACCCCGGATCAGGACGGGACGCGGCGCGTGCTGCACGACTACAGCGTCAGTCTCCTGGATCAGTTCATCGCCATCAGCGCCGCCTGCACCGTGCTCGCCTACGGGCTCTACACGGTCAGCGCCGAGACCATCGCGCTGCATGGCACGGATGGGCTGATCTACACCCTGCCGTTCGTGATCTACGGCATCTTCCGCTACCTGTTCCTGCTGCACGCGCGCGGCGCCGGCAACGACACCTCGCGCGACCTGGTCACCGACCCGCACCTGCTGGCCACGGTCGCGGTATGGATGGGTGTGACCCTCGCCGTACTCGCATGAATGCGGTCCTGCTCTCCGGCTGGCGCCTGCGCGCGGTGATGCTCTCGATCATCGTTGCCGTCGCGCTGTACCTCGGGGTCATGCTGTGGGCGGGGGCAGACGAGGTCTGGCGTGCCCTGAAGCTGGTGGGCGTCGGCGGCGTCCTGCTGGCCCTGGGGCTGTCGCTGGTGAACTACAGCCTGCGCTTCACCCGCTGGCAGCTCTACCTGCGCACCCTGGGCCATGCCATCCCGACGCGCGCCAGCCTGCATATCTATGTGGCCGGCTTCGCCCTGACCACCACGCCCGGCAAGGCCGGCGAGGCCCTGCGCGGGGTGCTGCTGAAGCGCCGCCGGGTGCCCTACCCGGACAGCTTCGCCGCCTTCGTCTCCGAGCGCCTGTCCGACCTGATCGCGGTCGTGCTGCTGTCCCTGTTAGGCCTGACCCTGGTGGCCCAGGGCACCTGGCTGATCGCGGCCGGCGCAGCCTGCATCCTCGCGGCGCTGGTGATCCTGTCGTGGCGACGCCCGCTCGCCTGGATACAGACGATCAGCGACCGCCCGGGGCAGCGCGTCTGGCGCAGCCTGCACCATGTCGCCACGATCCTGCTGCAGGCACGGCGCTGCCACCGCCCGGCCCTGCTGGCCGCGGCCACTGCCCTCAGCGTCATCGCGTGGAGCGCCGAGGCCCTCGCCTTCTGGTGGATCCTCAACGCCATGGGCTTCGAGGCCGGCTTCGCCTTTGCCGCTTTCGTCTTCGCCCTGGCCATGCTGGCCGGCGCGCTGAGCTTCCTGCCTGGGGGACTGGGGGGTACCGAAGCGGTGATGGTCGCCCTGCTGCTGTGGGCCGACATGCCACCGGCCGACGCCATCGCGGCGACCATGCTGATCCGCTTCACCACCCTCTGGTTCGCGGTGATCCTGGGCCTGATCGCGCTGGCCACCAACCCCGAGGCGCGCGGCCACGAACACCCGGTGCAACCCCATGCGTAGGCGCCTCGCTCTCACCACGTCATGGCGAAGCCCTGTAGGAGGCCAGCCCCCTGGCCGATGGGGTACAACCAATGCCCCAATCGCCCGGAGGGCCGGGCTCCTACAGGTTCGAAGCCACAGAGCCGCAGGGTCCGCAAGATTCTCCTGGTGCCATCCCGACATCTTCGTGCGCAACCGACATTCCACGGCCCCGTCATTGCGAGGCCCCGCAGGGGCCGGGGCACAAAAGCGCGTAGCGCGTCGAACGGTCGCAGGCCGGCCCGAAGGGCGAGTGCAGCGAGTTATCCCCCGATGCCGGGAACAGCTTCGGAAGATTGCCACGGCCCCTGCGGGGCCTCGCAATGACGGGTACGGGATAGGCGCCGGAGGCCTTGCATGACCGTCAGCTGGAACCGCATCCCGCGGGTCGAACATGCCGCCGAAGTCGAGCTTGCTCACCGCGGCCGGCCGCTTCCCCCGGGCACGCCCCGCCCCCTGCTCGCCCACGGCCTCGGGCGCAGCTATGGCGACGTCTGCCTGAACCCCGGGGCCACCCTGCTGCATACGCCGGGGCTGGATCGCTTCGTGGCCTTCGACGCCGCCACGGGGCGGATCACCGCGGAGGCCGGACTGTCGCTGGATGCCCTGCTGCGCTTTGCGGTGCCGCGCGGCTGGTTCCCGCCGGTGGTGCCGGGTACCCGTTTTGTCACCCTCGGCGGCGCGGTGGCCAACGACGTGCACGGCAAGAACCATCACCAGGCTGGCAGCTTCGGCGACCACGTACTCGGGCTGACCCTGCGCCGTTCCAACGGCCAGGCCCTGGAGGTCACCCGCGAGGCCAGCCCCGACTGGTTCGCCGCAACCGTGGGGGGGCTGGGCCTGACCGGACTGATCGAGACCGTGACCCTGCAGTTGATGCCGGTGCGCTCCGGCTGGATGCGCGCCTGGTCGCAGCGCTTCGACTCGCTGGATGCGTTCTGGGACCTGAATGCGCAGGCCGAGCGCGAGTGGCCCTACACCGTCGCCTGGATCGACTGCCTGAACCCGGGCCCGGACGGGCGCGTCGGGCGCGGCATCTACGGCGCGGCGCGCCACGCGGCCACCGCGCCTGTGCGCGGGGATTACCGCGAACGCCGGCGCAGCATCCCGCTGGACCCGCCCGTCTCGCTGGTCAACCGCCTGACGCTGCGCGCCTTCAACCACATCTACTACCGCCAGCCGGTGCACGCGACACCCCGTGCCGTGCACCACCAGCCCTGGCTGTTCCCGCTGGATGCGATCCGCCACTGGAACCGCATCTACGGGCACCAGGGCTTCTACCAGTACCAGTGCGTCCTGCCCCCGCATGCCGCACGGGACGGCGTGCAGGCCCTGCTGGATGCGATCGCCGCCAGCGGCCAGGGCTCGTTTCTCGCGGTGCTCAAGACCTTCGGCGACCGGCCCGCGCCGGGCATGCTGTCCTTTCCCCGCCCGGGTGCCACCCTCGCGCTGGACTTCCCGGAAAAGGGTCGCGACACCGCGCGCCTGTTCGCGCGCCTGGACGCCATCGTGCAGGAGGCCGGCGGTGCCCTGTACCCTGCGAAGGACGCGCGCATGCCGGCCGAAGTCTTCCGCCAGGGGTTCCCCGGCTGGGAGGCCTTCGCCGAGTATGTGGACCCCGAATTCTCCTCCGGCTTCTGGCGCAGGGTGACCGCATGAACCCGATGAACAACGTTGTCCTCCTTGGTGCTACCTCGGCCATTGCCACCGCAGTGGCCCGGGAGCTGGTGGATACCGGCGCGCGGCTGTTCTGCGTGGCCCGCGACGGCGACGCCCTGGAGGCCCTGCTGGCCGACCTGCGGGTGCGCGCCGACGACCCGGAGGGCAACCGCATCCTCGGTGCCCGCGCCGATCTGGCCGATATCGACGGCCACGCGGCGCTGTGGCAGCAGGCGCAGGAGGCCCTGGGCGAGGTGGACAGCGTACTGCTGGCCTGGGGCACCCTGCCGGACCAGGCCGCGTGCAACGCCTCGGTGGACGCTACCCTGCAGGCGATCCACGTCAACGGCACCAGCGCCATCGCCCTGCTGGGCCGCATCGCCCCGGACTTCGAAGCCCGGGGCCGGGGCGTGATCGCCGCCATCGGCTCGGTCGCCGGGGATCGCGGGCGCCAGAGCAACTACGCCTACGGCACCGCCAAGGGCATGCTCGCGATCTACCTCCAGGGGCTGCGCAACCGCCTGTTCTTCAGCGGCGTGGACGTGGTCACGCTCAAGCCCGGCTTCGTGCGCACCCCGATGACCGAGGGCCTCAACCGCGCCGGCGCCCTGTGGGCCGAACCGGAAACGGTGGCCCGCGGCATCGTCCGTGCCATGCGCCGCGGCCGCGACGTCGCCTACCTGCCTGCCAAGTGGTGGGTGATCATGACCATCATCCGCCTGATCCCCGAATACCTGTTCAAGCGCCTGAAGCTATAACCCTGAAGCCATAACGATGAACCGGAATGACACGCGGCAGATCGTGCTGTTCGACTTCGACGGCACCCTGACCCGGCGCGACAGCCTGTTCCCCTTCCTGCGCCACGCGCTGGGGACACCGGCCTTCCTCCGCCGCCTGCCGGACTGCCTCCCGGCGCTGACCGGCCTGGCGCTGAAGCGCCTGTCCAATCAGGATGCCAAGGAGGCAGTGTTGACCCATATGCTCGCCGGCGAGACCCTCGCCCACCTGCAGGCCAGGGGCCGTGAATTCGCCGACCGCGGCCTGGACCGCCTGCTGCGCCCGACCGGGATGCGCGCCCTGCGGGCCCATCGCGACGCAGGCCATGACTGCGTACTGGTCTCCGCCTCGCTGGATGTGTGGCTGCAGCCGTGGGCCGAGCGCCACGGGCTGACCGGCGTGGTCAGCTCGCGCCTCGCGGTGGATGACGCCGGTCGCGTCACCGGGCGCCTGGACGGCACCAACTGCCGGGGCGCCGCCAAGCCGGCGGCGGTCGCCGCCTGGCTGGCCACCCTGCCCCCGGACGAGCCGGTCGATCTGGTCGCGGCCTACGGCGACAGCGCAGCTGACCAGCCGCTGCTGGAGATGGCCGGCAGCGGTTACCGCCTGCGCCGGGGCCGCTTCCGGCATGTCCACGGGGCGGCGGTAGAGGGGGCCCCCGAGTGAACCCGACAACCGCCTCCTGGCCCTGGCTCGCCCGTCACTACGGCGCGATCCTGCTGGCCGTGCTGCTGGTCAAGATCGGCATGGCCTGGGCCCTGCCAATCACCGGCGACGAGGCCTATTTCCTGATCTGGGGACAGAACCCGGATCTCGGCTACTACGACCACCCGCCGATGATCGGCTGGTGGCTGGGCGCCATCCTGCCCCTGTCGGAGCACCCGCTGGCGATTCGTGCCCTGGGTATTTTCGTCTCCATGGCACCGGCGCTCGCGATCTTCCTCTGGTGGAGGCAGACCGACCCGCTCCGCGCGCGCCTGGTCTCGCTGCTGGCGCTGTTCATGCCGCTGTTCTTCATCGCGGTGATCACCGCGACGGACACCCCGCTGATCCTGTTCAGCCTGCTGGCCACAGCCCTTGCCTGGCAGGCCCTGCGCACCGGCGCGGCGCACTGGTTCCTGCTCGCCGGCCTGGCCCTGGGGCTGGCGTTCCTGTCCAAGTACTTCGCGGTCCTGCTGGGGATTGCGCTGGGGCTGCATATCCTGCTGTTCGCGCGGCAGCACTGGCGCGGGCTTTTGCTGATCCTCCTCGGCGTGGTGCCGGCGGTGGCGCTCAATCTGTACTGGAACTGGGGCAACTGCTGGTACAACGTGATGTTCAACATCGTGAACCGGCACGGCGACGGCGGCTTCGACCCCGGCAACTGGCTGACCTACGCGATCCTGCTGGTCTACCTGTTCACGCCCTGGCTGCTGTGGTTCTACGCGCGTCAGTGGCGGGCCCTGGCCGCCGGCATCCGCGCGCACCGACTGGGCGTGTTCCTGTCCGCCGGACTGATCCCGCTGCTCCTGTTTGCCCTGCTCGCCCCGTTCAAGAGCATCGGCCTGCACTGGCTGGCCGCCTTCGCCCCCTTCCTGCTGCTGCCCGCGCTGTTCCTGGCGCGACGTTCGCTGACGCTCGGCGTATGGCTCTCCGGGGCCCTGGCAGCACTGCACGCGATCGCGATCCTGACGATCGCGCTGATGCCGGTGGAATGGCTGAAGGGCCAGGATCGCTACGCCGACGCGGTGTTCTACCTGGCGCCGGAATCGGTGGCCGCGGTGGTCAACGAATACGACGCCGACTGGCACGTCTTCACCCGCAGCTATTCGCGCTCGGCGGTGCTGGGTTACTACGCCGGGCGCGAGGTGGGCGTGTTCGGCCCCGGTTCCCACTATGGCCGCCAGGACGACCTGCTTACCGACTTCCGCGCCCTTGACGGCGCCAACCTGCTCTACGTGCCCACCCGGGGCGAGCTGGACCCGGCGCACGTGGAGCCCTTCTTCGACGAGCTGCGCCTGCGCAAGGTCACCATCCGCGGCGTCGAATGGACCCTCGCCGAAGGCCGCGGCTTCGACTACGCCGCCTACCACGACCAGATCCTGGAACCGGTGCTCGCTCGCTACTACGACTTCCCGCCTTGGCTGCCGGAGGGCCGCTGCGCCTTCACCGACCGCTACACGAACCGGGAATAAGACCCTGCGTTGACCAGGGAATCGTCCCCCCGGATACTGTTGTCCGTGAGCCATCGACTTCATCCAGGGAGGGGCGAGCGATGATCGCACCCGGAGCGGCGATCCCTGCCCGCCAACGTAGAGCGAGCGCACGCACCCGCTGGCGCTGTGGTCTCGCCGTGCTCGTTCTGCTGCTGCCGCTGTTGCTGCTCGGCTGTGGTGGCTCCCAGGAGACCCCGCTGCGGGTGGCCACCATCGAGTGGATCGGCTACCACCCTCTCCACCTGGCCGCCTCCGAGGGCAGGCTTCCCATCGACGAAATTCGCCTCGCCCGCTTCAGCTCGAACGTGGAGTCCCTGCGCGCCTTTCGCAACGGCAATGTCGACGCCGCCGCCCTGACCCTGGACGAGGCTTTTCTGCTGCGCGCCGACGGCCACGATATCCGCGTCATCCTGCTGCTGGACTATTCCCATGGCGGCGACACCATCCTGGCGCAGCCGGGCATCACCCGCATGGCCGATCTGGAGGGCCGCCGCATCGGGGTCGAGAATGATGCCGCCACCGCCTACCTGCTCGCTCGCGGCCTGGAACACGGCGGCCTCGACCGCGAGAGAGTCGATATCGTGCGCGTAGATGCGGGGCGCCACGAGGAGGCCTTCCACGGCGGGGAGGTCGACGCCCTGGCGACCTTCGAGCCGATCCGCACCCGGCTGCTGAATGCCGGTGCCGAGGAGCTGTTCGACAGCACCCGGATCCCGGGCGAGATTATCGATGTCCTGGTGGTCCAGCGCCAAGCGCTCGACGACCACCCGCGACATCTCCGGCAGCTGGTGGATGCCTGGTTTGGAACGCTCGAATATCTGGATACCGACCCGGAACCCGCAAAGGCCGCCATGGCCCGGTATAGCGACCTCAGCGCGGAGGAACTGGCGGGTGCACTGGCTGGGGTCCACTTTCCCTCGCGGGCGGAAAACTGCACAGCCCTGGCCTCCGGTGGCGAATCCCTGCGCGCCAGCAGCGAGCGCCTGGCCACCCTGATGCAGCAGCAGGGCCTGCTGGAGCGCGAGGTGAACCTCGATCGTCTGTTCGATGACCGCGTCCTGCAGGCGGCGGGCTGCCCGCCATCGGAAGACGGCTGATGTGGCAGGGCCTGTTCCGCTATCCGATCAACACCACGCTGCCGCTTTTCCTGCTGGTGGTAGCACTCATTCTCGGCACCCTCTACACCCTGACCCTGATCCACAACCAGCAGCGCAGCATCCTCGCGAACGCCGAACGCGAACTGGCGACCGAGATCAGCCGCATGCAGCGCATCGTCCAGAACCACCTGGCAAACAACGGCACGCAGGCCATTCAGGACGAGATCGCGGCGCTCAATGTCGATATCCGGGTCCGCCTGGCCGGGGTGGTCGATGAACGCCAGCACTACGTTGCCGCCCTGAACCGCGGCATGCGCGAACGCCCGCTCGCGGAGACCCTAGACGCCGAACCCATGGCCGCGCTGGCCGACCCGCTGCGCACGCTGCTGACCGACGCCCGCGACCGCCGCGCCGCCAAGGTGCGCCATGTCGCGGGCGAGAACACCCTGATCGCGGTGGCGCCGCTGCAGTTCACCGGGCCTCTGGTGGACCTGGGGCGCAGCCCCTCGGGCGCGGTCATCCTCGCATGGGATCTGTCGCTGCCTTTCCGGCAGGCGCGCACCGCGGCCCTGAACTCGGCGCTGCTGCTCGCGCCGATCCTTATCGCAGCACTCGCCGCGCTGTGGTGGCTGATCTACCAGGCACTGGGGCGGCGCCTGAGCCGCCTGACCCGGACCGCGGAGCAGATCGCCGGTGGCGAGCACCACCAGCGTGCCGGGGTCACCGGGCGCGACGAGATCGGCCGACTTGCACGCGCCTTCGACCGTATGGCCGATGGCCTGGTGCAGGAACAGGCGCGCCTGCGCGAAAGCGAGCAGCGGCTGTATCTGGCCCAGGCCTTCTCCGGCGTTGGCACCTGGGAATGGGAAATCGCCAGCGGCGACCTGGTCTGGACCCGTCCGACCTACCAGCTGTTCGACCTGCCGGAGGACACCACCGAGGTCACTTTCGAGCATTACCTGGAGCGGGTCCATCCCGACGACCGTGCGCGGGTCCAGGCCGCGGTGGAGCAGTCCCTCGAGCAGGGTACCGCCTACAGCATCGAGCACCGCGTACTCACGCGAGATGGCGACGAACGCTGGCTGCTCGGGAGCGGCGACGTGCTGCGCGACGCGGACGGCCAGCCCCGGCGCATGTACGGCATCGTGCAGGACATCACCGCGACCAAGCGCGCCGAGGCGGCCCTGTTCCGCGAAAAGGAATATGCCCAGGTCACGCTCGCCTCCATCGGCGACGGCGTCATCACCACCGATACCCGGGGCCGAGTCACGTTCCTGAACCCGATCGCGGAGTACCTGACCGGCTGGACCACCGATGCCGCCACCGGTGAACCGCTGACGCGAGTATTCAACATCCTCAACGAGATCACCCGCAAACCGGCGGTCAACCCGGTCGAGCGTTGCCTCAAGGAAGGTCGGATCGTCGGACTGGCCAACCACACCATGCTGCTGCGCCGGGACGGGCAGGAATTCGCGATCGAGGACTCGGCCGCGCCGATCCGCGACCGGGACGGCGAGATCGTGGGTGTGGTGCTGGTGTTCCATGACGTGACCCAGGCGCGCGAGCTGGCCAACCAGCTCAGCTGGCAGGCCACCCACGATGCCCTGACCGGGCTGCCCAACCGCCACGCCTTCGAGCAGCGCCTGGAACAGCTGGCGCGCTACCCGGAAAGCCAGAAGGGGCACGAAAACCATACCCTGCTGTACATCGACCTCGACCAGTTCAAGGTCGTGAACGATGTCGCCGGCCACGTCGCCGGGGATCAGATGATCCGCCAGGTCGGCGAACTGATGCTGGATCAGGTGCGCGAAACCGACCTGCTCGCCCGCCTTGGCGGCGACGAGTTCGGCATCATCCTCACGCACTGCGACATCGCCCACGCCGACCGCATCGCCAACGCCATCCATACGGTCCTGGACGAACTGCGCTTTGCCTGGGAAGACCGCGTGTTCCGCATCAGCGCCTCCATCGGCATCATCGAGTTCCAACCCGGCGAGCGCAGCATGAACCAGCTGCTCGCCGATGCCGACATCGCGGTCTACGCGGCCAAGAACGCCGGCCGACGGCGCTCGCATATCTTCCGCCCGGAGGACCAGGACCTGCAGCAGCACCGGCGCGAGATGGACTGGGCCACACAGATCTCCGACGCCGTCGAACAGGGGCGCCTGGTGCTGTTTGCCCAGATGATTCACCCACTGGCCGAGCCCGACTCCGGCGCACCGCCCGCGGGACTCTCCTTCGAGGTGCTCGTACGCCTGCGGAGCCAGGACGACGAGTTGATCCCCCCCGGGGTCTTCCTGCCGGCCGCCGAACGCTTTGACCTGATCTCCATCGTCGACCGCTGGATCATCACCCGGACCTTCTCCATGGTGGCTGACCACATCCGCCTGCACGGCCCGGCGAGCATCGAGCATTGCGCGGTCAACCTCTCCGGCGCGACCCTGAGTGACGAGACCCTGCTGCCATTCATCCGCAACCAGCTGAGCCTGCACCAGCTGCCTGGCGAGATTTTCTGCTTCGAGGTCACCGAAACCGCGGCGATCTCCAACCTGCAGGCGGCAATGCGCTTCATCCGCGAGTTGCGCGGCATGGGCTGTCGCTTCGCGCTGGACGACTTCGGCTCCGGGCTGTCGTCGTTCGCCTATCTGAAGACCCTGCCGGTGGACTACCTGAAGATCGACGGCAGCTTCGTGCGCAACATCGCCACCGACCCGGTCAATGACGCCCTGGTCGGCAACATCAACAACATCGGTCACCTGCTCGACAAGAAAACGATCGCCGAGTTTGCCGAAGACGAATCGACCATCGCCCGCCTGCGCGAGCTGAACGTGGACTTCGCCCAGGGCTACGGGCTGCACCGCCCGCAGCCCCTGGAGGAACTGTTTGCAATGCACAACCCACCGCGCTGACAGCGAGGCCTGCGAGACGCTCATCGGGCCCCTGTGCGGGGAACATGCATCAGTCAGGACGGTCTGTAGTTCTCCCGGCCACGGTTGCGACCGAGGGCCGCCATTGGCCATTCTGTACGGCTGAATACAAGTTCCGGAGCACACCGAATGACTATCCGCCCCCTGCGCGCGGGCCTGATCCCGGCCCTGTTTCTTCTCCTGCCCGGCCTGGCGCTGGCCCAGCAGGCCGACCCGCAGATGCAACAACAGATGCAGCAGCAGGAGCCGGAGACCACGATCCACCAGGACTGGGAGGTCGCCTGTATCGAGACGCCACAGGGCGAGCGTTGCCGGATGCAGCAGACGCTGGAGATCCAGGACGAGCAGGCGCAGGGGCTGTTCCTGCAGGCGACCGTACGCCGCGAGGGCGACCAGCACATCATCGAGATCCTGGTACCGCTGGGCGTCGACCTGCGCCCCGGCATCCGTATGCAGGTGGACGATGCGGGCGAAGAGATGGATGCGGGCTACGTGACCTGCGTGCAGCAGGGCTGCGTCGCCGGGCGCGAACTGAACAGCGAACAGATGAGCGCGCTGCGCGGCGGACAGGCCCTGACCGTCGCCTTCCGTGCCCTGCACCAGGAACAGCCGTTCGTGTTTGACGTATCCCTGATGGGCTTCACTGACGCCAGCAACCAGCTGCAATAACCGGCGGCGTCACCAGCGACCCCACCCAGCGATCACGCGATGGCGCGCGCCTCGGTCCCGTCCCATTCCGGCCGCAGATTTGCCGGTCGCGGCCGGTCGCGGGCACGGCGGGCACTGGCCACCGCCGCGGCCGCCGCACTGCTCTGGTGGGTCCTGGCCGGCAGCGCCGCCCTGCTGGAACCCCTGGCCCTGCTCGCAATCATCCTGGCCGCGGTCGCGAGCCTGCTGCTGCCGGCCGGGCGGCCGCTGCCGTTGCGACCCGGCGCGCTTCCGGGCCTGCTGGGGTTCTTCCTGCGCAGCTCGTTCCTCGGCGGGCTGGACGTCGCCCGCCGCGCCCTGCACCCGCGCCTGCCGATCCGCCCGGACTTCCTGAGCTACCGCACGGAGCTGGCCCACGGCCCGCCCCTGACCCTGTTCATGGCGGTCGTCAGTCTGCTGCCCGGCACGCTCAGCGTACGCCTGGAGGGGCGCCTGCTGACCCTGCATGTGCTGGACCGTGACGCCGATACACGGGCGGCACTGATCGCCCTGGAACAACGAATCCGCAAGGCATTCCACGACCCGCGTGACCGCCGCGCCAGTGACGACGGAGCCGCTCCATGAGCCTCTTCTATTTGGCCGCCGCCCTGTTCCTGCTCGGCACCATACTGCTCGGACTGGTCCGCGTGCTGCGCGGTCCGGGTTCCGGCGACCGCATGCTGGCTGCACAACTGTTCGGCACCACCGGGGTCACGATCCTGCTGCTCCTGTCGCTGGCACTGGAGGCATCCGCCCTGGTGGACGTGGCACTGGTCTTCGCCCTGCTGGCCGTCGTGGCCGCAGTGGCCTTCGTCCGCCAGCACGGCCTGCCGGAACCACCGGATACCCCGATCCACCGCCAGCCGCCGGACACCCCCGGCCCCGAGAGGCCCCACGATGATCGCTAATGCACTGACCGTGATCCTGATCCTCGCCGGACTGGTGTTCTTCGCGGCCGGCACCGCCGGGCTGCTGCGTTTTCCCGATGTCTATTCGCGCCTGCACGCCCTGACCAAGGCCGACAACGTCGGGCTCGGGCTGGTGATACTCGGACTGATGTTCCAGGCCGGCGGACCGGCGGACATCCTGAAGCTGCTGCTGATCTGGGTGCTGGTACTGGCGGCGGGGACCACGGCCGCGCACATGGTCGCGCAACGCACCTGGACCCACGGGGAGTTCGAGTCGGACCGATGAACGCCCTGCTGGTCCTCTTCGATCTGGTCCTGCTGGCCGGCATCGTCGGGGTGGCCTGGCGCTGCCTGGCGAGCACCGACCTGTTCCGGGCCGTCGTGCTGTTCATCACCTTCGGGCTGCTGCTCGCGCTGGCCTGGGTGCGGCTGGAGGCGCCGGACATCGCGCTGGCCGAGGCGGCCATCGGCGCAGGCATCACCGGCGCCCTGCTGCTGGTGACGCTGGAGCGCCTGCGCAGCATCATGGCCGAGCGCCGCAGCGGGCGGCCGCATACGCCACCGCCCGACCCCACCGGGCCCCATGCCCTGCTGCGCGCCCTGCATGACCCGCCGCCCGAACGTCGGACCTTCCTCCCCGCGCTGACCTTTGCCCTGGTGGTCGGCGGCCTGCTGGTGACCGCGCTGTGGCACCAGCCGCAGTCCGTCGGGCTGGAGCCGGTGGTGGATGCGCACATGGACGTCTCCGGGGTCGATCATCCGATCACCGCGGTGCTGCTGAACTTCCGCGCGTACGACACCTTCCTGGAACTGGCGATCGTGCTGATCGCGCTGCTGGGCGCGTGGTCCCTGGGGCGGCACGACCTGATCCCGGCCCGCCCGGCCCCGGGCCCGATCCTGCCCGGCACCCTGCGGCTGCTGGTACCGGTCGCGATCGTCACCGGGGTGTACGTGCTGTGGGCCGGGAGCCACGCCCCCGGCGGAGCCTTCCAGGCCGGGGCGATCCTCGGGGCAGCCGGCATACTGCTGGTGCTGGCCCGACCACGACAACTGCCGATGGCCCCCGGGGCGCCGCTGCGTCTGGGGATCACCGCGGGTGTCGCGCTGTTCCTGCTGGTGGGGACCTATGGGCTCGTCGCCGGGCACGGCTTTCTCGGCTACGCCGACGCGTGGGCCTATCCGCTCATCATCCTGATCGAGGTGGCGGCGACGCTGTCCATTGCCCTGACCCTGGTGGCCCTGTTCGTGGCCGGCCGCCCGGCCGGAGACGACACATGAACGGGCTGGCGGAGACCGTCGCGCACACCCTGGCCCCGGGCCTGCTGTATCCAACCGGGGGTGCGATCCTGTTCGCCCTGGGCCTGTACGGGCTGATCCGCCGCCACCACCTGGTACTGCGCATCCTGGCCCTGAACATCATGGGCTCGGGCGTATTCATGGTGCTGCTGGGTGTCGCCGCCCGCGGCGAGGGCCCGCCGGATCCGGTGGCGCAGGCCCTGACGCTAACGGGCATCGTGGTGGCGGTCAGCGCAACCGCCTTCGCCCTGGCCCTGGTGGTGCACCTGACGCGGCTGACCGGCCACGCAGTGATGCTGCCCGGGCCGCCCGATGACGACGCCCCGGTGGAGGACATCTCGCGCGAGGAGCACCACGCGGATGGGGGTCCGGCCGAATCGTCCGCCGGCGAGGACCGGTCGGCGTGATCCCGGCAAACCCCGAATGGCTCCCGGCGGGGAGCGCCGGACTGGTCGCGCTGTCACTGGGAGTGGCCGTGCTGGCAACGGCATGGCCGCGCCAGGCCCACCGGATCGGCCTGCTGGGCGCGCTCGCGGTGACGGCCTGGGTGCTGGGTCTGAGCGCGACCTTCCTGCACGCCGGGCCGGACCCGGAGACCGCCGCGACGCGGGTGGCCCTGGGCGGCTGGGAGGCCCCGCTGGGGCTCATGCTGCAGCTGGACGGATTGTCCATGACCCTGCTGGTGCTTACCGCCGTAGTGGCCCTGGCCACCAGCCTCTACAGCCTCGGCTACGTGCACGACCGCATCGAGCGTCGCCAGTTCTGGCCCCTGTGGCTGTGGCTATGGGCCGGGCTCAACATGCTGTTTCTCTCCGGCGATGCCTTCAACCTGTACATCACCCTGGAGGTGGTGTCGCTCTCGGCCGTCGCCCTGGTGGCCTTCACCGGCACGGCCGCCGCGGTCTCCGGCGCGGTGCGCTACCTGCTGGTCAACATCCTCGGCTCGCTCAGCTTCCTGATGGGCGTGGTCCTGCTGTTCGGGGAACACGGGGTACTCGATCTGGTGCTGCTGGAGGCCCGTACCGAAGCGGGCCCGACGGAACGCATGGCGGCGGTGCTGATGACCGCGGGCCTGATGCTCAAGGCCGCCCTGTTCCCGCTGCATGTCTGGCTGGCGCCGGCCCATGGGTCAGCCCCGGCACCGGTCAGCGCGGTCCTCTCCGGGCTGGTGGTCACGGGATCGTTCTACCTGATCCTGCGGCTGTGGATGGGGGTGTTTGCCCCGCTGGCGACCCCGGCCTTCGGCATCCTGGTCGGGCTGCTCGGGGTGGGGGCGCTGATCTGGGGCTCGCTGCAGGCGCTGCGCGCGGGGCGGCTCAAATCCATCGTGGCCTATTCCACGGTCGCCCAGTTCGGCTATCTGCTGGTCGCCTTCCCCTTGATGCTGGTGGACCCGGGCGCCTGGCGGGTGGTGGTGTTCTTCGCGGTGGTCCATGCCCTGGCCAAGGCCTCGGTGTTCCTGGCCGCGGGCACCCTGCAACACGCCGCCGGGCATGACCGCCTGGCCGAGCTGGGCGCGGTACTCCGGGCCCGGCCGCGCACGGTGTTCGCCCTGGGACTGGCCGGGGTCAGCCTGATGGGGCTGCCGTTCACCGGTGGCTTCATCGCCAAGTACCTGCTGCTGGAGGCCGGCCTGGGCACGGTCCTCGCCGGCAGCCTGATCGGCGTGCTGTGGGTGCTGGCGATCGCCGGCGGCGGGCTGCTGGCGGCGGCCTACGTGCTGCGCATGGTGGCCCCGGCATTTCATCGCGGCCGCCGCGACGCCGGCGAGGCAGTGTCACCGTGGATGGACTGGGTCCCGCTGGCTCTGGCCACGGTCGCGGCGCTGGCCGGGCTGGCCGGCGTGCTGACGCTGAACACCCTTGCCCTGACCCCGGGGGCCCCGTGATGGACGGTGGCTGGCTGCTGCTCGCGATCCTGTTCAGCTCGCTGGGACCCGGCATCGCGATCTTCTTCCTGCCGGAGCACCGACAGGGCCTGCGCACCGCGCTGAACCTGGGCGGCGCCGGCACCAAGCTGGCGCTGGTCGGGGTGCTGCTGGCGGGTGTACTGCGCGGTGACGAATACCACTTCAGTCTGCCGCTGATGCCCGGCATCGACCTGGTGCTCGCGGCCGATGCGCTGTCGCTCCTGTTCGCCAGCCTTTCGGCCGTGCTGTGGTTCGTAACCACGGTCTACGCCATCGGCTACCTCGAGGGCTCACCGCGACGCAGCCGCTTCTTCGGCTTCTTCTCCCTGTGCGTCAGCGCGACGGTGGGGATTGCCCTGTCCGGCAACCTGATCACCTTCCTGATCTTCTACGAGATCCTGACCCTCGCGACCTGGCCCCTGGTGGTTCACCGCGGCACGCCGGCGGCCCTGCGGGCCGGACGCCTCTATCTCGGCTACACCCTGACCAGCGGGCTGGTGCTGTTCACGGCCATCGTCTGGCTCACGCTGCTGGCCGGGGCCGAGGGCTTTACCCCGGGCGGCTACCTCGAAGGCCTCGCGGAGACTCACTCGGTGACGCTGCAGGTCCTGTTCGTGCTGCTGATGGTCGGCTTCGGGGTCAAGGCCGCGCTGGTGCCGCTGCACTCCTGGCTGCCCATCGCCATGGTCGCGCCGGCGCCGGTCAGCGCGCTGCTGCACGCGGTGGCGGTGGTCAAGGCCGGAGCCTTCGGCATCATCCGCGTGGTCAACGATGTCTACGGGGCGGAACTGGCGATCGAGCTGGGCCTGACGGCCGGGCTGCTGGTGATCGCGGCGGTCACGATCATCTATGGCTCCATTCAGGCCCTGCGCACCGACGACCTGAAGCAGCGCCTGGCATTCTCCACCGTGAGTCAGGTCTCCTACATCATCCTGGGCGTCGCGCTGGCCGGGCCCCTGGGGGTCATCGGCGGGCTGGTACACCTGGTGCACCAGGGCATTACCAAGATCACACTGTTCTTCTGCGCCGGCAATTTCGCCGAGACCCTGGGCATCCATCGCATCAGCGAGCTCGACGGCGTGGGCCGGCGCATGCCGCTGACCATGCTGGCGTTTACCGCGGGCGCGCTGGGCATGATCGGCCTGCCGCCCCTGGCCGGTTTCGTGACCAAGTGGCACCTGGGGCTGGGGGCGCTGGAGGCCGGCATGCCCTGGATCCTCGGAGTGCTGGTCCTGTCGAGCCTGCTGAACGCGGCCTATTTCCTGCCCCCGGTGATCCGGGGCTGGCTGGGCGAGCGCCGCGAGCCGTGGCATGAACCCCTGCAGGCCCATGCCGGCCCGACCCGCTTCGAGACCCACTGGATGCTGCTGTTCCCGGTGGTCTTTACCGCCGCGCTGGGGCTCCTGGTCGGGCTGTTTGCCGGGCTGGGGCTGAGCCCGCTCGGCTGGGTCAGCCTGATCGTCCAGCGTGACTATGCGCTGCCGGAGTTCGGGCTGTGAGCGGGGCCGCGCTGCTGACCGTCCCGCTCGTGCCGCTGCTGCTGGCGGTGTTCATTGGCCTGCGTCCGGGGCGGGCGCGGCTGAACCGCCTGGTGCCCTGGGCGGCGCTCCCCGGCCTGGCGCTGGCCGCCCTGGCCCCGCCCGGGCTGGAGGCGACCCTCTCCGGCCTGCTGATGGGCACCCACCTGGCGGTCGACCCGACCGGCCGGGCCTTCCTGGGCCTGACCGCGGGCCTGTGGCTGGCCGCCGGGCTGTTCGCGCTCTCCGATCGGCGCGACGATCCCCGGCGGCATCGCTTCTATGTGTTCTGGTTGCTGGCCCTGGCCGGCAACCTGGGCCTGATCCTGGCGCAGGACGCGATCGCCTTCTATTTGTTCTTTTCCCTGATGAGCCTGTCGGCCTACGGACTGGTGATCCATTCCGGCAAGCCGGAGGCCTGGCGGGCCGGACGGGTGTATCTGATCCTCGCGGTAATGGGCGAGGTGTTGCTGTTCGCGGGTCTGGTACTGGCTGTCCATGCGGCGGGGCAGTCCAGCCTGGCGGCCGTGGCCGCGGCGCGCCCCGAGGGCTGGGCATTGGTCCTACTGGTCCTGGGGCTCGGCATCAAGGCCGGCATGCTACCGCTGCATTTCTGGCTGCCGCTGGCCCACCCGGCCGCACCGGTACCCGCGAGCGCCGTGCTGTCCGGGGCGATGATCAAGGCCGGCCTGCTGGGCTGGATGCGCCTGCTGCCAATCGACGCCGCCGGCCACGCCGTGCTGGGCGAGGCGCTGGTCCTGCTGGGCCTGGCGGCGGCCTTCCTCGGCGTACTGGTCGGGGTGCTGCAGGTACGGCCGAAGACCCTGCTCGCCTACTCCAGCATCTCGCAGATGGGGCTGATGACCACGGGTATCGGCCTCGCCCTGCTGCTGCCGGAGGCGCGCGGCTGGCTGCTGGCAGCGGTCACGCTGTACGCCGTGCATCATGGCCTGGCCAAGGGGGCGTTGTTCCTGACCGCCGGCATGCAGCGGCAGTGGCCGGTCACCCGCCCGGCGCGGACCGCCTTTGCACTGTTCACGCTGTTGCCGGCGCTGGCCCTGGCGGGCCTGCCCTTCACCAGTGGCGCGCTGGCCAAGAACGCGTTGAAGGAGCCGCTGGCGGCGGAGGCCCTGTCGGGCTGGCTGGCCCATACCGAGTGGCTGCTGACCCTCGCGGCGGCCGGCACCACGGTGCTGCTACTGCGCTTCCTGTGGCGCTGGCGGGCGGATCTCGAGACCGCGGCCGACGGCCTCGACCGACCGCGCTGGTGGGCCTGGGGCGGCCTTTCGCTGATGGCACTCCTGCTCCCGCTCGCAACCTTGCTGGCCGGCCCCACGGCCCTGCCCCTGAGCGTCCATGACCTGTACGGCTCGTCCCTGCTGTGGCCGGTCATGCTGGGGCTGGGCCTAGCCCTTCTGGCCTGGCGCGGGGTTCGCGACCGCGAGACCCCGCGCGTGCCGGAGGGGGATCTGGCCGTGCTGGCCGAGGCCGCCTGGGACGGCGCCCGCCGCACTCGACGCCGCCTGGCATTGCCGGGGCCCTGGCCACCCCGGATACCGGCCCGCATGCGTGCGCTGCGCCTGGGCGCGCGCCGTCGCCTGGAGGCCGCCGAGCGCATGTTGACCCGCTGGGAGACCATCGGGCTGCTGTTTTCCGCAGCGATGCTCGGGCTCTACCTGACGCTGCTCGCCGGATAAGGCCGCCCTCGAGCGAGGCACGAAAAAGGCCGGCCCGGGACTGCCCCGGGCCGGCCTTCAGGCGCCGTTCCTATTGCGGGCTGGAGCTCAGTTCTGATCGATGAAGTCCGCGGTGAAGTCGGCCACGTCGTCCGCGAAGAAGTCACGGAAGAAGTGCCCCGCGCCGTCCACGGTCATCAGGGTGATGTCACCGCTGTCCTTCACCGCCTCGACCTTCTCCGGCAGGTCCGGCACCACGTCGTCCTCGGAACCCGTGATCACCAGCGTCGGGATCTGCATCCCGCGGATCACCGTCGGGGTGTCGTTCTGGCGGGTCGGCTCGTAGTAGCCGAGGAAAGCGCGCGGGGTCACGTCCAGCTCCTCGCAGTAGAGGAAACGCACGTCCTCCATCAGGGTCTCTTCCTGGCCCATGCGCTGGAGCTCGCGGGCCTGATCCAGGAGCACCTGAAGCGGCATACCGCTTTGTTCCTCGTACTCGCTCGCAGCCTCGTCCTCGTCGAAGGTGGACGCGGCCACCAGCACCAGGGCGCGGATGCCGTCCGGGTCATGCTCGGTCAGGTAGCGGGCCACCTGGTTGCCACCGCGCGAGTGGCCGAACAGGGTGACCGGACCATAGCCCTCGTCCTGCAGCCATTGATGCCACAGGCTCAACTCCTGCAGATGGTCATCGACGCCGTGACGCACCGGGGCATCGCATTCGAACATCCCCTCGCGCGCGTCGATGCCGTAGCTCAGATTGACGGACAGGGTATTCAGACCATGGTCCGCCAGCAGATCCTGCACCGCGGCCATCACCTCCATGCGCCCGTGCGCCAGGGTGCCGTGCAGCATCAAGACCACCCCGTCGGAGGGGCTCGCCCCCATGCCCTCCTTCATATGACCGATCAGGGTTCGGTCATCGTGTTCCAGCGTAACCTTCTCCGCCGCCATCACGTTCGAGGCCGCGACCAATCCGGCCACTGTCAGGGCAGCCGTGGCAATCCAGCGAGACATGGGAACCTCCTGTTATTGAGTCGTCCGGAAATAGACTCGTTCGCGCTGGGAAAATTCCACCCCGGCTGCGCGCCATGGCCTGACAGCGCGGGCCGCGCCGGCGCATGATAAGCAGGTCCGGATCCACTGGGTGATACATCTCCGGGAGACCCATGAGCGATCGCGACCCGTCACGCGACTGGCATGCCCTGAAGACCGACGAAGTGCTCCGGCGTCTGGAGACGGACGCGCACGGACTCGCCTCGTCCGCCGCGGAACGGCGGCTTCAGGATGTCGGCCCCAACCGCCTGCCGGAGGCCGCGCGCACCGGCCCCGTCCGGCGCTTCCTGCTGCAGTTCCACAATGTGCTGATCTACGTGCTGATCGCCGCGGCGGTGGGTACCGCGTTCCTTGGTCACTGGCTGGATACCGGCGTCATCCTGGGGGTGGTGCTGATCAACGCCATCATCGGCTTCATCCAGGAGGGCAAGGCGGAGAAGGCGCTGGACGCGATCCGCGGGATGCTCTCGCCCCGCGCCCAGGTCCTGCGTGACGGCCAGCGCCACAGTATTCCCGCAGAGACGCTGGTCCCCGGCGACATCGTGTATCTGCAGGCCGGGGACCGCGTCCCGGCGGACCTGCGCCTGACCGGGGCGCACAACATGCGCATCGACGAGGCCGCGCTGACCGGCGAATCGGTCGCCAGCGACAAGCAGAGCGAGCCGGTGGCGGCCGCATCCGACCTCGGCGATCGCCGCTCGATGGCCTATTCCGGCACGCTGGTGGCCTTTGGCCAGGGCCGCGGGGTGGTGGTCGGCACCGGGGCCGATACCGAGATCGGCCGCATCTCCACCCTGATCGGCGAGGTGGAGACCCTGACCACCCCGCTGCTGCGCCAGATCGCCCAGTTCGGCCGCTGGCTGTCGGTGGCCATCGGCGTCCTGGCGGCGGCGACCTTCGCCTTCGGCTACTGGGTGCGCGACTACGACCTGGTGGAGACCTTCCTCGCCGCGGTCAGCCTGGCGGTGGCGGCGATCCCCGAGGGCCTGCCGGCGATCATGACCATCACCCTGGCGATCGGGGTGCAGCGCATGGCCACGCGCAACGCGATCATCCGCCGCCTGCCGGCGGTCGAGACCCTGGGCTCCGTCACCACCATCTGCTCGGACAAGACCGGCACCCTCACCCGCAACGAAATGACGCTGAAGAGCATCATCACCACGCAGGCGGAGTACGAGCTGGGCGGGGTCGGCTACGAGCCGCACGGCGGCATTACCCGCGACGGCCAGGAGGCGGACCCGGAGGCCGATCCCCTGCTGGCCGAGGTCCTGCGCGGCCTCCTGCTGTGCAACGATGCCGAGGTCTATCTGAAGGACGACCGGTGGACCATGGAGGGCGACCCGACCGAGGGGGCCCTGATCGTCGCCGCGATGAAGGGCGGACTGGAGCCGAAGGCAATCAACGAGCGCTTCGTGCGGGACGACGTGATCCCGTTCGAGTCGTCCTACAAGTTCATGGCCACCCTGCACCATGACCATGAAGGCGGCGCCTTCGTCTTTCTCAAGGGGGCGCCGGAACGCGTGCTGGCCGTATGCAGCCAGCAGCGTACCGCCGATGGCGAGGCGCCCCTGGACGCCGAGCACTGGCAGCAATGGATGGACGGCGTCGCCGCGCGCGGCCAGCGCCTGCTCGCCCTGGCCACCCGGCGCATGGAGGATCACCGCCAGGAACTGGAGTTCTCCGACATCGAGGATGGCGGGCTCACCCTGGTGGCGGTCTGCGGGATCATCGACCCGCCACGCGAGGAGGCAATCGAGGCGGTGGCCCACTGCCAGGAGGCCGGCATCCGCGTGAAGATGATCACCGGCGATCACGGCGTGACCGCGCGCGCGATCGCCGACGAGCTGGGCATCAGCACCGAGGGCGGCGTGGTGGTCGGGCACGAGCTGGAAGGCGCCAGCGACGCGGAGCTCGCGGAGCAGGTCCGGCATGTGGACGTGTTCGCCCGCGCCACGCCGGAGCACAAGCTGCGCCTGGTGCGCGCGATCCAGAGCCACGGCGACGTGGTCGCGATGACCGGCGACGGCGTCAACGATGCCCCCGCGCTCAAGCGCGCCGACGTCGGCGTGGCCATGGGCGTAAAGGGCACCGAGGCCGCGCGCGAGGCCTCGGAGATGGTGCTGGCCGACGACAACTTCGCCTCCATCGCCAACGCGGTGGAGGAAGGCCGCACCGTCTACGACAACCTGAAGAAGGCCATCCTGTTCCTGCTGCCCACCAACGGCGGCCAGGCCTTCACCATCGTCGCCGCGATCCTGCTCGGCCTCACCCTGCCGCTGACGCCGGTACAGGTGCTGTGGGTCAACATGGTCACCGCGGTCACCCTGGCCCTGGCCCTGGCTTTCGAGCCCACCGAACCCGGCACCATGCAGCGCCCGCCGCGGCCACCCAACACGCCGCTACTGTCCGGCTTCCTGCTCTGGCGCATCGGCTTCGTCTCCGCGCTGCTGGTGGCCGGCACCTTCGGCCACTTCCTGTGGCTGGAGCAGCAGGGCGTGGCGGAGGAATTCGCACGCACCGTGGCCATCAACACTCTGGTCATGGGCCAGCTGTTCTTCCTGTTCAACAGCCGCTACATCCTGGAGCCGGCACTGAACCGGGCGGGCCTGTTCGGTAGCCGCCCCGTACTGATCGCGGTCGGCGTGCTGATCGTGCTGCAGGGCCTGTTCACCTACGCCCCGCCGCTGCAGCTGCTGTTCGGCACCACCGCCATCGGGCCGGAGGAATGGCTGCGCATCCTCGCCTTCGGCCTGATCCTGTTCACCCTGGTCGAACTCGAAAAGACGCTGCTGCGCCGGCGCGACTTCAACCCCCACCAGTAGGGTATTCCCGGGAGGCTGCCCATGGCCGCGACAGACACGCCCGTAACTCGATACCCCGCCCCCAACGCCAGCGTTCATACGCCCCCTGCGCTGCACCCGACCGGGGCCTCGCTGGCCCCCCTGTGCGCGCTCGCCCTTGCCCTGTGGGGGCCAGCGGCCCTGGCGGGAGACGCACCCGAATCCCGGGTCGCCTGGGAGGAGCCGGTCGAGGTCGCGCGCGGCGAGGCCTTCCGCGGCCCCTGGCGCATGAACGCCTCGGATTTTCGCTATGTCGACGATGCCTCGGTGGCGATCAATGACCATGGCGACGCGCTGGTCGTCTGGGCCGACCAGGCGCAGCAGGCCCTGTTCCTGCAGCGCTACGACCGCGACGGCCGGGCGGTCTTCGAGCGACCGACCCGGATCAGTGGTGAGCCGGGCACCTTTTCCTGGCTGCCGCGGATCGCGGTCGAACCGACGCCGGACGACGCCGACGTCTTCGACGTGCACCTGCTGTGGCAGGAGATCCTGTTTACCGGCGGCGACCACGGCGGCGAGATCCTGTACGCCCGCTCCCGCGACGGGGGGCGCTCGTTCGAGGAGCACCAGAACCTGTCCCGTTCGCGCGACGGCGCCGGCAAGGGCCGCATCACCGCACAGCGCTGGGACAACGGCAGCCTGGACCTGCTGCTGACGACCGCCGGCGAGGTGGTCGCGGCCTGGACCGAGTACCAGGGTCCGCTGCGTGTCACCTATTCCGCGGATCATGGCGCCTCCTTCGCCGAACCCGTGACCGTCAACCCGGACCCCGCGGTGCCGGCCCGCGCCCCGACCCTGGCACAGGCGCCATCCGGTCGCGTGCTGCTGGCCTGGTCGGAGGGTGACAGTCCGTACGCAGACATCCGGATCGCCCACTCGAACAACCTGGACGCCGGCTTTTCCGAACCGGCCACCGCGCTGGAGCACCCGGGCCATGCCGACGCCCCGACGCTGGTGGTGGACGCGGAGGGCGTTGTTCACCTGGCCTTCGGGGCGATCCCGGCCAACGACCTGGAGGATTACCGGCAGCCCCATTTCCGCCGCGTGCACGTCAGTCGCGCAGATGCCGACAGCCTGGACTTTGCAGCGCCTACCCGGCTCGACGCCGAGGACTGGCCGGGCGGCTTCCCGACCCTGGCCCGGGACGACCGGTGTCTGTATCTGGTCTGGCAGCGCTATCCCCACCCGACCGATCGGCCCTGGGGCCTGGCATTCACCCACGCGCCGCTGAAGTCCGCGCGGTTCGGGCCTGTCGAGGCGGTCCCGGGCACACTCGACACCCCCTACAGCGGGGGCCTGCAGGGGCAGTTGAAACGGCGCATGGCGGTCAACCGCCACGGGGCTATCGCGATTGCTCAGAGCCGCTTCATCCCGGCAAGCCACAGCGACATCCTGCTGATCCGCGGCCAGATCGAGGAGGGCGGATGCCATCCGAACCCTTCTCGCTGATGATTCACGGCGGCGCCGGGCAGATCCGCGAGGCCGGGGATCCACAGACCGCCGGCCGCTACCACGCCGCGCTGCACGCGTTACTGGAGGCCGGTCGCGAGCGGCTGGCGCGGGGCGATACCGCCCTGGATACCGTGGAGTACTGCGCGGCGCGGCTCGAGGACAACCCGCTGTTCAACGCCGGCACCGGGGCCGCCCTGACCCGGGACGGGAGCGTGGAACTGGATGCCGCGATCATGGATGGCGCGGCTCTCGCTGCGGGGGCCGTCGCCGCGGTTCGCGGCATTGCCAACCCGATCCGCCTGGCGCGGGCGATCCTCGACGACGGGGAACATGTGCTGCTGGTCGCGGACGGCGCCGCCAGCTTCGCCCGCGAGATCGGGATGCCGCAGGTGGACGAGGAGACCCTGATCACCCCGCAGCGGCGGGAACAGCTGGAGCGCGCCCTGTGCCAGGGCCGGGTCACACTGGATCATGACGAACCCGCGCCCGGGACTATCGGCGCGGTCGCGCGCGATCGCCACGGCCATCTGGCCGCGGCAACCTCCACCGGCGGGATGACCGGCCAGCGCCCCGGTCGTGTCGGGGACTCGCCGATCCCGGGTGCCGGCGTCTATGCGGACGATCACAGCGCCGCCATCTCCGCGACCGGGCATGGCGAGCATTTCCTGCGCAGTGTGTTTGCCCGGGAACTGGCCGACCGTGTCGAATATCTTGGACTGAGCGCCGCCGAGGCCCTGAACGCGAGCCTGCAGCGCCTGCGGGAGCGGCTCGCGGGCTACGGCGGGGCCATCGTGATCGACCGCAACGGGCGCTGCGCGGCCGGCACCACCACCCCGCGCATGCTCCACGGCTGGATCGAACACGCGGGCCCGAGCCGGACGCGCATCGAACCGCCGGCCCGTTGACCGGGCCACGCCAGCGACCGCGGAATCACCCGACGCGCGGGTCGTGAAACGGCACTTAGTCTCACGCCCCGCGGGGTTCAACCCTGCGCCGCAGTGGCGTTCCAGCGCCGCCCCATGCGGCTGCCCACCCACACGCCGGCGATCCACAGCACCAGTGACACGGCCACATAAAGCCCAGCGCGGCCTGCAGCACCCGACTGCATCAGCCACAGGCTTTCGAGACTGAACACCGAGAAGGTCGTGAAACCGCCGCAAACCCCCGCCAGCATGAAGTGACGAAACACCGGGTCGGCCGGGCGGCAACCGCCCGGCGCGCTGATCACCGCATACAGCCCGATCAGCCACGACCCGGCCACGTTCACGGCCAGCGTGTCCCAGGGAAAGCCGGTTCCGGCCAGGTGCAGCCCGGTCCAGGAGACGCCGTAGCGCGCCATGCTGCCGAGCGCGGCCCCCAGCGCGACGAACAGCGAGAGCCGCAGCGAAAACCCGGTCACGCCGCACCCCCTGCCAGGCGGCCCAGCGCGTGCCCGATGGCCACCAGCGCCAGCCCCCCGCCCAGGGTCAGCAGGACGTAGACCAGCGCCGGGCGCAGGCCGTCCTGCTCCGCGACCCCGACCACCTGCAGGCTGAACGAGGAGACCGTGGTGAAGCTGCCGAGCACACCCACCACCAGCAGCAGCCAGAGCCCGGAGGCCAGCGCCGGCCCCGATGCCCATCCCAGCGCCAGCCCGATCAGCAGCGCACCGGAGGCATTCACCGCCAATGTCCCCCACGGGAAGCGGCCGCCCCCGGTGCGGTTGTCGATCCACTGCGACAGCCAGAAGCGCGCCAGCCCCCCCAGCGCACCCCCGGCTCCCACCAGCAACAGGCCCTCCCACCACGCGATCATGGCGCCATTGTCAGCGGCACCGCCCAACCTGTCGAGCGCCCTGGCCGGCCAGCGCGCGGGCAGGCGTCGAAATCCGGCGGCATTCGGGCTTCACCCTCGTCAGAATGGTAAAGTGCGGGCGCAGTGCGGGCCGTCAGTGGCCCGCCCCTCATTCAAACCGCTTAGGTCGCAGGAGCATCATGGCGCAGTACATCTTTACGATGAACGGCGTGGGCAAGATCGTCCCGCCGAAGAAGTACATCCTCAAGGACATCAACCTGAACTTCTTCCCGGGCGCCAAGATCGGCGTGCTGGGCTACAACGGTGCGGGGAAATCCACCCTGCTGCGCATCATGGCGGGCGTGGACACCGAGATCGTCGGCGAGGCGCGGCCGCAGCCGGGCATCAACATCGGCTACCTGCCGCAGGAGCCGCAGCTCGACGAGAGCAAGGACGTGCGCGGCAACGTCGAGGAGGCCGTAGCCCCGATCAAGGAGGCGCTGGCCGAGCTGGATCAGGTGTATGCCGCCTACGCCGAGGCGGATGCGGACTTCGACGCCCTGGCCGCCAAGCAGGGCGAGCTGGAGGCGAAGATCGAGGCCGCCGATGGCCACAACCTCGAGCGCAAGCTGGAGGTGGCCGCGGACGCCCTGCGCCTGCCGCCGTGGGATGCCGACGTGAAGACCCTGTCCGGGGGGGAACGCCGCCGCGTGGCGCTGTGCCGCCTGCTGCTGTCCAGCCCGGACATGCTGATCCTCGACGAGCCGACCAACCACCTGGACGCCGAGTCCGTGGCCTGGCTGGAGCGCTTCCTGCAGGAGTTCCAGGGCACCGTGGTCGCCGTCACCCATGACCGCTACTTCCTCGACAACGTGGCCGGCTGGATCCTCGAGCTGGACCGCGGCCAGGGCATCCCGTTCCAGGGCAACTACTCGCAGTGGCTGGAACAGAAGGAAAAGCGCCTGAAGCAGGAAGAAAAGGCCGAGGCCGCCCGCGTGAAGGCGATGGAATCCGAGCTCGAGTGGGTGCGCTCCAACCCGAAGGGCCGGGGTGCCAAGAGCAAGGCGCGGCTGAAGCGCTTCGAGGAGATCGCCTCCACCGACTACCAGAAGCGCTCCGAGACCAAGGAGATCTACATCCCGCCGGGCCCGCGCCTGGGCGACAAGGTGCTGGAGGTGGAGAACCTGTCCAAGCACTTTGGCGACCGTGTGCTCTACCAGGGCCTGTCGTTCTCCGTGCCGCGCGGCGCGCTGATCGGTGTAATCGGCCCGAACGGCGTCGGCAAGACCACCCTGTTCCGCATGATTGCCGGGCAGGACCAGCCGGACGACGGCTCGATCGAGCTGGGCGAGACCGTGCAGCTGGCCTACGTGGACCAAAGCCGCGACGCGCTACAGGACGAGAAGACCGTCTGGGAGGAAATCTCCAACGGCCAGGACATCATCCAGGTCGGCAACTTCCAGATGCCGTCACGCGCCTACGTCGGCCGCTTCAACTTCAAGGGCACCGACCAGCAGAAGCGCATGAAGGAACTGTCCGGGGGGGAACGCAACCGCGTGCATCTCGCCAAGCTGCTGCAAAGCGGCGGCAACTTCCTGCTGCTCGACGAACCGACCAACGACCTGGACGTGGAGACCCTGCGCGCGCTGGAAGAGGCCCTGCTGGACTTCCCCGGCTCCGCGATCGTGATCTCGCATGACCGCTGGTTCCTGGACCGCATCGCCACCCACATCCTCGCGTTCGAGGAGGACGGCAACGTGGTGTTCTTCGACGGCAACTACCAGGAATACGAGGAAGACCGCCACAAGCGCCTGGGCGCCGAGGCCGACCAGCCGCACCGGGTCAAATACAAGCGACTCGCCTCCTGACCTACCCCCCGAAGGCCCGGCACCCGCCGGGCCTTCGTCTTTCCGCCCCCGGAACATTGGCCATATGGTCATCGCCAATGCCTGCTGCATCGGGCCGGCCTGCGCCGAGGCTACGGGCGAATCGGCCGGGTCTGCTCCAGAAATGCCTCCGTAAAGCCTTCCAGCTCTGCATCTTCGATCAGCCCTTCGCGCCGCATACACAGGAACTGATCCAGCGCCTTCGAGCGGGCATGGCCATCGAAGATGAATGCAAGCCGCTCGTTCGCTTCGTTCAGCTGCTGATAGAGATCCAGAAAGCGTTCGTGATTCGAGCGGTCTTCCTGTTCCATTGCCGCCCGGCAATCGGCCAGGGCGCGCTCGCAGTAGCGATCCAGCGCGGTCTTCTTCAACTGGCTGAACCGTTTCCAGTCCGATTCCTTGATCATCCCGGAGGCCTCCTGAAATTCGACACGTCAGGGGGTCAGGCGGATGCACGCCCAACAGCTGGGAAATGATGCAGCGGCCGCAGCCGCTCCGCCAACCTTATCGGCGATCGCAGCTCGCGGTCAGGCGCCCGTCCACTGGCTCGGTGGTCATCCCGGTATCGACGAACCGGCCTTCGGCATGCAGTTCACCGCCATCAATCCGGATCAGCGGCTCCGACGCACCGCCGGCGGCGCTGATCCACTGCCCGCCCATGCGCGTCCGATTGGCCTCCAGCACCTCGCCCCCCGCACGAAAATCGCCAAACTGGGCCGAAATCGAATGCGTCAGCATCCCGGCGACCTCGTTGCGCGAAGCAAACACCCGCAGCGGACCGCGGTCAGTATCGGCGCGCGCCACCAGCGTCTGGTAGCGATCATCCGCATCACCGGAGAAATCGCAGACCTCCATCTCCAGCACGTATTCCTCGCCATCCAGGATCAGGGTCGCGGCCTCGGCCGCTTGCGCATTCACGGAAACCAGAGAAACGGCCAACACCGACAGCAAACCGCCAGGCAATACCAGCGCACGACGCATGCGGGAACTCCTTTGCAGGGATGGGTACGGAATGGAAGCTTACCCCATTCCACTGCGCACCCCCCGAGGCCCGGCAGGGGGTCGCTCTCAACCGCTGGCGCTGCGCCGATGGCTGCTTGCGGTCGGGCATGCATTCCCTTCCCCCGGAATCTGGTCCATATTCACATGACGCAGTCGCTGAGCAGGGCCCCGTTCGCGGGCCGGTCGGGCGTCGGGGCGGAGGGCGATGCAGGAATCCTTCGGCAGCACAGCAAGCGCGGACGCCGCCGAGTGCCGCGAAGGGCAGCGCCTGCCGCCCGAACGCATCGCGACCTGCCGCCTGCAGCTGCACCCGGGCTTCACGCTGGACGACGCCGCCGAGGTCGTCCCCTATCTGGCGCGGCTGGGCATCTCGCACGTGTATCTCTCGCCGATCCTGCAGGCGGTGCGCGGCAGCACCCATGGCTACGATGTCGTCGACCCCTCCCGGGTCAACGACGAACTCGGCGGCGAGGCGGCGCGCCAGCGCCTGTGCGCGGCGCTGGAGGCCGCCGGGATGGGGCTGGTTCTGGACATCGTACCCAACCATATGGCGGTGGCCGGAGACCAGAACCCGTGGTGGTGGGATGTGCTGGAGAACGGCCCGTCCAGCCGGTTCGCGATGCATTTCGACGTGGACTGGGAGTCTTCCGAGGAGCGCTGGCCCAACAAGGTCCTGCTCCCGGTGCTGGGCGATCATTACGGCCGCGTCCTCGAGGCTGGCGAGATCCGGCTGCAATACGAGGGCGGACTGTTCGACCTGGCCTATTACGAGCACCGCTTCCCGCTGGATCCATCCTCGCTCAATGACCTGCTCGACCGCGCCGGTCGCGCCACGGGCATCGATTTTCTGGGCTTTCTCGCGGAATCCTGTGCCCGCCTCCCGCAGCCCTGGCTCACCGGGCCCGATTCCGCAGAACGCCGGCACCGCGACCAGGGCGTCATTCGCCAGTTGCTGGACGAAATCACCCGCGACGACCCGGCGGCCGGCGAGGCCATCGCGGCCGAGGTGGCCCGGATCAACGCCGACCCCGATGCCCTGGACGCGCTGATCGAGAAGCAGAACTACCGGCTGGCTTGGTGGCGCACCGCCGGGCGCGACCTCGGCTACCGCCGGTTCTTCGACATCAATGACCTGGCGGGGCTGCGCCAGGAGCGGGAGGACGTCTTCCAGGCCGTGCATGCACTGCCGGTGCGCTGGGTGGCGGAAGGTTCGGTGCACGGCCTGCGGGTCGACCATCCGGATGGCCTGCGCGACCCCGGGCAGTACTTCAGCCAGTTGCGCCGCGCCTGTCCAGGCACCTGGATCGTCGCCGAAAAGATCCTCGAGCCCGACGAGCCGTTGCCGCGCGACTGGCCAATCGCCGGCACCACGGGCTACGACTTCCTCAACCGCGTGCAAGGGCTGTTCGTGGACCCGACCGGCGAGGCCCCGCTGACGCGGCTGTTCGAGGAGATCACGGGCGAAGACGCCGACTACCCGGGGCTGATCTACGAATGCAAGCGCCAGGTGCTGAAGGACCTGCTCGGCAGCGAGCTGAACCGCCTGAGCTCGCTGTTCGTGGCGATCTGCGAGCAACACCGGCGCCACCGCGACTACACCCGCCACGAGCTGTACCTCGCCCTGCTGGAGGTGGCCGCCTGCTTCCCGGTCTACCGCACCTACCTCGCCCCGCGCGAAGGTGGCGTGATGGCAGCCGACATCGCCCATGTCGAGATGGCGATCGAGCAGGCCGCCACGCGCCGCCCGGAACTGGACAGCGAACTGCTGCAGTTCCTGCGCGACCTGCTCCTGCTGCGCATCCCCGGCGAGCGCGAGACCGAGCTCGCCCTGCGCTTCCAGCAGCTGACCGGCCCGGCGATGGCCAAGGGCGTGGAGGACACCGCGCTGTACCGCTTCCACCGCCTGACGGCCCTCAACGAGGTCGGCGGTAACCCCGGCCGCTTCGGGCTATCGGTGGACGAATTCCACGCGGCCAGCGCCCGCGCCCGGGCCCAACACCCCGAGGCCATGCTGACCACTTCGACCCATGACACCAAGCGCAGCGAGGACATGCGCGCCCGGCTGCTGCTGCTTTCGGAGATCCCGGAGGCATGGGCCACAGGCGTGCGCGGCTGGATGCACCAGAACGCACGCCACCGCACCGGTGAATGGCCGGACCCGGCGATCGAGTATCTCTACTATCAGACCCTGGTAGGCGCCTGGCCGATCGACGCCGAGCGCATGACGGCCTACCTGGAAAAGGCCGCACGCGAGGCCAAGCAGCAAACCAGCTGGACCCAGCCCCAGGAGGACTACGAACAGGCCCTGCGCGCGTTCGTGGCCGGGACCCTGGAAGACCCCGGGTTTCGCGAGGCGCTGGAGTCATTCCTGCGGCCGCTGGTCGCCCCCGGCCGCACCAACAGCCTGGCGCAGACGCTGATCAAGCTCACCGCCCCCGGGGTCCCGGACCTCTACCAGGGCAGCGAACTGTGGGACCTGAGCCTGGTCGATCCGGACAACCGCCACCCGGTGGACTTCGCCACGCGTGCCCGGCTGCTGGAAGAACTTGAGCACCTGAGCCCGGCACAGATTCAGGCGCGCGCGGACGCGGGCCTGCCCAAGCAGTGGGTGGTGCAGCAGGCGCTGGCCCTGCGCCGACGTCACCCGGAATGGTTCGGCCCGGATGCCGCGTACACCCCACTGCGCGCCAGCGGCGAACGCGCCAGTCACGTGATCGCCTACCTGCGCGGCGAAGGGGCGCTGGTGCTGGTACCGCGTCTGGTGCTCGGGCTGGGGGGCGACTGGCGCGACACTCGGATGACGGTACCCTCCGGCATCTGGCGCAACCGCCTGTCCGGCATGACGCTGCAAGGCGGCGAACACCCGGTCGCGGAGATCCTGGCAACGTTTCCGGTGGCCCTCCTCGAACGCGAGCAGGCCACGCCATGACGACCGTGCGCGTGTGGGCCCCGGAGGCGAATCGGGTCGAGTTGGAATGCGGGGGCAATTACATGCCGATGGACCGCCAGGCGGATGGCTGGTGGTCGCTGGAGACAGAACACGTGGTGCACGGCAGCGACTACGCCTTTCGCGTCGACGGCAACGGCCCGTTCCCCGATCCGCGCTCCGCCTGGCAGCCGCAGGGCGTGCACGGCCCGTCGCGCTGGCTGGACCATGCCCGCTTCGTCTGGCACGACGCCGGATGGCAGGCGCCGCCGCTGGCCGCGGCGGTGATCCAGGAGATCCACGTCGGCACCTACAGCCCGGCCGGCAGCTTCGACGGCGTGACCGAGCGGCTGGACCATCTGGCCGCGCTCGGCGTGACCCATCTGGAACTGATGCCAGTGGCGGAATTCCCCGGCGCGCGCGGCTGGGGCTACGACGGGGTGAACCTGTATGCCCCGCATCACGCCTACGGGGGCCCCGAAGGTCTGAAACGTCTGGTCGATGCCTGCCACCGCCGGGGCATCGCGGTGCTGCTGGACGTGGTCTACAACCACCTCGGCCCGGACGGCAACTACCTGGCGCAGTTCGGCCCGTACTTCACCGACCGCTACCAGACCCCCTGGGGCGAAGCCATCAATCTCGATGGCCCGGACAGCGATGCCGTGCGCCGCTTCTTCATCGACAACGCCCGGATGTGGCTGCGCGACTACCACCTCGACGGCCTGCGCCTCGACGCGGTGCACGCGATCGTGGATACCTCGGCCACCCATTTCCTCGAACAACTCGCCGCCGAGGTGCAGCACCTGGGGCGTGAGCTCGGACGACACCTGGTGATCATCGCGGAGAACGACCGCAACGACCCGCGCGTGACCCGGCCGGTGGAGGTCGGCGGCTACGGCCTGGACGCGCAGTGGAACGAGGACTTCCACCACGCCCTGCATGCCCTGCTGACCGGCGAGTCCGACGGCTACTACGCGGATTTCGGGGACCTCGCGGATCTCGCCCGGGTGCTGACCCGGGGCCTCGCCTACGACGGCCGCTACTCGCCCTACCGTCGGCGAACCCACGGTCGCCCGGCGTCCGACCTGCCCGGGCGGCGCTTCATCGGCTGCCTGCAAAACCATGACCAGATCGGCAACCGGGCGCGCGGCGACCGCATCGGTGCGCAACTCGCCCCCGGCCTGCTGGAGATCGGGGCCGCCCTGGTGCTGACCAGTCCCTTCGTGCCCCTGCTGTTCCAGGGCGAGGAATGGGCGGCCACCGCCCCGTTTTTGTATTTCACCGATCATGTCGATGCCGAGCTCGGACGGGCGATCCGCGAAGGCCGCCAGCGCGAGTTCGCGGCCTTCCTGCGCGATCCCCGCGACATCCCCGATCCACAATCCCGCGAGACCTTCGTACGCTCCCGGCTGGACTGGGACGAGCGGGAACGCGCACCCCATGCCCGGATCCTGCGGTGGTATCGCGCGCTGATCGCCCTGCGCCACACCCACTGGACCTTCGCCGCTGACCGCCTGGAGTCGATCGAGGTGCGCTTCGACGAAGCGGCGCGCTGGCTGCAGATGCAGCGACCGGGCCTGCTGCTGGCCTGCAATCTGACCCCGGCCCCGCAACGCCTGGACTGCCCGGGGGCCCGGAGGCTGCACAGCCTGTTGTGTTCCGATGCGGGTATCGTGGTGGAGGCGGAGCGTCTGAGCCTGCCCGGCGAATCCGTGGTGATCCTGGGGACTGACCGATCCACGTGGGCCACCTTGCGTGGCGAGGGAGTGATGCAGTGACGCTGTCCGACCGCCCCGTACAACGCATCGACGGCTACCTGCCCATCGAGGATCACGGCCTGATCGGGAATTGCACCACCGCCGCGCTGGTTGGGCGCGACGGCGCCATCCCCTGGATGTGCGTGCCCCGCTTCGACTCCGAGCCCCTGTTCTGCGCCTTGCTGGACCATCAGCGCGGTGGTGCCTTCCGCGTGGCCCCGGAACCGCTGCTCGCCTCGCACCAGCGCTACATCCCGGACACCGCCGTGCTGATTACCGAGATGACCGGCCCGGAAGGCCGGGTTCGCATCACCGACTGCCTCCCCCTGCGCGCGGGGGCGGACCTTTCCGAGGACGCCCCCGCCGGGCGCAACGAACTCCTGCGCCGGATCGAGGTGCTGGAGGGCCGGGTACGCCTGCGGGTGCAGATCGCGCCCCGCGGTGGCGCGAGCGTTGCGCCGCATGGCGCCGGCCTGCGCCTGGCCCTGCACCACCAGCCGGATCTGGACCTGGCGCTGAGTGCCTCCTTGCCACTGGCGGCGCTGGACAGCCTGCATGAGCTCGAGGCCGGCGAGCAGCATCACCTGCTGCTCGGTTGGGGGCCGCATACGCACCGGTTCCAGGCCCGCACCCCGCAGGAACTGCTCGAGGCCACGCTGCTGGTCTGGAGACGATGGATGCGGCACTTCGATTATGAAGGTCCGCGGGAAGTCCTCGTCCGCCGCTCGGCGGTCACCCTCAAGCTGATGGACTACACCGCCACCGGGGCGATGATCGCGGCCCCCACATCTTCCCTGCCGGAGGCGATCGGCGGCCCCCGCAACTGGGATTACCGCTACGCGTGGATCCGTGATGCGGCGTTTTCGGTCTATGCGATGAGCGATATCGGCATGACCCACGAGGCCGCCGGTTTCATCGGCTGGGCCCTGGACGCGGTGGATCGCGCAGGCTGGCCACGCGTGCTGTACGACGTGGACGGCCACCTCCCTCAACCCGAGCGCAGCGACCCCGAACTGGAGGGCTACCGCGGCTCGGGTCCCGTACGCTGGGGGAATGGCGCAGTGGAGCAGCGTCAGCATGACGTGTTCGGCGAGATCCTCGACTGCGCCTGGCGCTGGGTACGCTGGGGCGGCACGCTGGACGATCACCTGTGGGGGCGCCTGAGACGCCTGGTCGAATCCGCCAACACGGAGTGGAAAAATCCCGACCACGGGATCTGGGAAGTGCGCACGGCCGGACGCCCCTTTACCTACTCCGCCGCCCTCTGCGCGGTCGCGCTGGAACGCGGGGCCGCGCTGGCCGAAGCCAATGGCATGGAAGGAAGCAGTGCCCTCTGGCGGGCCGAGGCGCAGCAGATCCGTGAAGCGATCCTGGAGCAGGCCTGGGATCCCGAACTCCAGAGCCTCACCGAGCATCTGGGTGGCGGTGGCATTGACGCGAGCCTGCTGGCCCTGCCGGGGCGCGGTGTCATTCCCGCGGATCACCCGAAGATGATCGCCACCACCGAGGCCGTCGTGCGACGCCTGGGTGCCGGAAATGGCCTGCTCTACCGCTATCTGCCGGAGGAGTCCCCGGACGGCCTGCCCGGACACGAGGGTGCGTTCGTGCTGTGCAGCTTCTGGCTGGTGGACAACCTGCTGGGACAGGGTCGCCTGGACGAGGCCCAGGCACTCTACGACTCGCTGTGCGAACGCACCAACCACCTGGGCCTGCTGCCGGAACAGATCGACCCGACCAGCGGCACCTTCCTCGGCAACTTCCCGCAGGCCTTCAGCCACGTCGGCCTGATCGCGACCGGCATCAAGCTTGCACGGGCGTTAAAGAACGCCAGTACCAACGGGCCCTGAAGGCCCGAGCCACAGCCGGATGCAGAACGGCCCCGGGCCCGGTTCACTCGGTCGGCATCATCGAGGAGTGGTGGTGGACGATCTTCCACTCGCCGTCGCGGTTTTCGTAGACGAAGGTGTAGCGCGCGGGGACGTCCTTGGTCTCGCCGCCGTCGGTGACGCGGAAGGTATAGGTGCCGGCGTCGGTCAGCTTGTTGCAGCCGAGCTTCACGTTGCGGGTGTTGATCGTCCCGAAGGGCTTCTTCTCGAGGAAGTGCTCGAAGTAGTCCTGGATCTCGGCGTGCGTGGTTCGCGGGACGTTGGAAACCGTCGGCAGCAGGACCGCGTCCTCGGCATAGCGCTCGGTGACCTTGCGCGCATCCCCGGTCTGCAGGGCGTCGTTCCACCCCTCGAACAGTTCCTCGGCCAGGCGGCGGGTCGCGGGGGCGCAGACCACGCAGCTCTCGTTCGGCGGGGTGTCGATGGCGCCGAACGCCGGATCGCCACCCGTCCCGGTCACCGGGTGGTGCTGGTCGCGATGCGAGGCGCTCAGGCTCAGGCGCGCACGGGGCGACTCGTCGGCATTGATGAACTGGGTGCCGCTGATACGCGGCCGGCTGCTCGTGGTCACTGACTGATCTCCGCATACGGCCATTGCCGGCCGGATAAAACGTGAATTATAAGGGACCCTGGAGGGGCTGTCAGGGCGCCGGTCGCGGGCCGCCTGGTCAGCTCGCCTGCGCCTTGAACGCGGCCAGCAGGTCCTCGACCTGACCGCGCACCCGCGCCTCGTCCTGGATGGCAAAATCCAGGAAGGTCTGGGCCACGACCGACAGGACCTTCTGTCTGGGGTGGACGATGTGCCACTGGCGGTGGATCGGGAAATGCTCCACATCCAGCAGCGCGACCGGCCCCCCGGCCCCTTCCGCGCTGAGGGTATGCAGCGACAGCACGGCAATCCCCAGGCCCCCGATGACCGCCTGCTTGATCGCCTCGTTGGAGCCGAGCTCCATGCGCACGGTGGGGTTGATGCCGTGCTCCTGGAACAGCTTCAGGGTCGCCTCGCGGATGCCGGAACCCGGCTCGCGCATCAGGAAGGTCTCCTGCTCCAGGCGTTCGATCGGGATGTTGCGCTGCCCCGCCAGCGGGTGGTCGCGGCTGGCCATCACCACCAGCGGGTTCGGCGCGAACGGGTAGACGGCGATATCGGTCAGCCGCTCGGGTACGTGCCCGATGATGTACAGGTCATCGTCGTTGCTGGCCAGGCGATCCAGCACCCGGTCGAAGTTGCTGACCTCCAGCGACAGCTCGATATCCGGATAGCGCTTGGCGAACTGCCCGAGGATCGTGGGCGCGAAATACTGCGCCGTGGTGATCACCGCCAGACGCAGGCGCCCGCGCTTCAGCCCGTGCATCTCCGCGAGCTTCATCTCGAGATTGGTCAGCGCCCCCAGCATCTCGCGGCAGGTGTCGTACAGCAGCAGCCCGACCTCGGTCGGGAAGGCCTTGCGTCCGACGTATTCGAACAGCGGCAGGCCGAGCGCACCGGAGAGCTTCTTGATCTGGATGGAGACGGTCGGCTGGGTCAGATAGAGCTCTTCCGCCGCCCGGGTGAAACTGCCCAGGCGCACGATCGCCTCGAACACCTGCAACTGGCGCAGGGTCGCATGCCGGATCAGATGCGCGGGCAGCTCGGACTTCAACATCACCTGCGGAAGGCTGGACTCCTTCGGCGGTGTCGAGCTGCCCCCCGTCTTGGCCATGCGAGTACCGTGTGCGCCCTAACGGGTCAGGCCGGCGTACAGCATCGGCAGCTTTTCCGGGAGCCGCTCGATGTGGTCCAGCACCATGAAGTGCTGCGCACCGAAGATGCGTTCCACGTACTCGTCGGCCTGCGGATCCAGGCTGATGCAGAAGCTGTAGACGCCGTTCTTGCCCACCTCTTCCACCGCACGCTTGGCATCCTGGCGCAGGTACTGCGGGTCGCGCACATCCGTATCCGCCGGCTCGCCGTCGGTGACGATCAGCAACAGCTTTTTCTGCGTGCCCTGCTGGTGCAGCAGGTGGCCGGCGTGCCGGATCGCCGCGCCCATGCGCGTGGACAACTGCCCCTTCATCCCGGCCAGCCGCGCCCGGGCGTGATCATCGTAGGGGGCATCGAAATCCTTGAAGCGGTAATACTCGACATCGTGGCGGCCATCGGAGGCGAAGCCGTGGATCGCGAAGGGGTCGCCGATCTTGGAGATGGCCCCGCCCAGCAGCGCGGTGGCCTCGCGCGCCAGCTGGACCACGGTCGTCTCGCCATCGGCGAGGGGCTCGTTGGTGGACTCGGACAGATCCAGTAGCACCAGCACGGACAGGTCGCGCACCTGACGGATATTGCGGACGTAGATCCGCTCGTCCGGCTGGCGGCGCATGCGCAGATCGATCTGCGCCTCGACGAGGGCGTTCACGTCCAGTTCGTCGCCCTCGGCCTGCTTGCGCATGCGCTGCACACCCTGCGGCTGCATTGCCTCGATCAGGAACTTCAAACGCGAGATCAGCGGCTTGTGCTTTTCGTTGATGGCGTCGATCTCTTCCACGTCGCCCTTCTTCGGACGCCGCTCCAACAGGGTGACCCAGTGCGGCCGTTCCAGCTGCATCTGGTAGTCCCACTCGTGGTAGTGGTAGGGCAGCGAGATCGGCTCCTTGCCCTCCTGCTGGTTGATGCTTTCGTCTTCACCGTCGCGGAACCACTCGGTCGCCAGCACCATGATCATCTGGGCATCATCCCCGGCCCCGGGGACATCCAGGGTGTTGATCATCTCCATGGGTGTGACGTAGACGCGCTCCTGGTTCGAGCCACTGGCCATCAGCGTCTCGAAGTCGTCTTCCTCGCGGCCGAAGGCCCAGACATAGCGGTTGTCATCGCGGTAGAGCACATCCGGGGCCACCTGCCGCGGATTCATGTAGCCCTTTTCCGGGAACTCCGGCGCCAGGGCCTCGGCCAGTTCGTGCGCCAGACCCGCAGCCTCGAGGTCCTCCGCCCGATCGGCCAGCGCCGCGCGCGCCTTGCCCACAAACGGGTGGTCGTCGCGGTAGTCGGGGTCCAGCAGGGCCCGCGCGGTGCGGGCCAGCAGCGCCTGCGGGGCGTCACCGTCATCCGGCGTCGCGGTGTGCAGGGGGATCCACAAGTTGCGCAGGCCGGGGAAGCCGCGCGTCGCCAGGCCCTCGACGCGCGCATCCTCGAACAATTCGGTCAGCACCCCGATGACGCCCCGCGGGGCCTCCTCCGGCTGCATCTCGCGGGTAAAGACCACGTGCGCCGCCGCATGCGCCGCCGTAGCACGATAGAGATCCAGACCGGTCAGACCCTCCCAGTCGTCGAAGGCGTCCGGCAGGAAGATCGTGAAGCCCTCGATGTAGGGCTTGTAGCCCTCGCGCGACTCGAAGTCGCCACTGGTGGGGCGCATGAAGAAGTCGCGCGCCCACAGCGAGCGCAGATAGAGGTTGATGCGGCGCTGGACATCCACGAACAGTGTCCCGCGGCGTTCCTTCTGGAACACCGAACGGGACTCCGGCGACTCCAGGCCGAAATAGGCGATCTGAGCCTCCAGGTCCGTGCGGTGGGCCTGCGCCCCCCAGCTCGCCCAGCGACGCAGCCCCCCCAGCGTGAGGTGGGTGAGGAGTTCGTCGAGGTGTTCCAGCATCGGGCGTACGCCGCGCGGCGCCTGCCCCAGCAGGTTGTCCACCAGGCGCAGATAGCCCGAGAACAGACCCTGGTCCCCCAGTCGCCGCGCGGCGATGGGGCTGGTGGAGATCAGCAGGGTGATTACCGCGGCACTGGTTTTGGAGTACATCTTGATCGCCGAGCTGACCAGCTCGCCGACCGCGTCCTCGCCCAGTTCCTGCGCCACATCCGGCGTCTCCTGGACGAAGGCGATCACCATCTCCGAGCCACGCCCGAGAGAATGCAGGCTGCGAGCCCCTTCCAGGTAGTAGCGCTTGAGGCCCGCGGCACTGAACGCACGCGAGGCCTCCTGCCACGAGGCCTCGAGCACCTCGGCTGCCTGTCCCCCGAGGTCTTCGAGGAGGTCCTGGTAGTCCTCCAGATGGATGCTCATCGTATCCCGCGCGGGTGTCTAGAAGAACGTCGTGACGGCGGAGTCGAGGGCGTCGCGCATGTCCGGGTCATCCGTGATCGGGCGCACCAGCGCCATACGGCAGGCGGCCAGCGGGGCCACCCCGTTGGCAATCAGCGATGCCGCGTACACCAGCATGCGGGTCGAGATGCCCTCGTCCAGACCGTGCCCCTTCAGGTTGCGGGCGCGCTCGGCAACGCTGACCAGTTTCCCGGCCATGTCCTCGTTGATCCCGCCCTCATGCGCCACGATGCGCGCCTCGGTCTCGTGATCGGGGTAGTTGAAGTCCAGCGCGCCGAAGCGCTGCTTGGTGGACTCCTTCAGATCCTTCATCAGGCTCTGGTACCCGGGGTTATAGGAGATCACCACCTGAAAGTCCGGGTGCGCCTCCACCATCTCGCCCTTCTTCTCCAGCGGCAGGACGCGGCGGTTGTCCGTCAACGGGTGGATCACCACGGTCGTGTCCTGACGCGCCTCGACAATCTCGTCGAGATAGCAGATCGCACCATGCCGTGCGGCCTGGGTCAGCGGCCCGTCCTGCCAGCGCGTTCCGTCGGCGTCCAGCAGGTAGCGCCCCACCAGATCCGACGCGGTCATGTCCTCGTTGCAGGCCACGGTGATCAGGGGCTTGCCCAGCTTCCACGCCATGTGTTCGACAAAGCGCGTCTTGCCGCAGCCGGTCGGTCCCTTGAGCATCATGGGCATGCGCACCGAATAGGCCGCCTCGTACAGCTCCACCTCGTCCGCGGTCGGCTGGTAGTACGGCTCTTCGGTGATAAGGTGATCGCGTAGTTCGTCCTGCATCTTTTCGACTCCTCAATCAGAAAGGCCGGGGCAAGCCCCGGCCGCCGGAACGCAGCCCTCAGTCGGGCCAGATCCGCTCGGGATGCAGTTCGGTTCCGGTGTTGTCCGCCTTGGGCGTCTTCTTTGCCGCCGGCTTTTTCGCTGCGGCCGACTTCCGGCTGGTGGACGTGGACTGCGCCGATGCGCCGGACTTGGGCGTGGCGGCCGGCTTCTTCCGCGTGGTCGTGCGCTTGCGCGCCGGTGCCTTGCGGGTTGTGGTGGCCGCCTTCTTGGTGGCAGCGGTCTTGGTGCTGGCCGCGGCCCGCGGCTGGCTGCTCGCCGGCTCCTGGCTGGTGTCCTTCTGGGCCGAGGCTTCGGGCTTGGCGGCCGCGTCCTGGCTCTTATCCTTGTCCTGATCCTCGCGTGCACTGCGCACGCCGGCTGCCAGCTTGTCTTGCAGATTGCTCATTGCGACACCTCCTCGATGATGGCTTCGATCTCCGCCGCCGCGGCCTCGCCGGGCTTGCCCAGATCAAAGACGGAACAGCCCTCGAGCGCCGAGCGCCGATAGATGGCCCGCCGGCGCAGCGTCTGCTCCAGGGCGGGGATATCGATCTCCATCAGTGCATGCTTCATCGCGCGCGACAGCGCACTGCGGACCTCGAGCTGATTGACCACGATAAACGGGCGCAGGCTGGGGTTCTTGAGGCGCGCCTCTTCCAGCCCCCGGCCCATCCGCACACTGCCCCACAAATCGACCGGAGACGGCAGCACGGGGATCAGCACCTCGTCGGAGGCTGCAAGCGCGCCATTGACCGCACCGCCCTCCAGGGTCGGCGGGCAGTCCACCACGATGTGCTCGTAGTCCTTGCGCAGCGCTTTCAGCTCCCGATCCAGGGGCCCGGCTACCGCGAAGACCGATGCGGGGAACGGCCGTTCATCCGAGGCCATGCGGGCCCACTGTGCGGCCGAGCCCTGCGGGTCGGCATCGACCACCAGGGTGCGACCCCGGCGCGCCAGCCCGGCGGCCAGATTCATGGTCAGGGTGGTCTTGCCGGTACCGCCCTTCTGATTGACTACCGCGATTACCCTCGAACCCACGCAACAGCCTCCTGCGGAAGGGGCCGGGACGGCCCGGCCCGTCAAGTATGCCCCCGGCTCAGCCGGTGGTGGCAGCAGCCAGGCGATCGACCTCCAGGGCAAAGGCCTTGTCGCCCTCTCCCAGTTGCTCGCCGTCTCGGGCGTCAATCGTGATGTTCACGTACGTGGTTCCGAAGCTGATGTTCGGATGATACCCGTCCTGTTCGGACAGCTCGGCCACGCGGTCGAGAAACTCCCGGGTGATGCCGTAGCGCTCGAACGTGAACTGCTTGCTCATGGACGCCGAGGTCCCCTTGCCGGGCTCCCACCCGGCCGGAACCACCAGATCGGTATCCGCCATTGCCTACTCCGCTCGTCTTGCCGCGTCCGCGTGCATCACGCGGGACTGCCCTGGGCGTCGATCTCGCGCACGTGTTCCAGCTCATCCTCAAGGATGCTCTCGAACAACGCGGCATCGTCCACCGCGCCCACGCGCCGGCAGTAGACAGCGGCCTCGTCGTACAGCCGTACCGCCTCCATCTCCAGCTCGCGGTTGCGGGCCATCAGCTCGGCCATGGAGCGGCCAAGCCGGACCGGCGCCAGCTGGCTGCCGTTCGGGGCGACCCCGTAGTGAAACATGCGGGTCATGAAGCGATCCGCATGATCCAGCTCTTCCTGGGCATCGCGACGCAGGCAGTCGCTCACGTCATTCATGCCCCACATCGCGGTCAGCCGCGCCTGGGCCAGGTACTGCTGAACCGCCGACAGCTCGTGTGCGACCGCGCGGTTCAGGTATCCCACGATCCGTGGATCGGACATGGATGTCGCCTCAGCTGGCCGAACCGCTGGCGGTCGGGGCCGTCGGCAGGATGCCTTCCACTTCGGAATGCACACGCGCAATGATGTGCGCGGCCACCAGGCCGTCACCCACGCGTTCGCAGGAATCCGCACCGGCACGCACGGCGGCGTTCACGGCACCGGTCTCGCCACGGACCAGCACGGTCACGTAGCCACCGCCGACAAACTGACGACCGATCAGGCGCACTTCGGAGGCCTTGGTCATCGCATCCGCGGCCTCGATCGCCGGAACCAGACCGCGGGTCTCGATCATGCCAAGGGCCACACCAGAAATTTCGCTAGCCATCATCTACCTCTTCTTGAAAAAAGCCGCCGGGACCCCCAACCGGGACCCGACGGCGTTCGACTACCGCGAGTTACGGCTTTTCCGGGAGGATGTTTTCCACCTCGGAATGGACGCGAGCAATGATGTGCGCGGCCACCAGGCCGTCACCCACGCGCTCGCAGGAATCCGCGCCGGCACGCACCGCGGCGTTCACGGCGCCGGTTTCGCCACGGACCAGCACGGTCACGTAACCACCGCCCACGAACTGACGACCAATCAGGCGCACCTCGGAGGCCTTGGTCATCGCGTCGGCGGCTTCGATCGCCGGCACCAGACCACGGGTCTCGATCATGCCGAGGGCCACACCAAAGTTTTCGCTAGCCATTACTCAACTCCTATCAAGCGTTACAGATGAATTACTTTTCAACCTGCTCGGGCAGGATGCTTTCCACTTCGGAATGCACGCGGGCGATGATGTGCGCGGCCACCAGGCCGTCACCCACACGCTCGCAGGAATCCGCACCGGCGCGCACGGCGGCGTTCACGGCACCGGTTTCGCCACGCACCAGCACGGTCACGTAGCCACCGCCCACGAACTGACGACCGATCAGGCGCACTTCGGAGGCCTTGGTCATCGCATCCGCGGCTTCAATCGCCGGCACCAGACCACGGGTCTCGATCATGCCCAGCGCCACACCAAAACGTTCAGTTGCCATTGTCTTCTCTCCTGGAGTTACAGTTTTTCAAAAAATGACGCTCACGCCGCCTTGCGGGAACCAGCAGAGCGCTGTGCATCGGTCTGGTCTCGTCCTGCCTCGTCCTTCGACCCTTCCGTCTTCTTTCCACCATCGTCCCAGTGGTCGATGATGCCGCCGATCGTCAGATCGGTCTGAATACTGTTGTCGTCCAGCGCGTAGCGCGCGGCCGAGCCACTGATGGTGAACACCCAGTTGCCCGGATGCGCCCCGACGGTGTCCACCGCCACGTTCAGGGCCCCTTTCTGGTCCACCAGCACGCGCAGCGACATGGTCTTGAGCCCGTCCACGCGACGGGTCACCACCAGTTCGTCCTGCACCTGCATGATTTCCATGGAGCTACTGCTCCTCCCAGTAATCGATGATCCCGACGATCGTCGCGTCACTGGGATAGGACTTGTCACCGGCCGCCTCACGTGCCGCCGAGCTACCGACTACGATCACCCAGTCACCCGGTACGCAGCCGACCGCGTCCACCGCGACGGTGCGCGGACCACCGGCCTTCTCCTGGACCACCAGCAACGGCCGGTGCCCCAGATCGCGGATGCGGTTGGTCGAAACCAGCGTCTTCTCAACCTTGCAGATCTTCATTCCCGTTCCCGTGTGCGTCAGGCGGCCAGCGGTTCCAGACGGCTTCCGCTACGCTTGTCGCGGATCACCATGTGGCAGCCAATCAGGCCCTTCTCGGCGAGGTCGCGATAGCGATCCATGATCTGGTCGCGGATGCGACGGCAGCGTGCCTCCACCCGCTCCCGCGATCCCGGCACCTTGCGGTCATAGCGGTAATGAATCACCACCGGCACCGGCAGGCCGCGCTCGACATTCAACTTCCGAAAAATCTTGTTCACCCCGACGTCCGTACCTTCGGAGCCCTCTTCCATCGTCTCCAGGTGCGCGAAGTATGCGAAGTTCCGCACCTGCATCTCCTCGATCTCCTGGCCGACGATGATCACCCGTTCCCGGTGGCCCACGTCGGCGTAGTGCCCCCCGTGGTAACGCGCCACATAGTCGAGCTGCGAAATATTGTTCAGCAGCAGCCGCGAGATCAGCCGCAGCATGCCCTCGTGCGGGGCGCCGTTCCCGCGTCCCCAGCCCTGCTGGTGGATCGCATCCTGGATCGCCTGGTACACCCGCAGCGACGCCGCCTGTTCGTCCAGTCCCTGCGTCTCGCGGTACAGCTGCGCGCTGTCCACGAAGCGGTACAGGCTCATCCGCGTGTCGGCGTCCGGGATGTGGATCTTCACCGCATCCGTGTCCGTATCCACGCCGATCAGCAGCGTGTCCACCGAGGCCCCACAGCAGTAGGTGTTCTCGATCGCCTGGCGAAACGCGCGCAGCTGGTGCAGCGCGCCATCGGCCGCGTCGCGTTCGCTGTTTCCGTGCGCCGCGCAACCCTGATGCAGCGGATCCGCGCCACTGTAGTGGTAGGCCGCGATCTTCAGATAGCGGCTGGGGACATCGGCCGTCGTCGGCCGCCCCTCGCGGAAGCGCAGCAACTCGCGCTTAGTCCAGTGGCGCACATCCTCTTCGATGTCGAACTGCGCGCCGGCATAGCTCTTCACCCGTACCGCCAGATCCGGAAGGCGCAGGATGAAGCGCCGCAAGCCCAGCAGACGGCCATCGGAACAGGGCGAGATGTCCACCTCGTGAAAGTCGCAGTCGAGGAAATACGCGATCGCGCTTTCCGCCTCCGCGACCAGGTCATCCCGACCCGCCCAGTACTCGTTCACCACCTGGTCAAACAGCTCGAACGTCCCGTGCAGGTACAGCTCCCGCGTGTCCAGGTCGTTGATCCAGGCATCTTCCAGCGCCTTCTCCGGCAGGCGGTAACCCAGCTGCTCCTGCACAATCGCCTGGGCCCGTTCCTCGAAGTCGCGCTCGTGTTGCAGCGCGTGCACTTCCCTCAGGACCGGCACCAGCTGCGCAAAGCGCTCGCGGAACCCCCGCTCGAAGGCATGCAGGCGCTCGTTCATCGCCACATCCGCCAGCGGATGGCCCGGCCGCAGCTCCCGGGTCGCCTCCATACCGGACGAGCCGGTAGGGGCCGCCGGTGGCACCGCGGAAACCGGTGCCGCCGGGGCCGGGGCCGCCGCGCGCGCAGCCACCGCCCGGGACTTCGCGAACCGCGAGCCCGGGGTGCTGTTCTTGCGACGACCTCGCACCATGGCGTCCTGTGCCCTCGCCCGGCCTTAGCCGCGCGCCCCGCCGGACAGCGTCACCAGGGAACCGGCGTCGCTGTTCCCGGAGGAACCCGTGATCTTGCTCGGCGGCACGTCCTTGCGTTCGAGTTCGCGATTCACGTAGGCACTGCGGCCTTCGCCGCGCGGATTGCCCTTCTGGGTCGCGTTACGGCGCGTGGAAAAGCCCTCGGTGCCGGTCACCCGGTCGCCGCGCTGCCAGTCATCGCCGGTAATGGAGACTCCATTGCTGCTGCCGTTCACGGTCACTCGGTCGGCACCGACCTTCTGGCCTTCCTCGACCGGGGCCGCCGCGACGGCCTGCTGGCCCCCGTTGTAGCGGAACTCCTCGGTACCGGACACCAGCCCCATGGCCTTGTTGATCGAGCCGGTCAGGCGTCCGCTCGTGCCATAGGCAGTGCCGGTCACACGCTCGCGGCGTTCCGCTGCCGACCGTGCCGGCGTCGCCACGCTGAACCCGGCATTCGGCATCGGACGCTCGGCAACCTGCGGTGCCGATTGCGCCGGAGCCGCAGCCTGCATCCCTTCCGGGCGAAGACGCGGGTGCAGACTGCCGGCCACGCTGGCGCAGGTCTGGGCGAACTCGTTGGCACCCACATACGGGGCACCGGAGACGTCCTGACAGGCACCGCGCTCGGTTCCGGTCACGCGTTCGTCGTATCCCGGCTGGCTGCCGGAGACCGGATGGGCCGGCGTCGAATGACGCTCCGCCACGCGGGTCTCGGCGACCCGTGCATCCTGCGTCTCGCAGAACTGGTCGTACTGGTCGGGCCCGATGTACGCCGTGCCGCTGACCGGCTTGCAGGCGCCGTATTCGTCACCCGTCACGCGAGCGGAACGACCCACCGCAGTGCCGGACACCGCCTGCTGATTCCAGGTGCGGCCGACCGTCACCTTTTCCGGCGCCGCATCCGGACGCTGGCCGCCGCAGAAGGCGTCATAATGCTCGGAGCCGGCGTACTCGGTGCCGGTGATCGGCTTGCAGCCGCCGTACTCGTCACCCGTCACGTGGATGGAATGATCCACCTGGGTACCGGACACCTCGCGACCGCGCAGGGTATGCATCACGCCGACCTTGGGCACGCCTCCGGCTGCCGGACGATCACAAAGATCCCCGAAGTCGGACTTGTTGTAGTACGGCGTACCGGTCAGCGAGGCACAGGAGCCGCTCTCGTCGCCGGTGACCTTGGGGCTGCGGCCCACGGCCACCCCGGTCACGCTCTGGTCTTCCATGGTGTGCGACTCCTGGACCTTGGCCGGCGCCGGTTCCGGGCGGGTACCACAAAACCCCTGGAACTGTTCGGTGCCGAGATATTCCGTTCCGGTAACCGGCTTGCAGCTGCCGTATTCGTCACCCGTGACCTTGACGGAGCGCCCGACTTCGGTACCGGTCAGTTCACGACCGCGAAGGGTATGCATGACGCCGACCTTCATCGGCGCTCCGTTCGGCTTTCCCGTGTTGCAAGGGACCTCGCTGGCGGCGGTGTTCAGGTACTCGGTACCGGTGACATCGCGGCAGGACCCGGACTCGTCGCCGGTCACCTTGGGGCTGCGCCCGACCGACGTGCCCGACACGCCTTCACCATTCCGCGTCACCATCACACTGGTGCGCGCCGGACCCGCCTGCGGACGGGTGCAGCAGAAGCCTTCGTACTGCTCGGTACTGAGGTATTCGGTACCGGTGATCGTCTCGCAGGAACCCCGCTCGTCACCCGTTACGCGGGTCGAACGCCCGACCTCGGTCCCACTCACGGACTGGCCATGGGAGGTATGCGAGGTGCCGACCTTGGGCGGATTGCCCGCCGGGCGCACGCCGCAGTAGCGCTCGTAGTGCTCCAGGCCCAGGTACTCGGTACCGGTGATCGACGAGCAGCTGCCCGCCTCGGTGCCGGTCACATGGGAGGTACGCTCCACCTGGGTGCCACTCACGTGGCTGCCGGCCAGCGTGGTGCCTTCCTCGACCTTCGGGGGCGCGTCGCCCTCCGCCGGACGCGGACGTCCGCAGGGGCGGCCCGGCTCGGAGGAGCCACGACCCAGCTTGCAGAGTTCCTCGCGCCGCTGGCGCGCCACTTCGCGCGTGGACATGCCCTTGCGCTTGGCGGCCTTCCAGGCACCTTCCTGCGGCAGCGCGCCACGGGCCTGGCCACTCTTGAAGCGGCGGCGCAGGGCCTGTTTGCCGTTCTGCGCCATGGCATCGCGGCGGGCCATGCAGATCGCACGGACCTCGGAGATCATCGGGTGCGGACCGGCGGCCTCGCCTCCGGACTCGACCTTTTCGCACAGCTGATCGAGACCGCTCTCGACCACGGCATTCTCCTGGGACGGGGCCGTGTCGCGGGCCTCTTCACGCCCGGACTTCTCGCCCTTGCAACCGCAGCCGCAGTCTTTCTTCACATCGCTGCGCTCGGACGCGGTCGGCTCGGTGCCCTTGATGCGGTCTTCCCGCCGGGGCTCCGGCGCCACGGCCTTCTTGCCGTCGGTCGACAGGGCCTGGCGGCGCAGGCGGCAAATCTCGCGACCGCTCATGTTCGAGCAGTCGACCTCGACGTTCTGCGACTGGGCCAGTGCTTCGAGCTGGCGCGAACGCTCGGCGCCGGCGCGGGCCATGCCGCCGGATACCTGCGCTCGCGTGTTGGTGCGGCCTACGGCCTTCTTGCCCTGGCGCGCCATCTTCTGGCGACGCTCGAGGGCGGCCTGGCGGCCGTTGGAGGCACCCGCGTGCGCGCCCGGCTCGGGGCGGCGCTCGGGGGTGGTGTCGCGGGTCTCGAAGGAGACCGGCGACGACGATTCGCTGGAGTGCGTCTCCGGCTCCCGCGCCTGGGGTGCCGGGGCGGGTTCCGCTTTCGCCTGGCGCGCCTGCTGCGCAGCCGCGGCGGAACGGCTGTTCCCCTTGTTTTGGCCGGTCGACTTCACGGCAGCCTTGCCATTACGAGACATGGCCTTGCGCCGTTCCAGGGCACGTTCGCGCCCCGAGAGACCTTCAGACGCAGATGTCGGATTACTCATGGCACTTCCTTACAGTTGGCGGCAGCAACGGTAAATAACGCTGAACTGAACTGCCGGGCCCGCAACCGGGCCCGGCAGGCACCGGGGCCTCTCTTAACGACCGCGGTCGACCACGAAGGCCATGCCCTGACTCTGGGCGTAGTTATCGTAGGCGATGAAGCGAACCATCATGCCCGGGTTGGAGCGGCGGCATTCTTCGATTTCCTGAAGGACCGCTTCCACGGACTGTTCGCCGAAAAACGGCAGTTTCCACATGTACCAGTAATGGGACATGGCGTTTTCCTTCTCGGAATATTCCACCGCCGGGTTCCAGCCCTGGGCGAGGCAGTATTCAATCTGCTTGCGCACCTGATCGGCGTTCATCTCGGGCAGGTAGGAGAAGGTCTCGTACTTCTGTACCGGCTTGAAGTTCTGAATATCGGACATGTCGGTAATCCTATGCTCTTGTTCTGTCAGGGTGCGGGCGACCCGTCAGGCCGCCCGCACTCGGGCGATCACTTGTGCTGGGTATCCAGCTTGTCGACGGTATCGAACTCGAACTTGATCTCCTTCCAGGTCTCCATCGCCACCTTCAGCTCGGGGCTGTGCTGGGCGGCCTGGGTGAGGATCTCCTTGCCTTCCTTTTCGATCTCGCGACCTTCGTTACGCGCCTGCACACAGGCTTCCAGCGCAACGCGGTTGGCCGTCGCACCCGGGGCGTTGCCCCACGGGTGACCCAGCGTACCGCCACCGAACTGCAGCACGGAGTCGTCGCCGAAGATGGAGACCAGGGCCGGCATGTGCCAGACGTGGATACCACCGGAGGCCACGGCGAACACGCCCGGCATGGAGCCCCAGTCCTGATCGAAGAAGATGCCGCGCGAGCGGTCTTCCGGCACGAAGGATTCGCGCAGCAGGTCGATCCAGCCCAGAGTCGCGGCGCGGTCACCTTCCAACTTGCCGACCACGGTACCGGTGTGCAGGTGGTCACCACCGGACAGACGCAGGATCTTGGCCAGCACACGGAAGTGGATACCGTGCTTGGGATGGCGGTCGAGCACCGCGTGCATGGCACGGTGGATGTGCAGCAGCATGCCGTTGTCGCGGCACCAGTTGGCCAGGCCGGTGTTGGCGCAGAAGCCGCCGGTGATGTAGTCGTGCATGATGATCGGCGCGCCAATCTCCTTGGCGAACTCGGCACGCTTGTACATCTCTTCCGGGGTCGGCGCGGTGACGTTCAGGTAGTGACCCTTGCGCTCGCCGGTTTCGGCTTCGGCCTTTTCGGTCGCTTCCTGCACGAACTCGAAACGATCACGCCAGCGCATGAACGGCTGCGAGTTGATGTTCTCGTCGTCCTTGGTGAAGTCGAGGCCGCCACGCAGGCACTCGTACACGGCACGGCCGTAGTTCTTCGCGGACAGACCCAGCTTCGGCTTGATGGTGCAGCCCAGCAGCGGACGACCGTACTTGTTCATCTTGTCGCGCTCGACCTGGATACCGGAAGGCGGACCACCACAGGTCTTCACGTAGGCCATCGGGAAGCGCACGTCTTCCAGGCGCAGGGCACGAATGGCCTTGAAGCCGAACACGTTGCCGACCAGCGAGGTGAACACGTTCACCATCGAGCCTTCTTCGAAGAGGTCGATCGGGTAGGCGATGAACGCGTAGAAGGACTCGTCGTCACCCGGGACGTCCTCGATCATGTACGCCCGACCCTTGTAGTAATCCATGTCGGTCAGGAGGTCGGTCCACACCGTGGTCCAGGTACCGGTGGACGACTCGGCCGCCACAGCGGCTGCCGCTTCTTCGCGGTCGATGCCCGGCTGCGGGGTGATCTTGAAACATGCCAGCAGATCGGTATCCAGCGGCATGTATTCCGGCATCCAGTATGTTTCGCGGTAATCCTTGACACCCGCGGAGTACTTCTTGGCGGCCATGTGGCTTTCTCCTACGCGTTGGTTAATCGTGACGGTCGACTAGATTAGGGAGGGCAATCACTAATAACAAATAAATAATCTAGATACGACCAATAGACTATCGTTTATATAAAAGCCGGGCAGCGGGAGGGCCGCTGACCGGCAGGGGTTCGGTTCGCAGCGGCGCGGCCAGACCGGAATCCGTCGCTCGCGCCGCAATGCGGATTGCGATTGTAGTCCAAGACCGTAGTCCGTGCATGCCTTTGTGGCGACGGATTGCACAGACGGCTTCACCGGCGGCCCGAACCCCGGCGCGCGGGCCGGACCGGGCGGCTTCAGGAAGCGGCATCCGCGGCAAGCTCGGCGCGGCTGGCCGCCTGGTGATCACGCGCCAGGTAGAGGTAGATGGCCGGCACCACGAACAGCGTGAACAGCGTGCCGATCGCCATGCCGCTGGCGATCACCAGCCCCATGGCGAAACGCGAGCCGGCGCCGGCCCCGGCGGCCATCAGCAGCGGCACCATGGCCACCACCGTCGCCGTGGTGGTCATCAGGATCGGGCGCAGACGCAGGGACGCGGCCTCCTCGATGGCCTCGCGCAGGGTCCGGCCCTGGCGCTGCAGCTGGTTGGCGAACTCCACGATCAGGATGCCGTGCTTGGCGATCAGGCCGATCAGCGTCAGCAGGCCGACCTGGGTGTAGATGTTCAGCGAGGTCACCCCGAGGCTGATGAAGATCAATGCCCCCGCGATCGACATCGGCACCGTGGTCAGGATGATCAGCGGGTCGCGGAACGACTCGAACTGCGCCGCCAGGACCAGGAAGATCACCAGCAGGGCGAAAAAGAAGGTGACCACCAGGTCCCCGCCCTCGGCCTTCAGCTGCCGCGACTGGCCGGCGTAGTCGACACTGACGTCCGGCGGCAGGACCTCCGCGGCGATCTCGTCGATGATGTCCAGCGCCTCGCCCAGGGTTACGCCCGGGCGCGGCACGCCGGACAGCGTCACGGCGTTGAGCTGCTGAAAGCGTTTCAGCGAGCGCGGGGTCACCGTCTCCTCCAGCGTCACGATGCTGGACAGCGGCACCGGTTCGCCTTCGCGGGTGCGGGTGAACAGCTCCTCCAGCTGCTCCGGGTTCAGGCGCTCGCTGCGCTGCACCTGCGGGATCACGCGGTAACTGCGGTTCTCCATCGCGAAGCGCCCGGCAAAGCCGCCGGACAGCATGGTCGCGAGATCGGCATTCAGCGTGGCCATGTCGATGCCGAGCTGTGCGGCGCGCTCGCGGTCGATCTTCAGGTCCACCTGGGGCTGGTCGAAGTCGAGATCGGTATCCATGAAGATGAAGCGCCCGGTCTCCATCGCCCGACCCACGATCTCGTCGGCAAACTGCTCCAGCTCCTCGAACGAACCGGTGGACCCGAGCACGACGCTCACCGGCGCGCCATCGCCCGGGGTGGGCAACTGCGGCGGCTGGATGGCGAACACCTCCAGCGCCGGGATCCGGTCCAGACGCGGCTGCAGCTCTTCCTCGAGGATGGTCTCGGTATCCCGCTCGCGCTGATCCCAGGGCGCGAGCACGAAGCCGCCCAGGGCCTGGTTGCTGGCACCGGCGATGCCCGGACCCCCACCGAACCCGTTCACGATGAAGATGTTCTCGAGTTCGGGGATCTCGTCAAAGAAGCGATCGGTCAGCGCGGTGTTGCGCTCCAGCCAGTCCAGGCCCATGTAGGCATCGCCCTCCATGATGGAGAACGCGAAGCCCTGGTCCTCCGGCGGCTCCAGCTCGCTCTGCGAGGTCACGAACAGGAAGTAGCAGGACACCAGCACGATGGCCCCGAACACCGCAATGGTGAAGCGGTCGTTCAGCGCCCCGTGCAGGCGCCGGCGATAGCGGCCCTGCAGGGACTCGAAGCGCGCATCCAGCCAGCTCTCGATGCGCCCGCGCCTCTCCACGGCCCCATCGCGCAGGATCTTGGAGCACATCATGGGCGACAGCGTGATCGCGACGATCCCGGAGATGACCACGGTCGCCGCCAGGGTGAAGGCGAACTCGATGAACAGGGTCCCGGTCAACCCGCCAATGAAGCCCAAGGGCAGGAACACGGCCACCAGCGTGGTCGACATCGCGACAATCGGCCAGGCCAGCTCGCGCGCGCCCTGGATCGCCGCGTCCATACGCGACATCCCCTCCTCGATATGCCGCGAGATGTTCTCCAGCATGATGATCGCGTCATCCACCACGATGCCGATCGCCAGCACCATCGCCAGCAGCGTCAGCAGGTTCAGCGAGAACCCCATCAGCAGCATCAGCATGAAGGTGCCCACCAGGGACAGCGGCACCGCGACCGCGGGAATCAGCACACTGCGCAGCGAGCCGAGGAACAGGTAGATCACCACCAGGACGATGGCCAGGGCGAGCCCGATAGTGAGCAGCACCTCGTCGATCGCGCTCTGGATGTAGTCGGTCGAGTCATAGACGATCTCGCCTTCCAGCCCCGACGGCAGGCGCGGCAGGATGCGCTCGTCGAAGACGTCTCGCACCTCGGCGATCACGTCCAGCGCGTTGGCGTCCGGCGCCAGCTCGATGCCCACGAAGGTCGCCGCCTGGCCATTGAAACGCACCGAGGTGTCGTAGCTCTCCGAGCCCAGCTCCACCTCGGCGACATCGCCCAGACGGACCAGGTCGCCGTCGGCCTCGAACAGGATCAGCTGCTCGAACTCCTCCGGGCGCTGCAGGTCGGTGTCCGCGGTCAGGTCCAGCCCGACCATGGAGCCGCGGGTCTGCCCCACGGCGGAGAGCACGTTGTTGCGCTCCAGGGCCTCGCGCACGTCGCGCCCGGTTACGCCGAAGGAGGCCATGCGGTCGGCATCCAGCCAGGCACGCATGGCGAAGCTCTGGGCGCCCAGGATCTCGGCGCGCTGCACCCCGTTGACCGTGGCCAGCTCCGGCTGCACCTCGCGGATCAGGTAGTCCGTGGTCTGGTTGTTCGATAGCCGTTCGGAGTAGAACGACATGTACATCGCCGCCACGTCCTGCCCGACCGAGAGATCCACGACGGGGTCCTCGGCCTCGGCCGGCAGGTCGCTGCGGATCTTGTCGACCTGCGCCGAGATCTGGGTGAGCGCCTCGTTGGGGTCGTAGTCCAGCTCCAGGTGGGCCTCGACGATACTGATGCCGGCGCGGCTGGTGGAGACCAGATAGTCGATCCCCTCGGCCTCGGCCACCTCGCGCTCCATCGGCGTGGTGATGAACCCCTGCACCAGATCGGCATCGGCGCCGATGTACGCGGTGCTGATGGTCACCACCGCGTTCTGCACCTCGGGGAACTGGCGCACGTTCAGATCGAATACCGCACGCACCCCGAACAGCAGGATGAACAGGCTGACCACCGTGGCCAGCACCGGCTTCTGGATAAAGATGTCGGTAAAGCGCATGGCCGGGCCCCGCTCAGCGATTCGCCGGGCGCGGATCGCGCTCGGCGTCGGGCTGGGCGTCCTCGGTGATCTCCACCGGCGTGTCGTTCTGCAGCTTCAGCAGCCCGCTGGCGGCAATGCGCTCGCCCGGCTCCAGTCCGTCCAGCACGCGCACCAGGTCACCCCGGCGCTCGCCGGTCTCGATCAGACGCTGCTCCACCCGCAGCTGGCCCTCGTCATCCTCCTCGATCACGAACACCGACTGCCCCCAGGGGGCGAAGCGGATCGCGGTCTGCGGCGCCACCACGGCCTCCTCCGCCTCGCCGCGATCCAGCGTGACGCGGGCGAACTGGCCAGAACGCAGACGCCCCTCCTCGTTCGCGAGTACGGCCTGCACGCGGAACATGCGCGAGGCCGCGCGCACCCGCGGCTCGATGGCCGTCACCTCGCCGGTGAAGGCATCACCGAAGGCATCCACCTCCACCTCGACCTGCTGCCCCAGGGCGACCTCGCCCAGACGCCGCTCGGGCAGGGTGAAATTCACGTACAGCGGCTGCAGGGCCTCCAGCACCACGATCGGCTCACCCGGCCCAACGAACTGGCCGACGTTCACCTCGCGAATGCCCAGCTCCCCGGCAAAGGGCGCGCGCAGGCTCTTCTGGCGAATGCGGGCCTCCTGGGCCTTCACCGAGGCGGCGGCCTGCTCGGCCTCCGCCACGCGCCGCTGGAACTCGGAGTCCGAGATGTCGTTGCGCTCGATCAATCCGCGCGCTCGCTGCAGCTCGCGCTGCGCCAGGCGCTCGGCCGCGCGCAGATTTTCCAGCTCGGCCTCGTCCAGGGTGGTGTCCAGATCCACCAGGGGATCGCCAGCCTCGACGCGGGCACCGTTCTCGAAATGGATGGCCTGCACGATGCCCTGCGCCTCGAAGCTCAGGGTCGCGCCCTGGACCGCCTCCAGGCTGCCGATCGCGCGCACCCGCGGGGTCCAGGTATCGGTCGCGACCTCGGCGGCATTGATGGTGACCACCGGCTCCGGCATATCCTCGAAGTACTCCGCGATCTGCTGATCCACGAAGGCCTTGAAGCCGAAGATACCGCCCAGCACGATGGCGACCGCCACCAGCATCAAGATGAAACGCTTCATCGAAGTCTCCCGGGCCGGCGGGTCAATCCCCACCGGCGTCATGAATATGCGCGGTCGGGTCAGTCCGCCGCGTTCAAGCCGTCATCGGCGATCTGCTCGCCGATCCCGGCCGCGCGCAGCGACGCCCGCACACGGTCGGTCTCGGCGCGCACCACCGCGGGCTCGTCCGGATCCAGTCGCGGCTCCCAGCGCCAGCCGGTCATCAGGGCGTGGAAATGGCGGATCAGGTGGTCATAAGGCCGATGGATGTCATAGGCATCCAGCAGGCCCCGGGCATTGGCCAGGCTTTGCATCCCCACGTTCAGCGCCCAGGGCCCCAGCCCCATCTCCTCCTCGGAGATCTCGCGTGCCGGCGGCAGGTCGCCGCGCTCGCGGGCCTCGGCCACTACCGCGTGGACCGCCTCGCTGATCGGACGCCCCGCCTCCAGCAACGCCTCGCGCCGGGCCACCGAGACATTCGCCCACACCACCTCGGTCACCAGGTACTGGGTAAGCCGGTAGTAGTCCGGATTCTGCGCGGCGAAATCGATATCGGTCAGAACGATCGCCAGCATCCGCGACCGCGTGCCCAGGGTCAGCCCCGGGATGGCCCGGAATCGCCCCGCCCGCTCGCGGGTCGTGCGCGCCGCCACCGCCGCCAGCAGGTCCTCGCGGGACTCGAAGTGCTGGTACAGGGTCCCGGTGGCGTACTCGCAATCCGCCGCCAGCTTCGACATCTGCAGGCCCAGCAGCCCGTCCTCGCGGATCCGTTCGTGGGCCCGTTCGATAAACAGCGCCTCGCGCGCCTCACGCTCGCGCCTTCTGCGATCCTCGGTGCTCATGGCGGGCAGCATATCGAACCCAATCCGATTTTTGAACCGGATTCACAAATCGGCCCAATAAAGGCCGGGGACCTGGCCCCGGCCCCATTGGCGGGCGCTCAGCCCGCCTCGCGCAGCAGGCGTACGATCGCGTCGGCCACACTCTTGCTGGACTGCGGGTTCTGGCCCGTCACCAGCTTACCGTCGACCACCACGTGATCCGCCCAGTCATCGGCGGTCTCGACCTCGCCACCCAGCTCCTGGAGCTTGTCCTGCAGCAGGAACGGCATCGCGCTGTCCAGCTGCACCGCCTTCTCCTCGCTATTGGTAAAGGCAGCCACCTTGCGCCCCTTCACCGCCGAGCTCCCGTCGGCCAGCATCGCGCCGACCAGGCAGGCCGGGCCGTGGCAGACCGCACCCACGACCTTGTCGTTCTCCAGGAACTCCGCGACCAGGCGCTGCACATGCGGGTTGTCCGGCAGATCGAACATGGTCCCGTGCCCGCCAGGGAAGAAGATCGCGGCATAGGCCCCGTGATGCATATCCGCATCGAGTGCGATCGTGTCGTCCAGGGCTTCCTGGGCGGCCACGGCGGCCGCCCCCGGATGGCTGGCCTCCAGGCTCTTCGGATCCAGCGGCACCGGCCCGCCCTTCGGGCTCGCCACCTTGACCTCAAAACCGGCCTTGCGAAAGCGATCATAGGGCTCGGCGAACTCGTCGAACCACACGCCGGTCGCCTGGCCCGGGCCGATCTCGCCGTGGCTGGTGACGACCATCAGTATTGTCTGGCTCATCCCGATACCTCCTTTGCGTCCATGTCTGTGGTGGACTCACCGGAAGGTCACAGGTTCCTGGCACCCACCCGCTGCATGGCTGCGCGAAGGCAAGGAAAGGTCCGGCGCAGGAAGGCCCTGGCGGGGCTCGCCATCCGGCAGGCCCCGCCCGGGAATCAGACCCGGTAGTACTCGCGATACCAGTCCACGAACCGGGCGATGCCGTCTTCCACGCGGGTGGCCGGGGCATAGCCCACATCCTCGCGCAGGGCCTCGACATCGGCATAGGTGTCCGGCACATCCCCCGGCTGCAGCGGCAGGAGGTTCTTTTCGGCCTTCCGGCCCAGACAGTCCTCCAGCACCTCGATGTAGCGCATCAGCTCCACCGGCTCGTGGTTGCCGATGTTGTAGAGCCGATAGGGCGCGGCACTGGTGGCGGAATCCGGCTCGGCCCCGCTCCACTCGGGGTTGCGCGGCGCCACGTGATCCAGGGTGCGGATCACGCCCTCGACGATGTCGTCGATATAGGTGAAGTCGCGCCGGTGGTGCCCGTAGTTGAAGACGTCGATCGGCTCGCCCGCCAGGATCTTCTTCGTGAACAGGAACAGCGCCATGTCCGGGCGGCCCCAGGGGCCGTAGACGGTGAAGAAGCGCAGGCCCGTCACCGGCAGGTCGTAGAGGTGGCTGTAGGTGTGCGCCATCAGCTCGTTGGCCTTCTTGCTCGCGGCGTAGAGGCTCAGCGGGTGATCGACGTTGTCGTGCACCGAGAACGGCATGGTGGTGTTGGCGCCATAGACCGAACTGGAGCTGGCGTAGACCAGGTGCTCCACGCCGTTGTGGCGGCAGCCCTCCAGGATGTTGCCGAAGCCGACCAGGTTGGT